>JANLPS010000069.1:0-2434 GCA_031367385.1 Archangium sp. | reverse complement strand
TGGGTGGCACGTTGCTCGGCGAGGTGCTGCACCGCAGCGCGGCGTTGATTGCGGGCAGGCGCAGCCGCGACAGCAGCGTGGTGCGACAGGTGCTCGCGGCGATCGTCGAACCGATCGGTGCGTTCAACCGCTGGTACGTGGGCCACCAGCTCGATGAAGAAGACCTCGATTCAGCGCCGCACTTCGCCTACCTCGGCGTCGGCACCAACTTCGCGGGGTTCATTCGCGATTCGGCCTCGGCCACCGACTTGTTGCGACAAGGCCCGCAAGTGAACCTGCAGGCGCAGGTGAGCTACGGCATTCTCGGCGACCCGAACTTTCACTACACCGCCCCGCTCTCGCATTTCGACCTCAACGCGAACGTCTCGTTTCCCGGTACTCCGATCGTGTCGCTCTTCATTCGCGGCTTGCTCTTCGGCAGCGAGTATCAAAACGCGTCAGGCACGCTGCGGGGGCTGTGGGGGCTGTTCGGCCAATATGACTTCGCCCAACCCGCCATCGTGCGCGCTTCAGCCGTCGGTGTCGGGCCAGGCACGTCGCTTCAGTGGCGCTTCGCTCCCAAGGGGTTTCTGCAGCTGAGCGCGGTGGTTTCGGCTTCGCCTTTTGGCTCGGCCGGCAACCTGGGCATCGTCGACCCGAACTTTCGCGACTACCACATCGGCCCGGGTGGCCAGGGCGTGGTCGAGGCGCGGCTGATTCACTCAGATCTCGGCATGCTGCGACTGGTCGCCCGCGAGTGGGTCGTCACCGGCCTCTACACCGAGCAGACCGGGTTCGAGTCAGTGACCTACGTGACCTTGGGCCTGCTCGCGCGCCTCTTCTGGCGCATCGGCCTCGGCGTCGACGCGGTGTTCGCCTACCGGCTGCCCTTCTTCAAAGACCCCACGCGCAACCACGACATCGAGGCGGGCACGGTTCGGGTGACGCTCGACTACCTGACCGAAGCGCACTTCGGCGCGATTCGCCCCGTCAGGTGACCGCGGTGACCAAAGAGCCAACCGCCGCTCACCCAATCAAGACTCGCACATACCCAACGCCGAACCCGATGAGCACGGCCCCGATGAAATAGAGCGGCGGGCGCTTCCAGCTGCCGCTTCGAAGTTGGGTCACGTTGATCACGAGCACGATGGCGATGGTCGCGAGGCGCGCAGCTGCCGCAAGTCGCACCACCTGGTCAGTCGGTGCAGCGAGCCCGAAGACCAGCGCGAAGAGACCGTTGCCGATGAACTGCGAAGCCAGCAGCTGTCGCGTGTGCTTGAAGGGTCGGAGCGCGACCGCTTCATCGACGGGCTGCATCAGCGCAGGTTGCGGGCTGGGGATGATCAGAACGAGCAGCCCGATGAAGACGAATGCCGCACCATCAACGACGAAGAGAACGTTCACTGAATCGTGGCCTCGCTGCGGGTTGCTCCCAAAGCGTTACAGGCGCTCGTCAATGGCCTGATTGCTCATCTCGTCGGCGGCGCGGTTCATCTCACGCGGCACGTGCACCAGCTTCACCCGTTCGAAGGTGTTGAGCAGCTTGAGCGCCTCTTCGTACAAGGGCCGCAGCGACTTGCTCTTCACCTGATACCGCCCACCCAGCTGCCGAATCATCAGCTCAGAATCGGCGAACACCTCGACCTCGTGCACGCCCAACTCGCGCGCACGTCGCAGGCCCAGCAGCAGCCCCATGTACTCGGCGAAGTTGTTCGTTTGCGTGCCCAAGAACTTGCCCAACCGGTCGACGACCTGACCCGAGGGCTCGACCAGCACCGCTCCGGCGCCGGCCAGGCCAGGGTTGCCGCGAGCGGCACCATCAGAATACAGGCGCACCCGCGAAATCGTCGGCACCGGCACTTCTTCGACCGCCGTGCCGCCGCTGACCAGCACCGCCGCGCGCTCGAGAATCTTCTTGAGCCGGGTTCTATCAAGCTGGGGAAAAGCGCCGAGCGTCGAGACCAGGGGTTCTTCTTGCCCGATGAACCGCAGCACCGCTGCGTTCAGCTCACGACCCGAGAGCGCTTTCGGACCTTTGGTTGTCATGCATCGCCGAGGGCTTCGGCGGCATAGATGATGCGGTTGCACGAGGGGCACACATCGATGCCTCGTGAAGCGACCAGTTGGTTGTACCGCTGCGCCGGAATGTTCATTCGGCAGCCGCCGCAGGTACCCGGCGCGTTCACCGCCGAGAGCGCGGGCATGCGCTTGCGCTTCACGTTGTCGTACTGGCGCAGCAAGGTCGCGTCGACCTTCTTGGCCGCGTCGGCGCGCTTCTCGTCGAGGCCGCGAACCTGCTTCTCGACCTCGGCAAGCTTCACCTTGAGCGCGTCGATTCGCTCCTGCAGCTCCTGGGTACGACCAGCGAGCTCACCCTCACGGGTCTTGAGCACGTCGCGCTGAGTGACGGCGCTCTTGCCCAGCTCGACCAGGTCTTCGGCCATGGTGACCTGAC
>JANLPS010000057.1:0-45100 GCA_031367385.1 Archangium sp. | reverse complement strand
GCCGACCCAGCCGCTCGGCGTGGCGCCGGCATGGCGTTCGACTCGGCCACAGGCGAGACGGTCATGTTCGGTGGGTACGACGGCGTCTCGGCCTTGAACGACACCTGGGTGTGGCAAGGCACCAAGTGGTTCGTCGTCGCCAGCGCCACCTCGCCCGTTGCGCGACGGTTACCCTCGATGGCGTACGATTCGGCGCGTTCAGTCGTCGTGATGTTTGGCGGTTTTGACGGCACCCAGACGCTCAACGACACCTGGGAGTGGAACGGCGCCACCTGGCGTCGAATCAGCACGAACACGTCACCCGGAGCCCGCTACGGAGCGGGGATGGCCTACGACAGCAAAAGAGGCGTCGTGGTGATGTTCGGCGGGCAAACCTCGAGCGGTTCGGGCGAGCTGGGTGACACCTGGGAGTTCGACGGCACCGATTGGAAGCTGCGCACCATCGCGGTCTCGCCCACCGTTCGGTTCGGCCCTGCGATGGCGTTCGACTCGATTCGCGGTGTCACAGTGCTCTTCGGCGGCAGTGCGGCGTCAATGCTCGCTTCAGATACCTGGGAGTGGAATGGCTCGAGTTGGTCGCCGCGCATCACCAGCGGCCCCTCGGGTCGGTACGGTGCGGTCGGCGCGTTTCTCGCGGGTCGGTTCATCGTCTTCGGTGGCAACACCACGTCTTCGACCTTGTCAGATACCTGGGAGTGGAACGGCACGTGGTGGTCGCAGCGGACCACCCCGGTCAGCCCCGGCAACCGCTACTACCCGCAAGGCGCGGCCGACGTGCTTCGAGGCAAGTTGGTGCTCTTCGGGGGCCGGTCGGACCTCAGCGGCCCGTACCTCAACGACACCTGGGAATACGGGCCTTAGCGGCTCTTCTTCGGCAAGAACTCTCGAAGCGCGACCTCGATCTTCGGGAAGGCGAGCGGCGCGATGGCATCGTCTCGATGCAGGCGAAACCGCTCGGTGTAGGCCCCGTGCTTCGGCTTGCGGTAGACCTCGAGCGCGCGGGCCTGAAGGTCGACCACCCAGTATTCTTTCGCCGGCCCGCCCGCGTAGAGCGGCGCCTTCACCACCCGGTCGAAGCGCAGCGAGCTCTGCGCCACCTCGATGACCAAGTAGGCCTTCTTCGGGTGCCCGACCGGCTCTGGAGCTTTGGGCACCAAGATGAAATCAGGCTGCGGCATGGTGTCGTCGCTCACGTAGAGCGGCAGCTGCACCCGAACATCGGCGACCTTTCCAAAAGACTCGGTCAGCATCATCGTCAACCTCTGAATCGCCCACCCGTGAAGGGGCCCCATCGCCGCCATACGCACCACCCGCCCTCGAATCAGCTCGACCCGCTCACCGTCGAACTCACCCTGCTGCGAGAGCCGCTCGTACTGAGCGACATCAATCAGCCTCAAGTTTTCGTTCAGCATCGTTTCGATCCGGTCCATGCCCGCGCTCCTGTGTGCAGACGCTCTATCAAGCAGGCCTGACATGTTGTCACTCTCGGGTGACGGCTCTCAAGATCAGCTCGCGGCGTTGCCCAAGCAGCCGAAGCGCGAGCGGCAAGGTCACCGCGTACAAGCCCCACGCGGCCAGCGTGGCCAATGCCAGAGTGAGCAGGGTCATCACCGTCGGCCCGGTGGTGCCCACCGCGCGCAGGCCCCAGGCAAAGGGCGCAGTGCCGAGCGAGGCCGCGGCAACCCCCAACATCGACGCGATGAATGGCAGCTTGTCGCGGCGCTTCAAGTTCGCGTGAAACTTCACGGGGAAGAAGACGCTCAAGAAATTGCCGCCAGTGAGCAGCACGGGCACGAGGGTGGTGACCGCCAGCACCGCGCAGAGCACGTCGGTCAGCGCGCCGGTTCGAAAGTACGCGACGTAGAAGACAATCACCAAAGTGCCCATCACCGCGCCCGCCAACGCATGCACGGTGTTCTTGGCCTTGAGCACCAACCCCAGCTCGAGCGGAGACGTCAGGAACACCGAGAAGCCCTGCCCGTCATACGCAAAGGCGTTCTGCGAGAAGGTCGAGGCCAGCACGATGGCGCCGTAGACCGCGAGGCTCCCGAGCACCCAGGCGTCGGCGGTGGCACCGAAGAAGAAGACGAAGAGGTCACGCCCCGAGAGCAGCTTGAGCAGAATGCCCAGCACGAACGGCACCGAGGCCAGCAGCCGCGCGCGCGGGTTGTTCCACAGGTCGAGCGCTTCGCGGGCCACCAGCGTCGCGAAGGTGGTTTGCGTGGTCGCGAAGGGGTTGGTGGTTCGGGCGGTGGCCGACTGCGCGCCCCCACGCCCGGAGTGCCGGTGAAACTGGAGCAGCAGCCCCCACGCCACCACCAGTGCGAGCATGGTGAGCTCCACCAGTGCCAAGGCGTCAGCCAGCGTCGGCGCGAACCACCCGTTCGCGCTCATCAGCAACCCATGCGCGAAATACCCGGTGGGAAATCGGCCGAGGGCGACCGTGGCGTTGGCGACCAGCGCATCGGGCACCGCGTCGACGCCCAAGTCTCGCACCCGGGTGAGCCACGAAGTGTCGACCGGAGGAATGAAGCTGGCGGCGATGAGCATCACCACGAAGCCGCCTCCGAGCAGCTCGGCGCTGCGGGGTTGGCGAAGCACGTTGAGCACCACATGCAGCCCGACCCGCGAGAGCGACGCGTTCATCAGCACATAGGCCATGAAGGCGAGCAGGTTGAGCGCGGTGAAGTGACCGGGGCGCTCGGCGAGGTAGCCCAGCGAGGCGCCGAGTAGTGGGCCGTAGAACACCAGGGCGCGGGGCTCGAACAGGCTCGCGAGCGTCGAGGCCAACATCAACCGAAACGACGAGATGGGAAACGAGGCGTAGCGGGAGATCTCACTGTGATCATCGACTCCGGCCGACATCACCGGCCAGATGACCCAGACGCAAGTCGTCACGAAGCAGAGCAGCCGAACGATGAAGTCGGGCCACAGCTCGAATGACGACTGACCGGCCGCTCGAACCAGCCGGTAGAAGAAAATCACCAACCCCACTGCCGGAGCGCTCGAAGCCAAGAACCCCAACACCGCGAGTGGCCGACGGTGCCCGCTGCCCTGGTTGAGACCGATGTCGAGCCGCAGCCCCCACAGCAAGCGCAGGTGCTCGAAGAAGCCCGGAGTCTTCACGGCGGCCACCCGACGCCCGGTGGAGACCGTCACGGCACGCTCGAGGCATAGAACGAGAGGCTCGCGTTTCTCGACGCGGGCACGCCAATCAACTGCTCGAAGACCTTCTCGAGCGACGGTGCGTGGTAGCGCTCCTTGAGCTCGCCCACGCTGCCCTCGTCGACCAGCGTGCCGGCGCGAATGATGCCTGCGTGGGTGGCGAGGCGGTCGGCGATCTCGAGCACGTGGGTGGTGAGCAACAGGGTCACTCCGCGGCGCGAGAGCTCTGAGAGCAGCTCGCGAATCACTCCAGCGGCAAGCACGTCGATGCCTTCGAAGGGTTCATCGAGCAGCACCAGCTCTGGCGCGTGAATCAGTGCGGCGGCGATGGCGAGGCGTCTGCGCATGCCCTTCGAGTACTCCGCGACCAGCACGTCGGCCTTGACGGTCAGCTCGGTGAGCGCGAGCAGCTCTTGGGCGCGGGTCGCCGAGACCTCGCCGCCCAGGCCGTGCATTCGCCCGCAGAAGGTCAGGTACTGCCGGCCAGTGAGCCGCTCGAACAACGAGAGCTCTTCGGGCACCACGCCGACGTGGCTCTTGACCTTGAGCGGCTCGGCGAGGGCGTCGAGGCCCAAGATGCGCATCGAGCCGCCGTCGGGGGCGTAGATGCCCGTGAGCAGCGAGATGGTGGTCGACTTGCCCGCGCCGTTGGGGCCCAAGAAGGCGTAGAACGCCCCGCGGGGTATGGTCATCGACAGGGCATCGACCGCGGTGAAGTCACCGAAGCGCTTGACGAGCCCGCGCGCCTCGACCGCCGCCGCCCCCACCTGTTCGTCAGTCATGGAGCGCGGTCGATCGAGCACGAGCAGGTGACGTCTGCTTCACCGGCCTTCGACCGGGCATGGTTCTCACATTCGTTGCGCACCGCCGCGAGCTGACCATTGTTCGAGTACGTCCCCGTCCACTGTTTGCCGCCGACTTCGCGTGCGGTGTAGCCCTGGCGGGTGCCGCCCTTCACGCAGCCGCCGCCGATGCAGGTGCCGCCGCCGCAGTCACTGTCGTTTCGGCATGAGGTGACATTGGCGCGCACGCTGGCGCTCCATGAGCAGCTGACCCGCGGTGCCCCTGGCTCAGGGCGGGGCTCCGGCCCTTGGCGGCTTGGCTGATTCAGAGAATTTTTCGGGGCCGAGCCCCGCTCAGGCACCACCGAGGGAGACTCGACCGTGGTCGCGGTGACCAGCTTCGCGCGAGCCCGATACTTCTTCGGCACGTCTTGCAGTCGCTCGACCTGCTGAGGCCCGCTGCCATCGTCATACTCGTAGAGCGTGACCGAATTCGGGTCGCCTCGACCCTGCGTCATGACCAGGGCCGCCGCCAACGCCAGAGCGTGCATGAAGGGCGCGAGTATCGATGGCCAGCGATGGGTTGTCACCTCGTTCAGCAAAAGCGGGGGCCGATGCAGCGGCTGTCGTTGACGCAAATCAACGAGTTGCATCGCAATTCAGCATCGCGACCCAGCGACCCTGTCGTGACGCAGACCCCCGTCGTTGACCAGCCGGAGTGAGCTGCGTGGCGCGTCACCCATCTTTTCGAATGCCGACGACCTCGCCGAACCCACCGGGTATGAAGAACTCGTCGAACTTGAGCCCCATCACCCGCAGGGCCGTGGCCGTCGCATCTGACGCGCGGGGCATGCGTTTGCTGGCTTGCCCATTCTCCTCAATGATGTCGACGTCGGTGCCGATGCCGTTCGACTGGTAGCTGCCGACCTGGCGCTGGCCCGCGATGTTGCCGCCGCAATAGGTCAGCGAGGTGATCGGGTGATGGTCATCAGGGTAGCCCCAGCTGCTGGGGTCTGATTGGGTTCGGCCGTACGCCCAGCTGCGCGCAAATTCGCTGTGAATGATCACCAGCGTGTCGTCGAGCAACGTCTTGCCAGGCTTGCCCGGCGCCGGCGTGTTCTTGAGCTCTCCGATGAAGCGAGCGAGGCAGTCCATCTCCGCGCGGCCTTGGGCGCAGCTGAACATCTGGCCTCCCTGCCCACTGTGGCTGTCGTAGTAGGGGCTTTGAATGGCCGTGTGCACCGCCGTGCAGAGGTCAGACTTGAGCAGCCGCAGCGCCATGCCCAGGGTCGGCTCGAGCTGGGTCTGGTGAAAGTTCGCTGCGCCGAACGAATAGCCGAAGGGGTTGTTGAAGTACTTCTTCAGGTAGTCAGGGTGGTTCGCCTCGAGCCACTCAGTGCCGTTGATCTTGCCCAAGACGCTGACCACGTCGGCTGCCAGGGCCTTGCTCACCCCTCGCAAGCTGCCGTGAATGCCCTCGAGGTAGCTGTCGACTTTCGGCGTCGAGTGACCCATGCGCTTGGCCACTTCGCCGATGCTGAAGTTCTCGAGTTGGGTGGTCGAGATCATGCCACCCGTGGCATGGCCGCGCACGTCGTAGTCAGGTCGCGAGACCCGGTCTTCGAGGCCCGACCACCACCAGTTGTCGGCGGCTTTGCCCGAGAGCGCCGGCTTGAGCGCCTCGATGGTCGGCACCAGAATCGGAGCCGCCGCAGACGGCAACCCCGTCGCCACCGGCATGCCGTACGAATTGACCGTCACGCAGGGCAGCGGGCGCGTGTCGCGAAACCGTTCGTAAAAGTGATTGGCCACGACCGATTGCAGGGCTGGGGCGCGGTAGTCACCTCCGGCAACTCCGCACATCGAGGCGACGTAGGCGCTGCCGTGCGCGTTCGAGCCCTGGTCGACGCCATGGAGCACGCAGGTTTGACCCGCGAGATCGAAGTGCTTCCACCCGTACATCATCGGCGTGTGCACCCCGTCGTTTCTCATCGAGGGGTCGGCGTCGCTCCACGACTTCCACAGTCGAAGGGGTTTGTAGTTGCCGTTGGTGCCGCCCAGATCGGCGAGATCGCTGGCGCTGAAGAAGACCGGCTCGCCTGCGAAGTCACTTCGCGGAGGCACCGTGATGTCGACCATCGCGTCGTCTTGCCCCCACCAGTAGAACTGAGGCCGGTAGCCGCCCTGCATGTAGAGGGTGACCAACTTCGTCGGGCCATCGGTGGGCTGTGCGTACGCCGGGGTCGACCGCAGACCAAAGCGCTCGAGCAGGGCGACCTGTGAGAGCCCCAGGCCGACTTTGAGCAACTGACGTCGGGTGGTGTTGAGTCGGGTCATGGCGTGGTGCTCTCTTGAATGGGCGAGATCATCAGTAGGTGAGCCAGAGGGGGTTGCGCACCAGCGCTGCGCACACCCCGGTCCACGCGGTGGAGGTGTCTTTCGAGGTCTCGAGCGGCACGTAGAGGTCGTCGTAGAGATGATCGACGTCTGCCTCGGTGGGCGGCTCGGCGAGCATGCGCAGGTAGAGCTGGCCGATGTTCTTTTTGATCGCGCTCGGGTTGGTCTTGCTGGTGTCGGTCAACGTGACGTAGCGAAGGAGATTCTTGCTGCGCTTCTGCAAGGCGACGTTGCACCACGCCTGCGAAACCTGCACGAGCGTGCCCACCGCCGCTGGGGCCAACGTGCTGTCGCGCTTGCGCTGAAAGTTGGTGTTGGGCCCACCGAGGGCCAGAAAGCGTTCACCGGCGCGCGAATCGCTGCCGTAGTAGTTGCGAATGCCAGGCGCCCAGTCGACCGGCCACACCGCCAGGTGGTCATAGCTGAAGCTCAAGTCACCGCTGTTGCCCGACGTGTCGGGGTTCATCGCGAAGTCGGCGAGGCTCAAGTCGAGCTGTGACATCAGCCCGAAGATCATCTCTTCGGCGGTGAGGCGGCGAACGGTGAACGCTGCGGCCGACGGCTCTGCGCTGGTCGGGGCGGCAGGCAGCTCCTTGAGCCACGTCTTGATCTCGGCGAGCGAGATGGTGGCGACGTGCGCATCGACCTGCGCGGTATAGGTCACGCCTTGCGGCATTTGCGGGTAGGTGCCGGTGCCTTTGCCTTCGAGCAACGCGACGAGATAGCTCGAGTCTGGGTCACCGGGGGTCACGTACTTCGGGTTCCACACGAGGCCATTCTCGAAGGCCTCGAGCGAGGCGAAGAACGGCTTGGTGCCCGCGGCGTGGCACGCGACGCAGGCGCCTTGCATCGCCAAGCGCACCTCATCGTTGCGGCTCACCGCGCAAGTGGGGCCGCCTGCGCCCGCCCCGGTGCCCCCAGAGGGCGTGGTTGAACCGACGCCGATGATGTTGCCGGTGCAGCCGACGGCACCGACTGCCAGCGCGAGGGCCAGGCCCCATTGAATCGAGCGGGCGCTCACAGGCCCCTCCGAAACTCAGGCAGGGTCATCAGGTAGCGAATGAAGTCGCGCGCCTTGCGCCCGTTCTTGTCTCGAAACTGGGCGGCGAGCGCGTCGATGTACCGGGTCTCAGAAGCAGGGTCGAGCGGCCGGCCGACGAATTTTTCGTACATGCGCCGTGCTGCACAGCGGTCGAACTCGCCTGAGCTGACCACCACCTTGCCGAAGCCTAAGGGGCCCATCGTGCCATCACCGTGCACGCCGAGCAGCGTGTAGCTCTGGGGCATGGTGTCGAGAAAAATGACCTCGGGGTTGGCCGTGATTTGCGCCTGGGTCACCGGCGTCATCACCGTGTTCGGCCGAAAAGCGTCGGCCCACCGCACGTACGGCAGCGAGGAGTACGGGTACTGGTAGCTCAGCATCTCGGGGATGACGCGCGCGTTCCCCACTCCGGGGATGAGGGGCCACGGCACGTAGTACGACTGACGCTGCCCGTAGTCCCACCGCTTGAAGAAGATGGCTGCCGGGTCGAGCGTGCGGTGGCAGTGCATGCAGGTGCCCGAGGTCGCGGGGTCTCCGGCATAGGGAGGAAACGTCTGGTCGACCGAGGGGGGCGCGAAGTTCGAGCAGGCGAAGGTCTCGAGGTAGCGCGCCGCACGCACGCGCTCGCGGGGCAGCGACCCATACGAGCCCATCATCGTCAGCACCCCCGCCGCGGGGAGGCCGAGGGGCGCTTCTTTCGTCGTGGTCGGGTCGTATTTGTAGGTGCGCGTGTCGCTCGCAGAAGGCGAATTGCCCGCGAGCGAGAGCAGGTACGGGTTGAGCGTCTCGGTCACCACTTCTCGCCACGCGTAGGGGTCGCTCTTCATGGGGTGTAAGGGGTCGCGCGGCGATGCGTCGTCGCCCGCCTTCCACCAGGTGGCGGTGGCGTCGGGGGTCTTCAGGCCCATCTGCCGAGCCATGCGCACGTAGAGGTGACGCAAGCTGTTGGGGGCCACCGTGTAGTTGCCCAATACGAGGTCTGACAGCGGCCGGTCGTACCAGACCAGATGCGCGAGCAGCCGAGCGGGCTCTTCGTACGCCTGCCGAGCGCCAAAGCGCGGGTCTTCGCCGGCGGCACCGCCCAACCCGTAAGCCTGGTAGCACCAGATGAGGTTCGGGCCGCACCCGCACCCGCCGCTGGGTGACGCGTCGTAATACCCGCCGTAGAGAAGCCCGCAGTCGGCGATGGGGTTGCCCTTCTCGTCGACCGACGTTGGAGCCGTGAGCGCGGCGCGGCCGATGACCTTGACGGTCGTGCCCGGCGCCCACCAAGGCTCGACCGATACCTCTTGAACGCTCGGGTCTTTGCACTGCGCTCCGCCGCTGTCGTCCATCAGGGCCCAGGCGCCTTCATGCGCGCTGCCGCCACCGCACTGCTTGATGTGACCCGCCATGTCACCCTGGTACGAGTCGCCGTAGCCGACCGCATAGCGCGCGACTGGTATCCAATCGTGGGCGAAGCCCATCATGGTCTCGTAAAAGTCGGTCGACTTCATCGAGTCGTCGATGGCCTTGTCGATGAGGGCTTGGCGCCCCGCTTCTGGAGCCGCCAGCAAGGCTTCGTACGCTTCAGCGGTCGGCGTCTTGCCGGTGAGCGAGAGCACGACGCGGCGCAACACGCGCGTCGACGCCATCACGTCGTTGGTCACGCCCGCGTCGCCCGCGGGTGTCTCGCATCTCGGCAGTGGAGCCGCGAGGGCACTGGCGGCCCAGAGCGCCGCAGCAGAGAGAAGGAACAGTCTCATAAGGTGTGCCGTGCAAATTGATGCCCACTTCTGATCAAACGAGATCGCCATGGGGCGTTGCACTTCGGAGCGTGACCATAGCGCAAACCTGGTGTGTCCTGCCCTCTACGCCCGTGGGCTCCGTACCCCACATGTAGGCGTGTCCACTCCAGTGCTCACGGCCACGACTTGGCGTGTGGTGATGCCAGGGTTTGTGCAGGGCCTGTGGCTTTGTTACGCGCGGCGTCCAATGCGACCGCTCGAGATCTCCGTCGGTTTGATGCTGGCAGCGTGTGGCAATGCCGGCCCCACATGGCACCGCGACGTGCGACCGATCATCGAGGGCCGCTGCACGAACTGCCACGTCGAAGGGGGCATCGCGCCCTTCGCCCTGACCAGCTACGCCAACGCCAAGACGTACGGAGCGGCGCTCACCGCCAACGTCAAGGCCGGCACGATGCCTCCGTGGAAAGCGGGCGCCGCCGACGTCGGCTCCCTGCGCAACCCTGCCCTGACCGACGCGCAGAAGAGCGTGATTCAGAAGTGGTTCGACGACGGCATGCGCGACTGCCCTGACGTCTAGAATGTACCGCCCAGGCCGACGGTGAGGCCGCCGTTGACGGTAGGGCTCACCCGCAGCTGGAGCGACACCGGCTCGTCGCCACCCGAGGTGTACTCGCGCCACCCAGCGACCGACGCGTGCGGCTTGGTGAAGAGCACCGTCTCGCTGATGGCGATGCCGGCCAAGGTGTTGATGGTCGCGTTCGTCCAGTGCCCGTAGCCGAAGCCCAAGATGGCACCCAAGCTCAGGTTCACCGCCACGTTGAGCGCGTGAATGAACCACCGGGTCGGCAAGACTTCGTCAGTCGCACTCTTGGCGATGAGCGCTTCACCCTCTGCGATGGTCGCGCACACCGTCTCGGGCGTGGCCGCTGCCGCGTGGGCAGCGAAATCAGCGCCGTGCTCGAAGACCGCTGGCGCCCCAACCAGCGTGCTGGCCAGCCCCAGCGCCGAGTACCCCGCCCCCCAGTAATAGTCAGGGCGCACGCTCGGCTCGAACAGGGGCGCGATGGCCAATTGGCCGACGACCAGGGCGGCGAAGGCTCCGCCTGAGAGCAGCTTCCACGTGCTGATGTGGCTGACCTCACGGGTGGCGAGCGCCTTGAGAAAGTCGAGTCGCTGCTGATCGCTCTGGCCGGCGATGCCTCGGCCTTGCGTGCCGGCCGGGCGAGGGCAATCAGCAAAGGCCGAGGGGCACATCAGAGCGAATGTCAGAATGAGGGCGATGCGCTTCATGGAGGCCTTGGAGCGTCGACGGCCCCGCTTGAGTGAAAGACAATCGAAAGCTGAACGCGTAGCCTGCAGCGCCTGTGCCCAAGGTCAAGACACTCCGAGACAAGTTGTGGGGAGCCGCCGTGCTGAAGCTGAGCTTCACGCTGCGCGGTGCCGCCGAGTCGCCCGCTTTCAAAGGCATCTACCCCGGAGTGCTGCGTGACCTGGGTGTCGACGAGGCGCAGGTCGATGCCTTCATCGAAGAAAATCGCGAGGCTGTTGAAAAAGCAGCCCGTGGCTCGACCGCCGGTGACGCCGAATGAGCTTTCACCGCGAGGGCGTGTGGGTGGCACAAGTGCTGTGTGCGGCATTCTTGAGTGTGCTGTTTCTGCAGTCGGGGCTCGACAAGGTGCTCGATTGGAAGGGCAACCGCGCGTACATCGCCAGTGTCTTCGAGAAGACGCCCCTGCGGGGGTTCAGCGGGTTCATGATGCTCTCGATTACGATTCTCGAGGTGCTCACCGGCGCCGTCTCGGGGGCCGGCGTGCTGGGCCTGCTGATTCTGCAAGACCCGACCACCGCCTTCTTCGGCGCATGCCTCGCGGGAGTGACCATCGTCTCGCTCTTCTTCGGGCAGCGAATCGCGAAAGACTATGGAGGCGCGGCGGGGCTGGTGCCGTACTTCTTGGCGAGCGTCGCGGGCGTGTTGATCACCGCGCTTCGGTAGGGCGTTGGGGCGCTACTTCGCGACCCGGTAGATCTTCGAATCGCCGAAGCCGGAGCCGGCCACCCAGTACACGTACTTGCCGTCGGCTGCGTAGACCTCGGTGGCCTGCGAGTCGTTCGCGCTCACCACCGGCGAGAGCTGCTCGGGGCGGCCTCCGCACATTCCGACGCGGTACATGGCGTCAGCCTGCTTGAAGTACAGGTACGCACCGTCAGTGGTGAGGCCCTCCGGGCTGTTGAGCCCGGTGACGATGTCTTGCGCCACGGCGGTGGGGTGTGCGAACTCGTACCGACGCAGCTTGCCGTTCGGTGAGCTCACCTTCTCAGTCCAATAGACGAAGTCGCCGGAACGAATCAGGTAGGCACCCGAGACGGTTGCCGAGACCAGCTTCACATTGGCAGGGTCGCCGTTGGAGCCTGCGCGTGGCGCCGAGTAGATGCCGTACGGCGTGCCGCTCGATTTGGCTTCGACCCAAAGCAACCGGGTCGGCGTCACGACCACGTTGTACGCGAGCCCCAAGCCATCGACGAGCACGGTGTCGTTCGAATCGGTGCGGCCGCGGCGTTTGATGCTCGCACCAACGATGGTGCCGGGCTGGGTGTGCCGGTTGTGAACCCAGTAGTACGCGTCGTCGACGACCTGCAGCGAGTCGAAGCGGGTGCCGGCATCGGTGGTGAAGCGGGTGGTGATCGGGCCGCCGTCGGTGGCCGAGACTTGAAAGACGCGGCTGGGGTTGCCCTCGAGGCCGAACAACACGTCGGGGCCGTCGAACGTCAAGCCCCGCATCGCCACGACTGAGACGTTGTTGTAGGCGATGAGCGAGCTGCCTCGAACGTCGCTGCCAGGCTCGATGGGGGCGGTGCGCAGCTCTGAGAGGTCGCTGTTGCCCCAACAGGTAATCGAGAAGAGCCGGTCAGCCGAGAAGATGGCGCTGCAGTAGTTCGATGAGACGTCGGGGTCCATCAGCAGGGTGGCTTGGCAGAGGCCCGCGCTGCAGGTGGCGGTGGCGCCACACACGCGACCGCAGCGGCCGCAGTTCAGCGCGTCTGAGGCAATCGGCGTCTCGCAATCGAGCGGGTTGTTGTCGCAGTCGGCGGTACCGGCCGCGCAGCTCGAGACGCCAGCGTCGGCGATGGCTGGGCACACCGACGGCGGCCCGAAGCCCGCGTCGGCGGGGGCGCCTGCATCAGCCGTCTCGCCTGCGTCCAGGGTCCCACTGCTCCCGGCGTCGCTTTGGCCTGCGTCGGGGCCTGGGTTTACCGAGCCGGCGTCAACCCGGGTGACACCCGAATCGGCGATCACTCCGCCACCGTCTGCCAAAGTGCCTGAGTCGCAGTTACAGGCCGAGAAACACACCAGACAGCTCGCCATGATGACGCGCATTGAACCCCCCACGTTTGACACCGGCACGTGCCGCAGAAACGCCTCGCGATTCTATGCCCCGAAACCAAGGCGGTTTTGGCCCGACCCCTGTGCCTCAGCGCCGGTGCCGGGGCACGTAGCCGAGCTCATTCGTGACCTCGTCGTCGGTCAGCTCTCGAAACGTACCGATCGGTATGTCGAGCACATGCTCACCGACGGCCTCGCGGTGCAGCTCGAGGGTCGCCAGGTTCACCTCGTTGACCATGCGCTTGACCTGATGAAACTTGCCCTCGGTCAGGGTCAAGGCCAGCACGCCGGGTGAGCGGAGCGTGGCCTTGGCCGGCTTGGCGGTGAAGTCGCCGTAGGTGACTCCGCGACGCAGGGTGGCGAGCTTCTCTTCGGTCACCTGCCCCGCCACCGTCACCAGATACACCTTCGGCAAATGGGTCTCAGGCGAGGTCGCGTGGGCGACGAATTGCTCGTCGTTGGTGAACAGCAGCAACCCGGTGGTGTCGCGATCGAGCCGCCCCACCGCGAGCCACCCGTAGCCTCGCAGCGCGAACGGCAACAGGTCGATCAGCGCGTTGAACACCGTGGTGCCGCCCTCGTTGTCAGAGCCGTTCACGACCATGTTCTTCGGCTTGTGAAACGCGAGCACCTTGGTCGTCGGAGTGACGTCGTAGACCGTGCCGTCGACCTGCACTTTGGCTCCGACCGGCAGCGGCGCGAATGGCTCGTGCATCAGGCGCCCGTTCACCTTCACCCGCCCGGCTTTGACGGCCTCTTCAGCCTGGCCTGAGGGCATCACGCCCGCGCGAGAGAGTGCCCGGCTGATGAAGTCGGCCTTGGGCGAATCGGGCTGTGAAAAAGCGCCTGCTTTCGCGGCCTTGAGCCACTTGGGTTCGTGCTGCCTGGGCATGCCGGTGGTACTCGCCGACGGCGGTGAAATGATCAACCCCCAACGCGACAACACCGTGGCCTTCGGGGCACACGTTGGGCTACACCCGCGCGCATGGAATTTCGCATTGCCGCTGATGAGCTGAAGAAGGCGTTGCACCGCGCGGGCGGCATCGTCGAGCGCAAAGCCACGATGCCAATTCTCTCGAACGTGCTGATCACCGCCTCGAAGACCGGCGTCACCGTCACCGCATTCGACTTGGACATCGGCATCGTCAGCGAGCACCCCGCCGAGGTGCTCAAGCCCGGAGCGGTCACCGTCTCGGCGAAGACCCTGCTCGACATCGTCAGCCTGGTGCCCGACGCGTCGCTCAACTTGAAGAAGCTGCCGAACAACTACGCTGAGATCACCTCCGGCGCGGCGCACTACAAAATCGTCGGCATGGCGCCTGAAGAATTTCCCAAGCTGCCCAAAGAAGAGAACGCGCCGCTGGTGAAGCTGTCGGGCAGCGTGCTGCTCGAGATGATCAAGAAGACCCAGTACGCCATCTCGACCGACGAGACGCGCTACATCTTGAACGGCGTGTTCTTCGAGCCCCGCGAGGCCGGCAAGGTGCGCATGGTCGCCACCGACGGTCACCGCCTCTCGCTCATCGAGCGCGACCTGGTCGGCGACTTCAAGCTCAAGGCCGGCGTGATCATCCCCCGCAAGGGGTTGTTCGAGCTCAAGCGGTTGCTCGAAGAGGCGCCCGAGGCTGAATGCCAGCTGGGGTTCGCCGAGAATTCAGCGCTGTTCAAGAAGCCGGGCCTCTCGATGGTGATGCGGCTCATCGACGGCCAATTTCCCGAATATCAGCGGGTGATACCGAAAGAGGGCGAGAAGCAGGTGCTGGTCAACCGCGGCCGCTTCTTCGACGCGCTCAAGCGCATCGCGCTGCTCTCGGCCGACAAGTCGAACGCGGTGCGGGTCGCCTTGAGCGAGAACCTGCTGCGCATCACCGCCAACAACCCCGACCTGGGCGAGGCCAAAGACGACCTCGAGGTCGCGTACCGCGGGGCGTCACTGACCGTCGGGTTCAACGCCAAATACATTCTCGACGTGCTCACCGCGATGGACAGCGACGAGGTCTCGATCGAGCTGGGTGACGAGCACAGCCCGGGTGTGATGCATGCGCCTGGTGACCGCTCCTACACCACCGTCGTGATGCCGATGCGCGTCTGAGGTAGGGTTCGAGGGCTTGCCGCCCCCGATTGGCCCTCCTGGCCCGAAGCCCCCCGTCGTCGTCGTACCGGCCACCCAGCCGACCGTGCCCTCGGGGCTGGGCGCGCTGGTGATTTCGCCCTCGCTCGATTCATTCGGAGGCTCGGCTCCCTCGAGCACGCAGCCAGTCGCCGTCGCCGGCATCACGCACCTGACGAGCGCAGCCGTCTGGGGCACGCCCCTGGGCTCGCCGGCGATGGTGTTGCCGCACTCGCTCGACGCGGTGGTTCGCCCGGCTGATCAGGCCCTCTCGCTCAGCGCGCTCAACGCCCTCTACAACCCGCTGGCGTCGGTGATTGGTGACCTCCCGAGCCCCAGCGACGTGTTTCGCGGCAAGGCGCTGCTGCCCACGCGCCAGCTGTTCGGGTCGATGCCCGGCGTCTCGAATGACGTGCTCGAAGCGCTGCCCGAGGTGTCGGTGTTGCGAACGCCCGCGCACCAGTTCAACGTCGACGGCGCTCTGGGCAACCGCGTCGTCTTCTACGGCGGCACGCTCGGCAGCACCGACCTCGACACCCTCGCCATCACCTTGGGTGATCAGGGCATTCGGCTGATCAAGCAGATGACCCACTTCACCGGCGGGGCGCAGGGGGGCACGCCCCAAGACATCTTGAAAGACGGCGTCGGCGGGAGCACCCATGCCGGCGGCTACTCCTCGGGGTTCATCGCGGGCACAGCGAGCTCGGTGAAGACCGACTGGCCCGCCAACTACGCACGGCTCGCCGATTACAACGCCGACTACAACGCCACCCTCTTCGGCATCGACTACCAGGGCGGCGTTCGCACCCCAATACCGCCCGACGTGAAGCTCGCCTACAAGCACAACGCCGACATGTGGGACGCGGTGCTCGGAGCGGTCGTACCCTTCAGCACCGAAGACCCGATGCCCCGCTTCACCGAGAGCAATTACAACCCGCTCGACGTGTACGACCAGGCCAGCCTCAAGTCGCTCGCCACCGACGCCGCCACGCTCGACTGGAGCACCTTCAAGCTTCGCCACGGCGCGTTCTATTGCGCTGAAGGCCAATACGCGGTCGCCAACCTGGGGCCCCAAGACGCGACGCTGCTCAAGAAGAGCGCGTACGGCAACACGCCGTTGGGCGGGTGGGTCGAGGCCTTCGCGAAGGCACCCGAGTACGCCGGGCAGACCGCCGAGTTCAGGCGCACGCACCCGGAGCTGGGCTGGCAGCACTTGCTCAAGACGGGGCTGCTCTCGCAGGCGATGTACGACCGGCTCAAGCAGGGTGACCGCCTCGGCGTCGCGCTCGAGTGGGTGCCAGAGACGGTGCCTGGTTGGCAGAAGTACCAGCCCATCGAAACGAACGGCCTGGTCGCGACGCCGCTCACGGTCGCCGGCCTCGCGTGGTCGCTGCTGCGCCGGTACCTGCCGCGAGAAGAGGTCAGCCAGACGCTCAGCGACGCCGTGCAGAACGGGTACGCCACGGGCACCGATGCGCAGCGGGCCGCCATCGAAGAGATGCTGGGAGGCCTGAACCCGACCTCTCCAGCGGGTCATCAGGCGCTCGATGGGCTGGGCTTCAAGACCGCCACTGCGTTCACCGCCACCATTCTGGGGCAGCCTGCGTTTCGTGCCCGGCTCTTCGCGCAAGCCGGGGTGAACGAGATTCTCGAGCCGACGCCTGCCGAAGTGGCCGCGGGGTACGTGGGCAAGGCCGCGGTGAATGCGTTGTTCGACCGGTTCGTGACCGGGTTTACGACCGCGAAGAGCCAGACGGAGCTCGACGCGCACCTCAAAGCCCTCGACTCAGAGATGCGGCAATTCAAGGTGATTCGCGCAGGAGCCGACGCGGCCAACCCCCGCAAAGACCCGGTGTTGGGGCTGATGCTGTATTCGCCTCCGCAGGGTTTCACCGCGTGGGCGCAGAGCGACACCTTCTCTGGCGGCACCACGGTCTTTCGCTACGTCGCGCAGGCGATGCACGTCGGCCAGCGCAAGTAACCGTCAGGCCAGCGCGGGTGCCTCGACCCGGCGCACGTCACTGACCAGGCCCAACTCGGGTCGAACGCCGAGCATGGCGCGCACCTCGACCAACGGCGTGGCCCAATGCTCGCGGTAGTCGAACCCGAAGAGCTTCGCTGCGCGGCCGATGCGCAACCCGGCGACGATCGCGTCCATTCGGGGGTGGCGATCGTCGCTTTCGAAGAAGGCGGTGTTGAGCAGGCCAATCGCCAGAATGATCAGCGCCAGCTTGGCGCGAAACTGCGTGAGATAGACGGCTTGCACCCCGAGCTCGCCGGCAACGTCGACGTCGAAGCCGGTCACGGTGTGCCACAGGTCATGGGTCTCCCGCAGGTGCGCAAAGACGTAGCCGGCCTTGGTGCCGTCGTCGGGCCGAGGTTGAATGTCGGCGGGGTCGAGCCCGCGCGCCTTCATTTCATCGGCGAAGGTGCGGCCCAGGCTGCCCGGCGGCAACCGGCCCAGCGCCGCGAGGTCGACCGGGCCCACCCGCGGGCGTGAGACGAAGACCGAGGCCAACGCCGGGTCGTCGGTCAGCTCTCGCACGATCTCCGCCGCGCCATCGCTCCCTTCGAGCGAATCGAGAATGCGAAACACGTCGTCGAGCCGCGAGGGGTCTTTGATCAACCGCAAGAACCCCACCACCGCGCGCCCAGAGGCCCACATCGTCGAGAGTTTGTTCATGCCTCTTGAATATGAGTAAACATTCGGTTTTTGTACTCGCGTATGGCCTCACTCGGTACCACAGCCAAAACGCCGCGAAAAAAGCCGCTTCAAGCCCGGGCCCAGGCCACGGTCGAGGCCCTACTTGAAGCATCTGCTCACATTTTGGCCAGCGCCGGGTACGAGGCGCTCACGACCAATCACGTCGCCGAACGTGCCGGGGTCAGCATCGGGTCGCTCTACCAATACTTCCCCAGCAAAGAGGCGATCATCGGCGAGCTGGTCGACCGCCACTGTGACGAGATGAACCGATTGTTCGCCGAGGTCTTCTTGGCGTCATCGCACTTGAGCGCGCCCCAGCTGGCCCGTGCGATGGTTAGTGCGTTCTACCGCTCGAAGTGCCGCAACCCCGCGTTGTCTCGTGCGCTGCGAGAGCAGCTGCCTCGGGTCAAACGGCTCAATCGGCTCGAGGCGTCGCTCGATCAAATGACCGAGGTCATCGCGGCCTACCTGACGACCCAGCGGCCGCTCCTGCGGGTCGAGACCCCGAAGCAGGCGGCCTTCTATGCGGTGCACCTGGTCGAAGCGCTGTGCATGGCCTCGCTGCGAGACCCCTCGGCGCTCGCCTCGCCCGAAGCGGCAGTCAACGAAATCACTGACATCGTGATGCGCTACCTGTTTCCGTGAGCGGGCGCGGGTGAATGCCTCACGTCATCGTTGACGACACCGGGGCAGTTAGGAAATACCGGACTATGCGCTCCAGGAAAACCAAGTTCATTTTCGTGACCGGGGGCGTGGTCAGCTCGCTCGGCAAAGGCATGGCGTCGGCGGCGGCAGGCGCGTTGCTCGAAAACCGGGGCCTCGACCTCACCTTCGTCAAGCTCGACCCGTACATCAACGTCGACCCCGGCACGATGAGCCCGTTTCAGCACGGCGAGGTGTTCGTCACCGAAGACGGCGCCGAGACCGACTTAGACCTGGGCCACTACGAGCGCTTCAGCACCGCGAAGATGACCCGCGCGAACAACTTCACCACCGGGCGCGTGTACCACTCGGTGATCAGCAAAGAGCGCCGCGGCGAGTACCTGGGCAAGACCGTGCAGGTCATCCCCCACATCACTGACGAGATTAAGTCGATGATTCACGCGGCGGCCGAGGGGCACGAATTGGTGCTCGTCGAGGTCGGAGGCACCGTCGGTGACATCGAGTCGCTGCCGTTTCTCGAGGCGATTCGGCAGATGCGCTACGACGTCGGCGCTGGCAACACCTGCTACGTGCACCTGACCCTGCTGCCGTACATCGCCGCCGCGGGAGAAGTGAAGACCAAGCCCACCCAGCACTCGGTGATGAAGCTGCGTGAAATCGGTATTCAACCCGACGTGCTGGTCTGCCGCACCGACCGCGGCATCACCCAGGAGATGAAAGACAAGATCGCGATGTTCTGTAACGTCGAGACCGGCAACGTCTTCACCTCACCCGACGTCGGGTCGATTTACGAGCTGCCGCTCGAGTTTCACCGCCAGGGCGTCGACGAGCGCATCGCCGAGATTCTCAATATCTGGACGCGCGGCGCCCGGTTGGACACCTGGGAGTCGATCGTCGAGAAGGTCAAGCGGCCCTCGAAGGGCGAGGTCAACATCGGCATCGTCGGCAAGTACGTCGACCTCAAAGAGTCGTACAAGTCGCTCAACGAGTCGTTGATTCACGGCGGCATCGCCAATGATTGTCGCGTGGTCTTGAAGTTCGTCGACTCGCAAGACGTCGAGACCAAGGGCGCCGAGGCGATGCTCGCTGACTGTGACGCGGTGCTGGTGCCCGGTGGGTTCGGCGTGCGCGGCACCGAGGGCAAGATTCAGGCGGTGAAGTACGCGCGAGAGAAGAAGGTGCCGTTCTTCGGCATTTGCCTGGGCTTGCAGATGGCGGTCATCGAGTACGCGCGCTC
Source organism: Archangium sp. (assembly GCA_031367385.1). Lineage (GTDB taxonomy): Bacteria > Myxococcota > Myxococcia > Myxococcales > Myxococcaceae > JAEUJT01. Next base: position 25,888 of record JANLPS010000057.1, on the reverse strand, counting down.
GGTGCTGGGCCTCGCCGGCGCCAACTCGGTCGAGTTCGACGAGAAGACGCCGCACCCCGTCGTCTCGCTGATGGAGTCACAGGTCAACGTGAAAGAAAAGGGCGGCACCATGCGCCTGGGCAGCTACGTGTGCGCGCTCAAAAAAGGCACCGTGGCGCACCGCCTGTACGGCAAAGACTCGGTCAACGAGCGCCACCGCCACCGCTTCGAGGTGAACAATCAGTACCGCGGCCGGTTGCAAGAGGGCGGCTTGGTCATCTCTGGCTCGAACCCCGAGCTCGACCTGGTCGAGATGATCGAGCTCTCCGACCACCCGCACTTCGTCGGCTGCCAGTTTCACCCCGAGTTTCAGAGCAAGCCGTTCGCCCCGCACCCGTTGTTCTCGGGCTTCATTCGAGCCGCAGTGGCCAACCGCGACGGCAACACGGTCTAAAAAAAATGTTCGAAGATGATTTCATCGGCCCCTTGCGAGAGCTGCCGGCCGAGCTCGCCAGCGGCGCCGCTGATGTGCGCAGCTACCTCTCGAAGGGCGTCTTCGCCGAGAACTGCTACGTGCCCGCGAGGGGTGAAGACTTCACGCCAGAGCTGGCGGTGTGCTTCGCGCCCTTCGTGTGGGGGGCGGGGGCTCCGAAGCTGTGGGTGATGACCACGCTGGGCCTGTCAGCCAGAGCGCAGCGAGCGCCCACCGACACGTCGCGCCGAGTGCCCAAGCGCTACGAGGTCTGCGCGGGGTTCGAGTTTCGGCCCTCGGCGCCGAGCGACCGGGCCGTCGTTGATGGCCAGAGCTGGAGCGAAGACGAGCTGCTGAGCGCCTTCGTCGAGAACTTCTCGTTCGTCGCGCACGACCTGCTCGACTGGCAGCGGCAGGGCGGAGAACCCTACGGCTTGGGCTCGGTCTTCGATGACGTCGGGCTGTCGAAGCGGTTGCCGGCGGCGGTGCTGGTGCCTCCGATGAATGAGCTGCGCAGCGCGGGAGTGCAGCCGTTCACTGCAGTCGCCGGTGTGCCGACGCCGGTTGGCCTCACCGCGAAAGATTGGATGAGCCGGGAAAAATTGCTGCAGCCGGCCGAGGTCACCTTTCTGCAGCTGGCGCCGTTGATGCGCGACGAGTGGGAAGCCGCGAATCAGTGGGGCGGGTGGAACTTCTTCGTCGGCGGGCTGATCCCCACTCCCGAAGAGTTCGACGAGCACCTCGATGCGAGCGCGCATGTGTTCGATTTGGGGCGTGAGAGTCGAGTCAACGCCTTCGAGCACTGGCGCAAAGAGCGAATGGCCTAGGGCTTCAGCGACGCCTTCACCACCACCGAGGGGTAATCGCCGTGAAACGGGTCGAATTCTTCGAGCGCGAAGCCTCGGCTGAGCAGCGCTGGCACGAGCGCTGAGCGCAAGGCCTCGAGGTCTTTGGCCTTGGCCGCGAAGCCGATGTCTTCGGTCGCGGTGCGCGACGTGAGGTTGGGCTGGCCATTCGCCTTCGCTGAATCGAACTTCGTCTTGAACATGGCCGCCACCCGTTGGGCCTCCCCTTCGACCCACGTCGGGGCTGACGCTGGAGTGATGCGCAGCGCGCCGTTGTTCCAGTCGACCTCTGCGGTGTAGCCGAGGTTCGACGCTTCGATGGCATCACGAACTCTCGCGGCCTTGTCGTTCGCCAACGACAGGCGGTCGTAGGTCACTTCGAGGGTCGGCTTGAGCGTGTTGCTCTTCGCATCGGCTGCGCGTGGCACCGTGAGCTTGAAGGTGTCGACCTCGCCCGGCGCCCCTTCGTTGGTGCCGAACGCATCTTTGAAGGTCAAGAGCACGCCGCGGTTGCCCGCCGGGTTGATCTCCACGGGGCGCAAGCCATTCGAATCAACGCGAAACTGGCCTGACACGCGAAAATGGGTCGGAAAGTTGAATGCGAGCTTCATGTACCGTTATCGGAGGCATCGCCTGGCCAGTTGCTCTCGAAGCGGGCCCCGTTTCACAGCCGGCGAGAAACCAATCAGGGCGCGCGGGGCTCGTTGACCACGTGCTTGATGAAATCATCGAGGCTCTTGCCAGCCTCGTCATCGAACACCGCACCCAGCTGCACGTTCTTCATTCGGTCGAGGCGAAAGCTCCTGAAATCGTTGCGCAATTCGCACCAGGCGGCGACCGAGAACACCTTGCCCCAGAACGCAACCCCCAGCGGCCGCATCACCCGGGTGCTCGGCTTGTCGCCCTTGTCGACGTACTCAAAGGTGAGCCGGCGCTTCGAGCGAATGCCCTCGCGCACGGTGCCCAGCCCACTGCCGCCGCCCGGGTTGAAGTTCGGCGCCAAGAATGACCGACTCGCCATGCGCGCCCGGAGCTTCTCGGGCAGAACCATCTCGACCTTGGCCAGCACCGAGTCAGCCGCCCGCGCCAGCGCCGGGTCGGCATAGCTCTGCACCACCCGCGCGCCCAACATCAGCGCCTCAATCTCGTCTTGGTCGAACATCAGCGGCGGCAGGTCGAAGCCGTGCGCCAGTGCGTACCCGACGCCCGCCTCACCCCGCACCGGCACGCCCGACAACGACAGGTCACGGACATCTCGGTACACCGTGCGCTCTGACACCTCGAGCTCTTCGGCCAGGCGTTGGGCCGTGACCAACCGGCTGCGTCGCAGCAATTGAACGAGTCGAAATAAGCGGTCAGCGCGTCGCATGAGTCGACCTCTTGTAGCCGACCTCTGCTGACAGCGTGGTGTCAGGAGCCTCGTGTCACCCTGGGCGTGTGTGACGGGTGGCTCCCGGCGCGTGCGCTTCGCTCGTGCGGTCGGTCTTGCGGGCTGTACGATGCCGGCGCACACCCACTCTAAAAGCAGAGGGCACCGGTTTTCTCTGCTACGCCACCACTCGCATGAGCCCGCTTACTACGTCTGCGTTGCTGCTGTTGGGTCTGACCGCGTTTCTGGTCACCATGAGCTGGAGAATTCGCGCGATGGCGGCGCTGAAAGGCGAGCCCGGCAACCGGCTCGACCGCCTCGGCGAGCGCTCGATGGTGTTGCTCAAGTTCGGCTTCGGGCAGCGCCGCATGGTCGACCCCGAAGAGTTCGTGCCCGGCATCATGCACGTGATGATCTTCGCCGCGTTCATGGTGTTGGCGGTGCGCACGGTGATGCTGTTCGTGATGGGGTATTCAGACAGCGCGCTGACGGTACTGACCAACCTGAACCACCCCTTTTGGGACGATAAAGCCGCCTTCAAGCTCATCTACGAGCTGTACCTGCTGAGTAAAGACCTGGTCGCCGCTGGGGCCGTGCTCGGCGTGACCTACTTCGCCTACCTGCGCCTGGTGGTGAAGCCTGACCGCATGACCAAGTCGAATGAGGCCCTGCTGATTCTGGGGTTCATCGGCGGCCTGATGATCTCGGAGTTCATCTTCGGCGCCTCACACTTTCGCGAGCAGGGCATCGAGCTTGCCTGGTTCGAGCCCGTCACCAGCCTGGTCGGCAAGATTCTGTCGCCCCTGCCGGTCGATGCGCTCCATTGGCTGGGTGCGATCTGCTTTTGGGTACACCTCACCATCATCGTCACCTTCTTGAACTTTCTGCCCTTCGGGAAACACTTTCACGTCGTCGTCGGCCTGCTCAACGTGTTCATGAAGCGGCTGGCTCCGGTCGACCGCCCGAAGATCTCGACCAGCGCCAAGCTGCCCACCCCCAACCTCGAAAAAGAAGAGTTCGGCGCCAAGGTCTTCACCGACCTGACGTGGAAGCAGGGGCTCGACGTCAACACCTGCACCGAGTGCGGCCGCTGCCAGACCCACTGCCCCACCTACATCACCGGCAAGCCGCTGACCCACAAGGGCGTCAACCAGTCGATCAAACACTTCTTGTGGGACAACGAGAAGCTGCTCGCCTCGTCGCACAAGACCGAAGATGGCCGCATGGTCGGCACTGGCGAAGACGGGCTCGAGGTCGAGGTGACTCCGCTCGTCGGCGGCGTGCTCTCGGCCGAGACGGTCTGGGCCTGCACCACGTGCGGTTGGTGCGAGCAGGCCTGCCCGGTGTTCATCGAGAACGTGCCGAGGCTCATCGACATGCGCCGCTACAAGGTGCAGGTCGAGGCCGATTTTCCTCCTGAGCTGCAGCGCGTCTTCGAAGGCATGGAGCGCCAGGGCAACCCCTGGGGCATCGGCCAAGACAAGCGCGACGAATGGGAAGGCGACATGCCCCTGCCCAAGTGGGGCGACGGGGGCACCTACGAGTACCTCTTCTACGTCGGGTGCGCCGGCTCCTACGACGATCGCATGAAGAAGGTCAGCCGCGCGCTGGCCAAGATTCTCACCGAGGCCAAGGTCGGCTTCGCCACGCTGGGCAAAGAAGAGACCTGTACTGGCGATTCAGCCCGCCGCGGAGGCAACGAGTACCTCTACCAGACGCTCGCCAAGAACAACGTCGAGTCGTTCAACGCCAAGGGCATCAAGGCGATCATCACGCAGTGCCCCCACTGCTTCAACACCATCAAGAACGAGTACCCCGAGTTCGGCGGCAACTACCGCGTCATCTCGCACACCGAATTGATCAACGAGCTGATCAAGACCAAGCGCATCAAGCTCTCGAAGGTGATGAACGAGACGCTGACCTTTCACGACCCCTGTTACCTCGGCCGCCACAACGGGGTCTTCGAGGCGCCGCGTGAAGTGCTCAAGGCGATACCCGGCCTGCAGGTCATCGAGATGCAGCGCAGCCAACGCGAGTCGTTCTGCTGCGGCGCCGGCGGCTCGCGAATGTGGATGGAGGAGCACATCGGCACCCGCATCAACCACAACCGGGTCAACGAGGCGGCGCTCACCCTCGCCCACGCGAAAGACAAGACCATCCCCTTCCCCTCCGCGACTGACATGCACATGCCGGGGCGGGTGGGCGATTACACCGGCAAGGCCGAAGGTACGGTCGCGGTGGCGTGCCCCTTCTGCCACACGATGATCAAAGACGGAGTCGCCGACACCGACCGACACGAGACGATGAAAGTGCGCGACATCGCTGAGCTTGTGGCCGACTCGATGGAGAGCCTCGCCTCCCCGAAGGGTTAATTTACAAATCAGCGCTTCGCCTGGCCCGAGCCGGTGTGCGAAGACCCTTCGCTCATGCTGCAGCCAGGCGACATCGCGCCCGACTTCGACACCCTCGACTGCAAGGGCGAGCGGGTGCATCTGGCGTCGTTTCGCGGCAAGAAGAAGGTGGTGCTCTTCTTCTTCCCCCGGGCGTTCACGCCGGCCTGCACGCTCGAGGTGCGAAACTTTCGCGACAACTTCGACCGCATCAGCTCGCTCAACGCTGAATTGATTGGGGTTTCAGTCGACAAGGTCGAGCGCAACTGCCGCTTCGCCGAGGCCGAGGGGCTGCAATTCAAACTCATCGGCGACACCACCCGCGAAATCTCAGAGAAGTTCGGAGTCGTCTGGCCAGTGCTGCGCATCGACCGCCGCGCCACCTTCGTCATCGACGAAAATGGGCTCATCGACGAGGTGATTCACCACGAAGTACAGGTCTACCGGCACCTCGAAGACGTGCTCGAACGGCTCGCGCTGCCCGACCCCACCCTCGCCACCCGCTGACCCCGCAATCAGGGGACCCAAAACAGCGTAAGCCTCTGTTCGCCCCCTGATGCTTCGCTCCCGGCTCACCCACGCGCTGTTGCTCTCGGTGTTGGTGCACGCCGCGCTCTTCGTGTGGCTTCAGACGCGCCCGGCGCCCCCGGCCTCGAACCCTCAGAAGGCGGCCGAGCTGACCCTGAAGTGGGTCGACGCGGTGGCGCCACTGCCGCCACTGCCGCCCACCCAGCCCGCACCCGCCGGAGCGAAGAGGCCCCTCGCAGCGAAGCCAACCGCCCCCGCCACCACCGCCGGCCCCCAGGCCGAGACCCCTGTGCTCGATGTGCCCCGGGCAGAGGCCGCGCCCCCCACCAGGCCCCTCTCGTTGGTGCCCTCGCTCACCCTGGCAACGGGCGGAGACTTCGCCGTCGAGGCGCACGGCGAGACGCTGCGCCCCGACGACCCGCGCTTTTCACCCGACGTGGTTCGCGCCGAGGCCGAGAAGCGGGTTGGCGGTCGGGTCAAAGGCATGCTCGAAGACGAGCTGGCCTCGGCGCGGGCCGAGCGCGGCCTGCCGCACCCGTATTTTTCTGGGCTGCGAAGCGCGGGCAAATCGGGGCTCGATCAACGGGCACGCGAGGCGAAGATCGAAGCCCGGGGCGTCGACGTGCTGGCCTCGATTGGAGACCGCTACCTCGACGCCTCGAAGTCGTACGGCAAGAGCGGCAACCCCGACCTGGGGCCGCCTGGCACCACGCCGCGAGTCTCCGAGAAGTTGGCGCAGGCCTCGAACGCCTCTGAGCTGGGCGCGCTGCGAATGCTGGCGCAGGCCACCGAGACTCAGAACGATTTGAGCAGCGGCAAGCCGTTTCTCGCCTTGCAGCTCGAGCTGCGGCAATTCAAAGACGGCGCGGTGCCAATCGTTCGGCTGATGCAGCGCTCGCACGACGCGAAGTTCGACGCGTTCGTGATGGGAGAATGGCCCAAGTCGATCGAATCGGCGGGGCCTCCGCCGCCCGACGCGTTTCATGGGCCTGAGCTGCGCAGCGTCTGGCAAATCGAGGGCTGGGTGCGGCTGCCGAAGCAGGTGCAAGACGCGCTGAGTTACGCGCCGGTGCCCGGCGTGATGGGCCTGGGCGCCGACAAGATCGCCGCCGCCCTCGGTGGAGTCACCTACCACTACGAGTTCGACGCCAAGCTGCTGCGCGTCTACTGAAGCGTGACGCGCGTCATGACGAGCGCGCAGCCGGGTGCGTGTACTGACCGCCCTCGCGCAACGCCTTCATCAGCTGGTCTTGCTCTCCGGCGGCCCAATCGAGCACTCGCCCCTGCTGGGGTGGCAGCGTGACCGTCGAGCCGTTGCTCGAATTGGTGAACGTGACGTTGCCCCGCGCACCAATGGCACGCTGGTACCCGAGGGCTTCGAATGTCTCGGCGTTGTACCCATGGGAGGAGCCCAGGTTCTTGGCCAGGTCGCCAATGGCCGCCTCCCGCCCCGCCGCGGCCGCGCGAGCGACGTCGGGGTGAGTATACGAGCCGCCGTCACGCAGGGCCTTGACCAGCTTGTCTTGCTCACCCGCGGGCCACCTCAACATCGCGCTGCCTGGCGCTGGCACCGAGATGGTGGCTCCGCTCTGCGGGTTGGTGAACGCCGCCACGCCCGCCTGACGCACCCGTTCATACCCGAGGGCCGAGAACGTCTCGTCGTGCGTGCTCGTTGATTGGCCAAGATTCTCGCGCAAGAACCGAATACCGGCCTCGCGCCCCGAAGCCGCAGCCTGCGCCACGTCAGGGTGCGTGTAACTGCGGCCGTCGCGGAGCGCGCTGGTCAGCTTCTCTTTCTCGCCTGGAGCCCAGGTTTGTTGGTCGCTGCCCCCCCACCTCGGGAACTTGATGGTCGAGCCGTTGGGGTGCGTGAATGACTGCACGCCTGCCTGCCGCGCGACGTTCTCGTAGCCCAATGATTCGTACGAGAACACGTGCCCAGGTTGGGCTGCAGCGTCGAGCACCAGGTTCTCTCGACGCGCAGCGGCTTGCGTCGCATCGAGCGCTTTCGTTGGTTGAAAGGCATTTCCACGAGCGACCTCGAACTGAGGCGTTCGCTCGGGCCCCATCGACGCGCGGTACTGCTGGCCATTGAGCTCGAACGTCACCTTGCCCTGCTCGCTGCCCACCACCTTGGCGCCCGGCATCATCTGGGCCCATTTCGCCAAGGCCCGCTCGTTCGAGAGCGCCTCGGTGCCTGGCCTCAGCGCAGCGGTGAGGTTCTCGACGACGGCCATCTTGCCGTCGACCGTGCCGTACACCTGCGACTGAGCGCCCCGCTGCACCAGCGAGTACTCTTGGCCGTTCAGTTCGAAGCGCACGAAGTCTGCGTCTCGGCCGCCGGTGACCTTGGCCCCCGGCACGGTCTTCTCGACCAGCTCCGCCAGGCGATCTCCCGCCACTCCGGGCGCGTTCGGGTCGCCGACCGTTTTGGGGGCTCCAGAGACGGAGGCCGGGCCAGCCTTGGGTGGCGCAGTCGCCGGTTTCGAGGTCGCGGCCGGGGCGCTGTCAGTCGGCTCGGTCGCGGGGCGTGCCACTTTCGAAGCTGGCGCTTGCGCGACCTTGCCCACCGCGACGGGAACCTTGGCGGGCATGACGAACGACGGCACGCTCACGTCGGGGGGAGGCAGCGCTGGCGTACCCGATGGGGAGGCGCCGGCGCCACCGGGCGAGAGGCCCAGCCGCGGCAACGAAGGCGGCCCACCCAGCAGCGGAGCACCGGGCGGCGGCGGGGGTGCCCCGGGGCCCACGATTCTCGGCCGCAGCTTGAAGGCCGTGACCAGACCGGCGGCGCTGCCGATGAGATCGCCCGCGACGCCCTGGAGCGCCTCGTCTCGAGCGGCTCCGGTTTTGCCGTTGGCATCGATGAACTTCTCGGCGGCCGTGACGCCCTTGTGTACGCCGTAGGCGGTGGCAGCGACTCCGACGACACCTGTCGCCACGGCGCCGAACGCGGCCCCAGAGGCCGCCGCTGCGGCCAGCGTGCCTCCCGCGAGGAGCATGGCCCCCGCGGCGGCGCCGGCAGCCAAGAAGGGCAGCGCTGCGACCGCCGCGACACCACCGACCAGGCTCGCGGTGGCCTTCACCGGGTGGTCGCGAAATGATTCACCGATCGATTTGCCGAGGCGAATGAATTGCTCGCCCACCTTTTCAGACGTCGACGAGCGGTGCTGATCAACTCCCGTGGTCAGCACGTCTTCTGAGGCCTTCTTCGCGGCGTCACTGGTCTGCATGCCAATCAGCGCCCGCAACGAGCCGTCTTTGCCACCCACCTTCTGGGCCGCGGTCTTGGCAGTCGTCGCCGCCTCGTCGGTCGCCGGCCGCCCAGCCAGTTGCCCGGCCACCGCGGTGTTTAGCGCTTCGACGGTGCCCGACGCGTGGGCGTACCCGAGCGCCGCGTTCATGAAGTCGTAGTCCATCGAGGTGCGGTTCAGCGTGCGCTTGGTCAGCTCGGCGGCCAGCGCGTCGGGCTTCAAGCTCGCGGGCGTTGGCTCGTAGCCATTCTCTTTGAGCTTGGCCTCAGCGGCTTCGAGCGCCGGCGATTTCGCGGCGGCAGTGGGGGCCTCACTTTTCACATCAGCGGGCGCAGCCTTGGCGCCCTTCGCGTTCCACCCCGGCTTCGCTTCGGCAGCCGCAGCGGCCTCTTTCTTCACCAGGTACGGGTACCCCGGCCGAATATCGGAGCCGCTGTTGGTCAGCGGGTGGTCGACGATGTGCGAATTGATCTTCTGAAATTCTTCCCAGCTGGTCTTGCCAGGAGCCGCCTTCCACGCGAGCCACAGGCTCTGCCCTGACTCGATCTTTCGTTGCTCGTAGGCGCCACTCTCGACGGCGGCCTTGGCATCAGCCGAGAGCTCCAGCGTCGCCGGGGCCCGAAACTCCGAAGCTGCTGAAGCGCTGTTCTGCCCGTCGACTTTGGCCATGATTTCCCTCGGTGAAATGCGGCGAACCCGATCGTTTGACACACCCAACCTAGCTAGGGGGTGGAAGAGGCCGCTTTCGAAACCCAGGCCTTGCCTTCAGGCGATTCGACAAACCCCCGGTACTCCTTGGCCTGGGTCAGATCGCTGAACCGCACCCCGAGCTTGCTCAGCGCGGTGAGGCACGCAGAGACCGATGCGTTGTCGCGATTGGTCAGCCCCAGTGACACCAGCGCCCACCAGGTCTCGTGGTCTTCGGGCAGCTGCTTGATGACCTCGAGCAACGCCTCGCGCGCCTGGGTCGGTTGCCCCCACTTCTCGAGCACCCCCGCGCGCAGCAGACCCAACAGCGGGTCTCCCACCAACGCCTGAAGCCGGTCGATCGCGGCCAGGCTTTCTTCGGGTTTTTCGAGCGCCAGATACCCGTCGATGGCCAGCAGGTCGGCCCCCGGCTCACCCGCGAAGCGGGCCAAAAACGCTTCGAGCGCCGAGCGGTACGAGGCGGCGTCGGTGTGCGATGCAGCGACCACCCGCATGCGCAGGCAGGCCCGGTCGGTCTGCAACTCGGGGGGCAGCGAGTAGTACCCGGTCAGCACCGTCGACCAGCGCCCAATCGCCAGGCTCTCGTTCATCGACTGCAGCACCTGCGAGGCCAGGGTCGCTTGCTGTTGGAGCGGGGTCAGCTCGTTGCCACCACCCGGCGCGAGCGGGGTCAGCCGCCGTTGACCTTCGCTGAACCACTCGCCCAAATCGAAGGGGTACCAGTCGACCACCAGGCCTGAGTCGGCAATCGCCAGCGCGAGGTAGTTGAACCCGCCCCCCGGCACCCGCAGCCGCAACACCAGCCCCTCGCGGCCGTCGATGGTCTTGACCCCCAGGCTCTTCAGCTGCCCACCCGCTTGTACCGTCGCCAGCAGCGACCCGCCGATGCGCGCCACCACCGCTTCGATGCCTGTCAGCGCCGCGCGAGAGACTTCTGCCGTGAGGTCTGCGCGCACCAAGGCGGCCCGGTCGATCAATGGCGTCAACGCATCACGGCCCTCGGCGAACCCTCGTTCGAGCTCGAGCGCGACCGACAGCGGCCTTTGATTTTGGCTCATGAACCAAAGGCTACTCAGTGGTGCGAGCAGGTCAATTCAACCGGCGCGCGGCGCTCGGCACGGGTTGAATCACGGCGACGAGACGCGGCAAGCGCACCGAAAAGATCGTGCCCTCTGACTTCGAAGAACGAACGGTGATCGAACCGGCGTGGCCCCGCACGATTTCAGACGCGATGTGCAGGCCGAGCCCCAACCCGTCACCCGCCGAAGGCCCCTGCACTTTCGCCCGAAGAAAGGGGTCGAAGATCAACGGCATCAGGTCTGGCGCGATGTGCGCTCCCTCGTTGGAGACGGTCAGCGAGACGTAGTCGCCTTCGTCGCCGACTGTGACGACGATGGGCGTCTTGGGCGCCCCGTGGTGAATCGCATTGTCGCACAGGTTCGAGACGACCTGACCAAGGCGGTCTGCGTCCCACACGCCGTCCAAGCTGCCGCGAAAGTCACAGACGAAGCGCCCGGGGCTCGAATGCCGCATCTCGAGCTCTTCGACGACGTGTCGAACGATCTTCTCGAGGTTCGCCGGGCGGGCGAATACCGGCAAGCCGCTGGCCGTCTGCGCGCGGGTGAAGTCTAAGAGCTGCACGACCATTTCGCGCATTCGCTCGTTGCTGCGGGCAATGCGGCTCGCGAGCAGCAAGCCTCTCTCGTTGAGGAGCTGCTCACGCCCGAGCATGTTGACCGCCATGGTCACCGCACCGATCGGGTTTCGCAGGTCGTGCGAGACGATGCCGATCAGCCGCTCCCGAAACTCGATGCCCTGACGCAATTCGCGTTCAGACAGCTCGAGCTTCTGGCGGGCCATTTCGGCTTCTTCAGCCAGGTCTTGCGAACGAAGCGACATCAAGACCAGCCGTTCATTGGCCTCTTTCAAGTTGCCGCCGAGCTCGGCCACGCCTTCGCGTGCTCGAACCAGGGCCTCGGCCAACAGCACGGCCTCTTCACGGCTGAGCGCGACCCCCGCGCGTACCTCTGAGGCAAGCTCCGCGGCGCGCATGACTTCTTCACGTGAGAAAACGGCTCGCTCACGCTCGTCGATGTCGCGTTCGCGCGCTTCAGCTGATTTGGCGCGGTGAGTTGCTTCCTCGGTAACGCGAAGTGTTGCCACGGCTGTACCGCCTTACACATCGGTGAATGAATTGCTAACGGCGCCCTTTTCCCGATGGCTTGGCGCCCCCCGACAAAATCCCCTGGTACCCGGTGAGCGCTTTACCCACGGTGATGCCTTTTTCGCCAATCTCGAACGCGAATAACTTCGTACTGTGTTTCTTCGCTCTGAGCTTGATGACCGTCATCACCTTCTGCAGGGCACCGCCCAGCTCGGTGTACCGCTGCAAGATAATGCCATCTGTCAGAAACGAGATTCCGTGAGGGCTGAGCCGGAGCTCGTCGAACGTGTCGGTGATCTCCACCGTCATCATCACCGTGACGCCCATCGACGTGAGCGCTCCGACCATTCGGTAGAGCGACTCCCGAAAGTCTTCGCGAAACGCGGGGGCCAGCGCCAACTCGAAACCAGAGAGCGAGTCGACCACGACCCGCTTCGCGCCCAGCCGCTTCACTTCGCTTCGAACCTCCTCGAGCGTCTCGTCGACTGACAAGTCGAGGGGTCGAATGTAGATCAGCTTGATCTGCTCGGCCCGGGTGAGGTCGTTCAGGGTTTTGCCCTGGGGGCTGGTCTTCAAGTACTCCTCAGGGCGCTTCTCGAAGATCGCGATCACGCCTGGCTCGCCGGCTTTGACGCCCTCGACGATGAACTGGGTCGAGAGCACGGTCTTGCCTGACCCGGAGGGGCCAGCGACCATCACCGAGTACCCGGCCGGTATGCCGCCTCCCAGCATCTTGTCGAGGCCCTTGATGCCGGTGCGTTTGACCGGGAGCTTGGTCGCGCCTTGATCGATGGGCGGGTTCTCGGGGCTGGGCAGCCGGGGGAACACGCGCGCGCCTGTTTTCGAGAGCTTGACCGTGTGAAAGCCCGGTATCTCTTGCTGGCCGCGAATCTTTTGAACCTGCAGCCTGCGCACGACGGAGTTGCGAATGGGCGTCTGGTAGAGCCACAGCACGCCGTCAGCGACCGTGAAGATGGGGTTGGTGTTCGCGTCTTGCTCGAGAAACTCACCCAGCAAGAAGGTCGTCGCCTCGCAGCTGGTCAGGTGAATCGCGAGCAGTTGCACGAAGTGCGCGACGTCGAGGTCGCCAACGCCGCTCGGGTGGCCGTCACGAACGATTGAACGAAATGAATCGACGAACACCAAGCTCGGGCTCGAGGCATCGACCTCGAAGATGATGCGGTCGAGCACCCGCTTCAACCCGCCCTCGATGAGATCTTGGCCCAAGTGAATGAAGCGAATGCTCGAATCGATTTTGTCTTGATCGAAAAAATCGAACTGTTGCTGATACCGCAGCATCTTGAGCGGCGGCTCGCCCAGAATCGTGAAGTAGAGCGCCGAGCGTTGCTCGTTCGCGTTCGCGAACATGATCTGGTGGGCGAGCGTGGTCTTGCCGCAGCCGGGGGCGCCCGCCACCAGGTTGAACGAAAATTCAGGCAGACCACCGCCCAGCACTTCGTCCAAGCCGGGTATTCCTGTCGAGAGCCTCTCGATGAACACAGGTGTTTTCTTCATGGTTTCTCCCCTACGGGTTTCTCGCTCGGGAGCACGTCAGGCCAGGTGTTTCGCATGAGTTTCCACGTCAGCGCTTCGCCAATAAAAGTCGAGAGCAGCCCCGTGAACGAGCTCAACAGGCTCACGACGATCTCTTCGATTTGGGTCGCGCTTTGCGTTTTGAGGCTCTCGCAGAACTTGGTCATCTCTGAAGCAGCGGGGCCTCCGCTCTCGATCTTGGCCGGAGCGAGAAAAGCGACCTTCGTCTTCTTCAGGCTTCGAGAGAAGAGTGCCTCGAAGGCTGCTTCACCGACGATCGGTGCGATCACCTTCAACAGGCTTTGACGCAAGCGTTTCACGAGCTCGACTCCCTGCTCCGAGGTTGAAATGCGCTCGCCTGTCTCGGTTCGCACCAACGGGCGAAAAACAGCCGAGAGCAGAGGGTCGATCGAAGTCACGGAAAGGGTGCCCTACGCCGCGCACACACATTGGGCAATTGAATGAACAGAAATCGCCCTTGGGCCAAGCACGGTCAAACGTCAGCACGAGCAGGCGAGGAAATTGATGGGCGCAACGGAACCGGGCGGGGCGCGATGGTCGCTCGGCGTCAAGAGCGGCAAAGGGGGCAAACCAGCGCCTTTTGTGCTTCAACGCACAGTCGCGAATGCTCGAGTACCGCATCACCGAAGACGACGTAGGCGTGCGGGTGGACAAGTTCCTTCGCAAGCGGTTGGCGTCGATGCCCACCAGCCACCTGTTCAAGATGATTCGAACCAAGAAGATTCGAGTCAACGCCAAGCGCTGTCAGCCCGAGCAGCACCTCGCCAAAGACGACGTGGTGACCATTCGCGGTGACGAGCAGCAGCTGCTCGGAGACCGGCCCCGCACCCCGCCTCCGGCGCCCGAGGTCGACTTGAGTCAGCTCAAAGTGCTGCTCGAAGACGACTGGATTCTGGTGCTCGACAAGCCCTCGGGCATGGCGGCGCACACCGGCAGCGGCATCACCGGCGGCACCGTGGTCGACGTGGTGCGCGCGTACCTAGGCCCCAAAGCCATTCGCAACGAGTTCGGTGCAAGCCCGGCGCACCGCCTCGACCGCGAGACCAGCGGGGTACTGGTGGTCGCCAAGCGGCGGCCCGCGATGGTGCACTTCACCGACGTGTTCACCAACCACAAGGCCAAGAAGAAATACTTGGTCCTGGTCAAAGGGCCGATGCCCAAAGACACCGGGCTCATCGAGATTCCCCTCTCTGAGCACCAGCAGACGGCCGAGTCTCGGGCCCGGCGCGGCGTCAACATGCAAGAGGCCAGAACCCGCTACACCGTCATCAGCAAGACGCCCCAGGTGACCTACCTCGAATGCACCATCGAGACTGGCCGCACCCACCAAATTCGGCGACACTTCGCCGCCTTGGGCCACCCGGTGGTGGGCGACTCCAAGCACGGCGATTTCGCCTTCAACCGCGAGGCGAAAGCCAAGTGGGGAGCAGACCGGTTGTTTTTACACTCCACCCGCCTCGAATTTCCCCACCCGGCTGACAACAAGCGCACGGTGGTGGCATCTCCATTGCCTGTGGAGCTGGTGGACGTCTTGAAACGGGTTGGCATTCAACCGCCGCGCGGCAGCAGAACCGCGGCGCGAGGCAGCACGCCCGCAGTGGGAGCAGCCGATGGCGATTAAGAAGCTCGTGCTGGTCGACGTGCCGACGGGCCGGTGGTGGAAGCTGCCGTTCAAGCTGGGCGGGTGGCTGCTGCTGACCGGCGCCACCGCGGCGGTGTGCGTCTTTGTGTTCTTGAACCTCAAGTACACCGATGGGCTGCCCGACATCCCCAAGGTTGATGAGTACCGGCCGCCGATTCTCTCTGAGGTGTACACGCAAGACGCGGTGCTCGCCGGTGAGTTCTCTGAAGAGCGCCGCAAGGTCGTGCCGTACGAGCGCATACCCAAGCGGTTGGTGCAGGCCTTCATCGCCGCCGAAGACGCCGACTTCTTCGACCACTTCGGGGTCGACGTGCTCGGCACCGCCCGCGCCGCCGCCAAGACGATTCTCAAAAAGGTCGCCGGTCGCGGCAAGGTGCAGGGTGGCTCGACGCTGACGCAGCAGACGGCGAAGGCGGTGCTGATCAGCAACGAGGGCTACAAAGAATCGACCGCGAAGACCTTGAAGCGAAAGATTCGCGAGGCGCTGTTGGCCCGGCGGCTCGAGCGTGAATTGACCAAAGAAGAGATTCTCTACCTCTACTTGAACAACGTGTACCTCGGGCACCACAGCTACGGCGTGCAGTCGGCGGCCGAGAATTACTTTCGCAAAGACGTCAAAGACCTGACCCTCGCCGAGATGGCGCTGATCGCCGGGTTGCCCCAGGCGCCCAGCAGCTACTCGCCCTTCAAGAACCCCAACGCCGCGAAGAACCGCCGCACCTACGTGCTGGGGCAGATGCTGCAGAAGGGCATGATCACCCAGGTCGAGCATGACGAGGCGACCAAGGCCGAGGTCAACGTGTACGACGTCGAAGACGTCTTTCACGGCTTCGCGCCCTACTTCACCGAAGAGGTGCGCCGCGACGTCGTCAACCGCTACGGCAACCCCCAGCTGTTGCGCGAGGGCCTCAAGGTCTTCACCACGATGGACAGTGAGAAGCAGCGCGCCGCCCAAGAGGCCGTGCTCTGGGGCTTGCTCGTCGCCGATAAACGCCAAGGCTTTCGCGGCGCCATCGCCCACATCGACGGCCCCAAGCAGCGCGAAGAGTTCTTGAAGCGCAGCGCCAAGGCGTTGGGCGACGAGAAGCTGACGCCGGGCAAGTACTACGTGGGGCTGGTCAGTGAGATCTCGAGCAATGACCTGGTGGCCGACATCACCATCGGCGGCAAGACCGCCAAGTTGCCCGCGCTCGGCATGCGCTGGGCCCGCCCGCTCAACCCCGAGCGGTATTACCCGTCGGTGCTGATCAACAAGGTCTCCGCGGCCCTGAAGGTCGGAGACGTGGTGATCGTGCGCGTGGTGAACGACGCCAAGGGCCTCACCGACGACCGCGAGCAGCAGAGCGACGCGCTTCTCAAAGAAGTGCCCGAAGGCGCCACGTTGGTTCGACTCGAGCAAGAGCCCGAGCCGCAGAGCGCCCTGGTGAGCATCGACCCGCAGCGCCAGTACCTGGTCGCGATGGTCGGCGGGTACGACTTCGACGCCAACGAGTTCAACCGCGCGTTTCAGGCCTGCCGGCAACCCGGCTCGAGCTTCAAACCGATCGTCTATTCAGGCGCGATCGAAATGATGGGCTACACCCAGGGCACGGTCATCACCGACGCGCCCATCGTGTACGACGACCCCGACAATCAAACCCGGTGGAAGCCCGACAACTACGATGGCGACTACAAGGGCGACGTCATCTTGCGCACCGCGCTGGTGAACTCGATGAACGTGCCGGCGGTGAAGACGTACATCGCGCTGGCGCGCAAGCTGGGTGAGAAGAACGAGCGGCTGGGCATGCAGCGCTTCGCTCAGTTCGTGCGCAAGTTGGGCGTCGCTGACCACGCCGACACTGACGACGACCACAAGGTCGACTCGCCAATCAACCTCGACTACTCGGCCGCGCTGGGCAGCTCGTGCATGCTGCCGCTCGAGCTGGTGCAGCTGTACGCGATGCTGAATCGGTTGGGCGTGAAGAAGCCGACGTACTTCATTCGCAAAATCGAAGACCGCTTCGGGCGCATGGTCGAAGACCACACCGGGTACGACGACCCGTGGGCCTCGCTGCAAGACCGGGTCGCTGCGGGCTATGCGCGCATGTCAGAGCCCGGTGAGCAGGTGATTTCTCCCGAGACCGCGTTTCTCGTCACCAACCTGATGCGCGGAGTCGTGCTCGAAGGCACCGGCGTCGCCGCTCAACGCCTGGGCAAACCCGCGGCCGGCAAGACCGGCACCACCAATGACTCGTTCGATACCTGGTTCACCGCGTTCACCAAAGACCTCGTGACCACCGCGTGGGTCGGGTACGACCACCCGATCACCGACTCAGGCACTCCGTTGGAGAAGCGCCACTACCTCGGCAAATACGAGACCGGTGGCCGTGCCGCGCTGCCGATTTGGCTCAGCTACATGACCAAGGCCCTCGAGGGCCGGGCGCAAGGCGAGTTCGACCCGCCCGCCAACTTGGACCTCGTCATGCGCCGCGTCGACAAGAAGACCGGCAACCTCGCCAGCGGTGGGTCGAAGCAATCGGTGAACTTGTGGTTCAAGAAGGGCACCGAGCCGCAAGACGCAGAGCCCGAGAAGGGCGCCGCTGACGTGAACAACTTCATGATGACGCAGTAGCTCGAAGGCTCGGCCGTGGCGCTGACTGAACGCACGAAGCTCGTCTGCTGCCTCGCCATCGCGATGGTCGCGCGTGCGGCCTGCCCCTGGCCGCTGGGCGTGGTGTGGGGGCCATCAATCGTCAGCGTTCTGCTGCTCGCCATCACGCCAGGTGGGTGGCGGCGCTCATTCGCGGCAGTGCTGAACGCGCCAGCGCCGCACTGATCTTCAGCTGGCTTGCGCTGAGTGCTGGGTACACGGTCGAGGCCATTCCCGACCGCTCTGAGTTCGGCAGCGCGGGCCATGTCGCCGCTGGTTTCTTCGTGCTGTTCGTGGCCTCGTGGGTCTGCGAAGGCAAGTGGCGGGAGCTCGGCCTCGGGCTCGACCTGCGAGCGAAGTGTGTTCGCCGCTCGCTGGCGATCATCGTTGGCGTGGTCGGCGCGTTCGTTTTGACCGAGCTCGGGTTGTGCTGGGCCGGCGTCATTTCAAGAGAAGCCATCGGCGAGCCTCGTGGCGCGTTGATCGAGGCGCTGGTGTTTCAACTCGTCGTCGTCTCGGTCGAAGAAGAGCTGTTGTGGCGAGGGCTGCTCCAATCGAGGGTCGACGAGCTGTTCGTTCGCCGGGTGCAGTTCGCCGGCGCCTCGTTGGGCCTCGGGGCGCTCGTCTCATTCTTGCTCTTCGGGCTGACGCACATGGTGCGACTCGACCTCCAACCGCTCGCCCTCAGCTTTCACCCGTCAGGCGCGTTTCTCTTCGGCGCCCTCTATGTGTACCTGCGCGGTTTGACCGGCAGCATTTGGCCGTCGGTCGCGCTCCACGGTCTGTGGAACGGCCACAATGTCGTGGTCAAAGCGCTCGTTTGGCTCTGAGCACGGTTTCATGGTGAAACCATGGGCTCGATGGTGATTTTGCGAAGGCTTCAGCTGGGCGTGACGTGCGCGCTTCTCATGGTGAGCGGCGTGACGGCGCAACTTCAGAGCGGCCAGCTCGAAGCCGTCGAATCGGTGCAGCAGGCCCCGGCGTCGCCGGCGGTCGTCGCTTCGGTGCGCCCGCAGGCACCAGCAACGGCCCATGCTCAGTTCTTCTGCATGGCTGCAGTGCCGCCCCCGCCCCGGTTTCTCTTGGAGCGGGAGAAGCTGTACCTGTTGGTGAGTCGAGCGCTGTTGATCTGAGCAGAGCGCAGTGCGCTCGCTCATTTCTTGATCTGCCGTCTCTCACCCCCAGGCACCCCATGTCCCCTCTCCGTCGCGGCGTTCTCGCCGTTTGGCGCCAGTGCGTTCGCCTGGCGAAATTGCTGTTTCTCTTGGCGCTCATTGCGCTGCCCGTGCCGATCGCGGCGTTCGTCGTCGCGCTGGTTCGGCCCAGGCGAAATCTCCCGGCCCAAGTTCACAAGAAGGAGTGAGCCACTGGGGCGAAACCCATGCGATAATTGATGTTTTCTGTGTCGTGAATATCCCCACCGGGCCTTCGTCGAAGCCCACACCATGACCTCACACCGCTCTGCCCCCGGAGTTGCCCCGATGCCCGTTTCTCGCTCGTTTCTCACCCTCTGCGCTGGCCTCGCCGTGGTGGTCAGCACCGCCTGCGCCCCCGCGATGCGCGTCACGCGTCTCGCCCCTTCGACCTACAACCTCGGCAACACCAAGCGCGTCGCCGTGCTCGAAGTGAACGGAGACCCCCAGGCCGTGGCCCAGGTCGTCGCGGGCCTGCAGCAGCGCCTGATCGATGATCGCTACTACACCCTTGTCGTGGCGACCAACCGCGGCGCTGCCTTCGTCGCCACGGCCCTCGGCGGCCTGATTGAAATCGGAGAAGTGCGCCGCATCGTCGACGCCGACGTGTACCTCAACGCCAACGTGACCCAATACGAGTACCAAGAGGTCGAACGCAAAGAGAAGGGCAAGCCCAGCCGCTACGAGCCGCTCGCGCACGTGCGCATCAACTTTCAGGTGGTCAAGAACGACGGCCGCATCGTGGTCTACCGCGACTACGAAGGCAGCGACTCCGCCCCGGTCGTCGATGCAGGCAAACGACCGTCACGTTCGCCGCTCGAGCTGCTCGACCGCGCCGTTCGCAACGCCATCGGCAGCTTCGCCAGCGACATCACGCCGCGCATGGTCACCGACCGAATCGTGTTCGACGACGATGATGAGTTGCTCAAGCCCGGCATCAAGCGCGCCGAAGACGGCGACCTCGCGGGCGCCGAGCAGGCCTGGGCGGCGCTGCTCGCACAGAACCCGGCCAACGCCGGGGCCCTCTACAACATCGGCGTCTTGCTCGAGACCCGCGGAGAGTTCGAGCAAGCCGCCGCGCACTACAACCAGGCGATTCAGATTTTCGGCAAGCCCCTCTACCGCGAGGCGCTCGAGAACATGAACCGCCGGTTGGCTGAGGCCCAGTCGCTCAATCAGGGCATCTGAAAGCGGCCCCTTCAGTGCACCGAGGGGCTGGGCACGCGACAGAGCGCACTCAGCTCGTTTCCGCCCGGCAGGTCATTGGCGTGACCATTGCCGTACAGCTGAATGAAGTTCTCGTTGTTCCCACCATTGGGCTCGCCCTGTTCCCAGAAGTTCGGCTCGGCGGTCGGGTCGTACCCGGTGAAGCCGCTCACCGCGAGCCACGGCCCGTTGCCATCGGGGCGCGTCGTCGCTTCGTCGGTGTAGCCCAGCCAGGCGTTGCCGGCGATGGTGCCCGCCTGTACCGCGGCTTGAAACGTGGCCCACTCCGCGGTTGATTCGGCCCAGTACAAATCGGCGCTCGCATCGAGCTGCTTGCAATACGCGCGAGAGCCGGCAAACGAGTTGCTGACCCGGCACTGGTAGACCTTGTCGGTGTACCCGCTCAAGGTGATCTCCTTGCAAACGTCGACCGGCGTGCAAGTGCCTGGCTTGTTGTTGCCAAACCCGCCGTTCGGGTTTCGCGGAGTGTCGCGAAACAAGCGCGCGATCAGGCAGCTGTCGAGTTCAGCGTTGCCATAAATTCGAAACCCATCAGTCACATACATACTTGATCGAGGGAAAATCGAGGCTCGTGAGGAGGCTGTTGTTTTCGATGTCGAAGTACCCGGTCGAGATGAGCTTGGGCAGTGAGAGCGACGCCAACGCGTCGTTGTTGTCGAAGTAGCCATAGTCGAGCCGCTCCAATGCACCGAGATCGAGTGTGGTGAGCAGCGGGTTCTCGGTAACGTGAATCTCGTACGCGTTCTTCAAGACCGGTGCCGAGAGCGTCGCCAGGTCTTCTTGGCGCTGAATGTACAGGTACCCCACCTGTGTCAACACCGGGAAGCTGATGTTCACCAGGCCAGTGAGCGTTTGGTTGCCCCCACCGCCAGTGCCTGTGCCGGTCGTGATACCGATGGTGCCAGTCACCTTGATCAGCTCGTTGGCGGCGAACGTCGTGCCCGGGGGCACGTTTACGTAGAGATCTCCGATGATCGCCTGCACGCCATCGAGCTGCGTCAAATCAGCCAAGGTCTCGATGGAAATGCTGCCGTAATACACCGCGTCGATCGACGTGCTGTCGCAGGCGTATTGCGTGCCGGTGATCTCACCCTGATCGAGCACGCGGTTGCGATTGGTGTCGAGCCCGACGTCGATGCGGGTGCCGCCGTACTTGCAGTTCGCACCGCGAGGCTCCTTCGTCACCACGGTCAATGCCGACAGCCCGTCAACGCCAGCGTCGCCAGGCGCGCCATTCGTGCCATTCGCGCCGTTCGTACCGTCGGCACCAGCGTCACCCGTCGCACCCGTCGCACCCGTCGCACCCGTCGCACCCGTCGCACCAGCTGCCCCCGTCGCGCCGGTGGCCCCGGCAGTGCCAGGCGCCCCATTGCAGGCGTACTTCGTCTGGGTCGCGTCGACCTCATCGTCATCGAGGGTACCGTTCGAGTTCTTGTCGAGCCCGGTCTTCACCGAAAAGCCGCCATTGGGGCAATTGCTGCCCATCATCTCTGGCGTGAGTCGAATCAAGGCGTTCTTGCCGTCTGAGCCACCGGCGCACGCCCCAAGAAATGAGAAAACCGAAACCATGACGAGCCAGTTGCGTTCGTGCCGCGGGGCGGGTGTCTTCCAGTCGAGTCTCCAGGGGATGGTGGGTTCTGCTGTAACGGTAATTATTGACTTCAGGGCCGCTGGTGTTCAGCGGCGGTAATCCTGAGTACGGTGGAAATGATGTCGCAAATTCGTGGCCTTGTCTCGCGTGTTCCGGTGCCGAGGGCCGACCCAGATCCTGACAGCAAGACCCGCGGGGGAGACCCCGACGTGGCCCGTGCGGGCCCCGGCGTGTGGCGACCGCAAGACGGCACGGCCGACGTCGCGCCAGCGGCAGCACCACGCGAGAAGTTGGTGATCGACGCGCAGCGCGCCATCTACTGGAGCGACGCCCAGATCGCCTCGCTCCCCATCGAAGACCGCATCGAGCTGGTGCAGGGGTTCTTGAAGGCGCTCGGCAACGCGCCGTCGTCTGACGAGCGGGAGCAAGGGGCCATGCGCGGGCAGCTCTCGACCGTCATGAAGACGTTCAAGAAGCCCGAAGATTTTGATCGCGTCTTCCACTCCGTCGATGGGCGCGCGCTGCTTCGTCAGGCCCCTGACGGCCGGCGCATCAAGAAACAGTTCGAGGCGAACCTCAAAGCCACCGTTGCGGGTGATTGGGGCGCGTATTCAAAGTACCTCGACACCGTCACCCGCACCGTGCCGACCACCGGCAACACGATCGGCTTCTTGGCCGACGGCCGCGAGATGATGGAGAGCCTCGCCAGAGATCTCGGTGCCGCGAAGAAGAGCATCGACATCACGATGTACAAGTGGGAGCCCGACGAGGTCGGCCTCGCTTTCGCCGCGCAGGTCAGCGCGAAAGCGAACCCGAAAGACCCAACCGTCGCGCCCGTCAAGGTGCGGGTGATGATCGACCGGCAGGGCTCGTTCGACAAAGACCCGAACGGCACCCAGCGCATGGTAGACCAGATGAAGGCCAACGGCGTCGAGGTCATCGTCAAAGAGACCGGGCTGCTGCGCGACAACCTCGATCACCGCAAGGTCATCGTGGTCGACGGTACGGTTGGCTACACCGGCGGCATGAACCTGGGCGTGGTCTACCGCGACGAGTGGCGAGATCAGCTCAGCCGCATCGAAGGCCCGATGGTCAATCAGCTGCGAGCCTCCCTGCGAGATCGCTGGCGTCAAGAGGGCGGCGCGCTGCGCGAAGACGATTTGAGCATGGGCACCCAGCCTGCGATGCACGGGCCCGATGAGTCGCGGGTGGTCGCGCACGCCGGCCGCTTCGACGACTCGTACATCAAGGCCGCATATTTGAAGGCCATCTATACGGCGCAGAAACAGATCAACATCGCAAACCCCTATTTTACCGACCCCGACATCTCGCACGCGATCTGCGATGCAGCCAAACGTGGCGTTCAGGTGCGGGTGATGTTGCCAGCTGTCAACGACGTGAGCGTGTTGCGCGATGCTGCGCGAGCGGGCTACCCCAAGTTGATCGAAGCGGGCGTAGAGGTGTACGAATACCAGGGTCGAATGGCGCATCAGAAGATCGCCACCATCGACGGCACCTGGTCGACGTTCGGCAGCTCGAACCTCGATGCCCGCAGCCTGGAGTACAACGACGAGCTCAATGTTTTTTCGCTGGCGCCTCCGGTGGCCAAGGACATTGACGAGAAGATGTTCGATGTCGACTTGCTGAACTCGAAGCGCATCACGTCGTATCAGCCGAACCTCAAAGAGATGCTGCTGAAGGCTTTTTCTGGGTTGCTGTAGCGCGCACTGAAAACGAAACTCGAAGCCAGGCTGTCAGTACGGGGGGAGCACCACATGCCAGCACAGTCGACACCGACATTTTCGGGCGATGCCTCATTCGCTGAAGTCGCCGATGCACGAGCGCCGAAGCCGAGCGCTCCGATGAAGGTCAGCACCGCCCTCACCCGTGGCTCGAACCTCGATGCGGTGCAGATGGAGCGGCTGAAGCAAGACGGCTTTCGCTCGATCGTCAGCCTGAACCTCGAGGGCGACGAAGACCCCGAGGTCGCGCCGAAGCTGGGCCTCAAGGCGTTTTATGTGCCCGTGCTCGATCGGTGGCACCCGACGGTGGCCCAGGTCGACCAGTTCTTGGCGACGGTCACCACCGGCGAGAATCAGCCCACCTACGTGCACTGCGCGGGGGGCGACGGCCGTACCAGCGTCTTCGTGGCCTGCTACCGCCTGGCGGTCGAGCACTGGCCGCTCACCGACACGCTCGCTGAGGCGTCATCGTTCGGGCGCTTGTCGCACGAGCAGCAAGAGTTCATCGAGCGCTACAGCCATTCGCGAAACGCGTAGCTACTTCTTCTTGGGAGCGGGGCCGGGGGCAGCCTTTTGCGGCTTGCTGAACGCCCGAACGTACGCGGCCACGTCGCGCAGCTTGGCGTCATCACCGATCACCGCGCCCCACGCGACCATCAGGGGCGATTTGCCGTTCGCGGCGCCGCCCTCTTTGATCATCTTGTAGACGTATTCGTCGGTCACTTCGGCGGCGTGCTTGACGTCGGTGAAGTTGGCGGGCTTGGGGTTGAGCGCCGCTGAGGCAGCTCCATCGCCGGCGCCTTTTTCGCCGTGGCAAGCGATGCACAGGGTCTTGTAGGTGGCCTCGCCCTTGGCAGGGTCGCCCCCGAGCACGAAGGCTTTCGGGCCAGAGCCCGCGACGGTGGTGCTGGCGGCGAGAAAAAACAGGGTCGTGAGAGTTCGCATGGTTTTGGTCGCTGACGTCAGGTGAGGCGACGTATTCACTTACGGCGCACCGCGCCTTTAGTCGAGCAGTGTCACCGGGCAACCCAGGCGAAGGGCCAGTGATTGCGCAAGCTTCGCGAGGTGGGGAACCTGCGCCTTCGCGTCATCAGAGGCCAGAATCAGCTCGGGCCCGGCAAAGCGCAGGGCAAGGTCTTTGGTGACGAGGCGGAGCTTGGCGATCGGCACGGTGAGGCCAGGCTCGCGAACGAGCTCGACGCGGGCGATGTCGCCGAAGGGCAGGTCGAGGGGGGTGAGCAGCTCCTCTCGCAGGCCGGTCACCCGCTGCCCAGCGAGCACCAGGGTCAACGGCGTGCTGACGGCGAGGCGCGCCTGGCTCCAAGCCAAGAACCCGAGAACCGCGACGAGCACGAACAGACCGACCAGGGGCCAGACGATGAGCCCGATGCCGGTGGGGGCTTGCAGGCCACCGAAGCTGAGGGCGAGCGCGGTCATCAGAGAGCCGATGGCGGTGATCAACCGTTTGCGCCCGACGAGCCGATCTTCGAGGGTGCTGCGCTCGAGGCGAATGACATCGGCGGTGGTCTCGACCGACCACCCGTCGACCAAAAGCGTCTTCACGTGTCGAGCGCCTCGACGACTTTTCTCAACACCGCGAGGCGGGCGAAGCGCTTGTCGTTGGCGGGCACGATGACCCACGGTGCGTCGGGCCGGTGACAGCGATCGAACATGTCTTGGTAGGCGTCGAGGTACTCTTTCCAGTGCTTGCGGTTACGCCAATCGTCATCGCCGATCTTGAAATTCTTGATCGGGTCTTTCTCGCGATCTTTGAAGCGCTCGAGCTGGGTGGCTTGATCGATGTGAAGAAAGAACTTCACCATCGTGGTGCCGTCGTCGGTGTGCATGCGCTCGAACGCGTTGATCTCGTCGTAGCCGCGCTGCCATTCTTTGACGCTGGCGAAGCCCTCGATGCGCTCGACGAGCACGCGGCCGTACCAGCTGCGATCGAAGATGGCCAAGGTGCCCTTGGGGGGCATGCGGGTGGCGAAGCGGTAGAGATAGTGGTGGGCGCGCTCTTCTTCACCTGGCGCGGCGATCGGCCAGACCTTGTAGCCGCGAGGGTCCATCAAGCTGGTGAGGCGTTTGATCGCCCCGCCCTTGCCCGCGGCGTCCCACCCTTCGAAGGCGATGACGGCGCGGCGCTTCTCGAGCCAGTAGCGAACCTGCAGCTCGTAGAGCTTCTCTTTGAGCTCATCGATCTCTTCGTCGGCCTTCTTCTTGTCGGTGATGACCGAGCCTTCGAGATCAACCGACTTCAAGTCGAGCGTGCCAGCGGGGTAGACCTCGAAGTCGTACGAAAGCGGGGTCGGGTCGGTGAAGCGCTTGTCTTTGTTCTTCTTGGTCTTTTTGCCCATGGAGACCCGTGACTCTGCCCCCGCGCGACCGGCGATGAAATTGATTTCGGTGTCAGGCGTACCCAAAGACATGAACCTCTTGCACGCTGGCCGGTATTTTCGCTCGCAGTCGGTGCCGACGTGGCGCAAGTGGGTCGGGCTGTTGGCGGTGCTGTATGTGATGAGCCCGGTTGACCTCATCCCCGATGTGCTGCCGGTGATTGGGTGGCTCGATGATGTCGGCGTGCTGGGGTTGGCGCTGGCG
>JANLPS010000024.1:0-23966 GCA_031367385.1 Archangium sp. | reverse complement strand
GGCCAGCGCCTCGGCCTTGCTCACCGAGCGAATCTCATTGGCGGTCTGCTCGGTGCCATCGTCGGTTTCGGCGCCCTGCTCGACGCCGCAGCCGGTCACCGCGAAACAACATGCCACCATCAATGACGTTCGAAGCGAGCTCACAGAAAGACCCCTTTGCTGACGGGCTGATACCCGCGCCGGGCTGTGTGCGATAAGGGTGCCAAGTGTACTGAAGGGTATGACTCGGGCCAAGTCACTTCAATGTGTAGGGTATTTCAAAGAGGTGAACACGATCGTTACAATTCACCTGTCCTCTTCGAAGACATTCGGGGCTCGATCGAGCTCCGAAAATCAATCACTTTGGCCTGATCGGTTCACGCTTCGCTGTCGAGGCGGTTTCTCCAGACTTTCAGGTCTTCGGCAAGAAGTTCACCAAAAACTCTCGCTCTTGCGTGCTCAGGCTGCGCTCCCCTGACGACTTGATTTTATTCACGATGCGCTCGACCTCTTCACGGTTGAGCGCGTGCACCGTGCTCAGATCGAGGCCCTGCCAGTTGCCGACCGGCACTCTCGAGCCGGTGCCAGGCGCCTCTTTGAACCGAGGCGCGCGCACCCGGCGCCCGATGATCAGCAAGTAGATCAGCGCCCCGACATACCCACCGAGGTGGGCGAAGTGCGCGGTGCCATCGCCGCCTCGAAAGCCGCCGTAGATCGAGATGACCGTCATGATCACCACCAACAGCCACGCCTGCACCGGCAGCACGCCCCAGATCAATATTTTATCGTTTGGCCAGAACTTCGCGAACGCCAGCTCGACGCCGAACACCGCGCCCGAAGCGCCGACGATGGCGCTGTAGGGCGAAAAGAAGAACGAGAGCGCCGCGCCCGTGAGCCCCGCCACGAAGTACAGCGTGACGAACCGGCCGCCTCCAAGCTGGGCCTCGACCCGCGGGCCGAAGAGAAACAGCGCCAACATGTTGAAGCCGATGTGCGAGAGCCCCGATGTGTCGTGCGCGAACATGTAGGTGACCACCGACCACGGGCGGTCGAGAATCAGGGCGGGCACGAGCGCCAGCGTGCCGGTGAGCCCAGGCAGCGTGCGCTGCATCATGTAGACGACGACGTTGGCGATGATCAGCCTGAGAACCCAAGGAGACATGCGCTTGAGATTACCAGCGATCTCGACGTTGCCGCGCCAACAGCACCTGCCGCTCGAGAAACGGTCGAAAGCCCCTCCCCGCCGCCGCCAACTGCTGGGGTATGAACGAGGCGCGGGTCAGCCCGGGCAGCGTGTTGATCTCCAAGAACACCGGGCCCTGGCCATCGACGCTCAAGATCATGTCGGTGCGCGAGTACCCGTAGCAGCCCACCGCCTGGTGCGCCAAAATCGCGAGTGTTTGCGCGGCATTTCGCTCGTAATCGGTCAGCTGCGCAGGGGTGATCTCTTCGGTGCCCTTGCCCAGATATTTGCCCGCGTAGTCGAAGCTCGCGTCTTTGGCCAAGCGCACCTCTGAGACGGGCAGCGCCATCGGGCCATCGGCCTCGTCGACCACTCCGACGGTGAGCTCTCGGCCGGTGACGAACGCTTCGGCCAGGTAGCGCAGCTGCAAGCGCACCAGCTGCGCAGCGGCGTCGCGCACCTGGCCGACCGACGTGAGGTGAATCAGCCCGAAGCTCGAGCCATCGGCGACCGGCTTGAGCACCCACCGCGGTTGCTGGCCCAGCAACGTGGTCAACACCGCCTCGAGCTTCGCCGGGTCAGTGTGGGGCTCGATGATCTGCGCCTCGGCGAGACGCGCGCCACGGCTGCCGGCCATCGCCTTCGCCTGCGCCTTGTCGAACGCCAACGCGCTGGCGGCCGAACCGCTCGCGGTGAACGCAAGGCCTCGCGCTTCGAGCTCTTTTTGAATGGTGCCGTTTTCGCCTGCCCCACCATGCAGCGCGAGCAAGAAGACCTGGCCCTTGCCGCGCATGTCGAGCGCCGCCCCGAGCGATGGAAACGCGGGCGCACCGGAGGGGACGAGCTCGTTCTCGAAGGCCCGTTGGTGCGCGGCGAGGTCGGCGGCGGTGACGTCGTAGACGACTCCGTCTTTGGCGATGAACCAGGGGTGCGCATCGGGCAGCTGCGCGCTGATGTTCTGCGCCGAGGCGACCGAGACCAGGCGCTCAGACGAGCCGCCACCGAAGAGGAGAACGATGTCAGACGAAGCCATGCGCGGCCCAAACTCTCGCTCAAACCTGGCCATACGCCACAAATTGATTGCCGCTCCAAAGGCTCCTTCACTTGCTCGAAAGGGGCGACCGTGGTGAGAGCCGCGCATGTCTCGCAAATACGGGTGGCTCGCCGTCATCGCCCTTGTCGTCATCGTCGCCGACCAATTCACCAAGTTCAGGGTGCTCGACACGCTGACCACCGCCTTCGACGGCGCGCCTCGCAAGCTCGAGGTCTTCACCGGTAGTGCCCCCGAGGTCGGGCTCGACGGCCTGCACTACCGCTCGAAAGAAGCCGTGGTGCTCTCGAGTGATTTCTTTCGCTTTCGCTATGCCGAGAACCCGGGCGCGGCGTTCGGCCTGTTTCGAAACCTGCCCGAGAACCTGCGCGGGCCGCTCTTTCACCTGGTCTCCATCGGAGCGGTGATTCTGATCGCCTTCTACTTCTCGAAGCTGAGCGGGGCGCCGAACGAGAAGTGGGCCAAGTGGGGGCTGCCGCTGGTGCTCGGTGGCGCCATCGGCAACTACCTCGACCGCCTCGCGCGCGGCTTCGTGATCGACTTTCTCGAGGCCCACTGGTTCGACAAGGCGTACTGGCCGGCGTTCAACGTCGCCGACTCGGCCATCTGCATCGGCGTGGGCCTGCTGGTGGTCGATTCGTTCGTGCGCAAAGAGAACAAGGCGCCGGTCAAAGCCACCGCCTGAGGCCCTTTAGGTGCTGATGCCGAGCCGCGTCTTGATCACCGTCAGCTCGCGACGCGCTTCGTCTCGTTGATCGAGCAGGGTCAGCATCTCGCGGTGCAGCTGCTCGTAGGTGCGCTCGACGTGACGCAGCTCGGCGGTCGCGTTCTCGAGCTTCTGCTCTGACTGCGCGGCCCTGGTCTCGAGGCTGGCCTTGCTCTGGGCCCAGGTCGCCTCCTTCGCCACCAGCACCTGCTTGGCATTGTCAGCGGCTTTGGAGACCTGCAGCTCGAGCTCGGTGATTCGCATGGTGAGCTGCGCGGCCGACCCTTCGAGCTCGCGAATGCGCGTTTTGGCTTCGATCAGTTTTTGCGCGGTGGCCTGGTGCTTTTCGCGTTCTTTGTCACGGGCGCTCTCGGCCTCGGCGCGCTTGGAGACCTCACCGGCGACTGCTTGCCCGTGCGACTGCACCAACGCCTCGCGCTTGGCCGCCTCGGCTGCCAGGGCCTGCACGTGCGTTTGAACCAACGAATCGCGCTTGGCCACCTCGGCCGCGACCGCCGCTTTCAAGTCGGCGTCTACCTGCTCGCGGGCCTTCGCCGCTTCGATTTCGAGCTCGGCGATGCGGGTTCGGGCCAGCTTGCGATCATTGTCGACCCGCGCCAGCTCGACGTTGAGGTCGTCACGGCGGGCCCGAAGCAGCGCCAATTCTCCCTCGAGCTGCGTGATGCGCTTGGCCGTCTCAGCCGCGGCCTCGGCGTTGGCCGCCGGCGCGTTCAAGTCAGTGGGGAGCGTCAAGGTGCCGGTCGTCTCTTTCGACGACAGCTCTGCGCGCGCCGCGGCCAGCTCTTTGCTCATGGCATTGAGCTGCTGGGCGAGCTTCACCACCCGTGCCGATTCTTCGGCCGTCGAGACGCCGTTTCGCAGCTTGGTGAGCGAGGTCATCGCCTCGGCGTAGTCGGCCTCGACATCGGCCAATTTTTCTCGCACCGCCTGCTCGGCGTTCTTGGCGCGCTCGAGCTCTTCTTCGAGCCCGCGAATGCGCGTCTCGGCCAGTTCACCCTCGACCACGACCACGCCGGTCTTCTCTTCGACGGCTGCGCGACTGCCGGCTGGCACCGTGATGACCAACCCCGAGCGCAAGTCAGTGACTGGGCCCGCGCTCGCCTTGAGCTGGCCCTCGAGCTTTTCAACCTGCGCCAAAAGCTGTCTGTTCTTGGTGCGTTCGGCTTCGAGGTCGCTCTGCGCGGTCTTCAGCTCGCCCGCGGCCGCTTGGAGCAACGCCAGCAACTGCTCGGGTTCGTTGCGGGAGCCGACCATGGGCGCTCCCTGTCTACCTCAGGTCTCGGCGCAGAGAGGAGATTCAGTGCACGACCGCAATCGTGTGCGACATTCAACCACCCCGGCGAGCGACAGCGAACGCGGCGGCGCTGACGCTGGGCTCTCGCAGCAAGCGGGCATCGAAGAGCCGGTCGGCGGCCTCGACCAGAGCCTCGGCGTAGAGCACGTTTTTTCGCAGCCGCGCGGGTATGGCGTCGGTGCCCATCGACGCGCCGAGCACCGAGGCGGTGATGGCGGTGGCGATGTCGACTTCTCCACCGCACTTGAGCACCGCGCTCAGGGCGCCTCGAAAATCGGTGGGTATCTTCAGGGCGGCGTAGAGGGCGGTGAGCAGCACAGGCGTCACGTGCGCCGGCAACCCGTGCTCGAAGTCGAACTGCGAGGGCGGTGCCCCGATGCGGCGCAGGGCCAACAGCGCACGCTCGGTGTCCCAACTCAGAACGCGGGGTAAGTAGAAGAGCTCGTCAGCGAGCTCTTGGTCGCTCGGCGCGGCGGCCTTGGCCACCTCTTCGCAAAAGGTCTGCGGTGAAATCGACTCGCCCGAGAGGCCGAGCTGCACCGCGCGAGCGAAGGCCGACGAGGCGGCGATGCACAGTGGGTCTTTGTGGGTGATGACCGTCAAGACCTGGGCGTCATGGGCCAGCCGCGGGGGGCTCGACTCGCTCCACAGGCCGATCACCAGGCCGCGAGACAGACACGACGGGTCGCGCACGCCCAGCGGAGCACCAGCGCTCATCCACGGGGTGCCGGCGAGCAGCTGCTGGGCCGCGTCGGTCGCGCTGCTGGGGGGCTGCAGAATCACGCCCTCTTGCCAGAGCCACGACAAGTGCGCCGCGGCGACCCGGCCATCGACCCGCTTCTCGTTCGAGACGGCCTCAGCGACCGCCAACATCATCTGGGTGTCGTCTGAAAACTGGCCCTTGGCGAAACGGCCGCGGGGGCGCGCGGCGAAATCTTCGGCGACCCCAGAGAGCCGGGTCAGGCCCGACGGCGGCAGCCCCCGCAGTGGAAAGCCGAGCGCGTCGCCGATGGCGAAGCCCAGCACAGCGGCGCGATACCGGTCTTGAAGCTGCGCGAGTCGGAGCGGCATGACGGAGCCGTCGTGACGATACGCGTTCTGCAGACCTCGTGACCACCCCGATGGCGCGGAGAGCTCACGAAAGCTCTCGGCGGTGCGGCTTCTGCGGGCACCGGCGAGCGGGGTGGGAGGTGAAAATCGCGGTGCCATCGGGTCGCGCGAAGTACCACAGATGCGTGGTTGCGAGAAACGTGAACCGCGCTTAGGAGTTGTCGGTGACCTCCCCGATCTCCGACCGCAGTGAGCGCGCCTTGCTGACGCTTTTTCCTCGAGCGGTGGGCCGCCCTGACGCGGCGTCGTGGCTGGTCGACGCCCTGGTCGACGCTGAGCTCCATCGCACCGGGGCTCCCGACTCGGTCTCTGGCGCGTTTCATGCCCTGGCCTTGAATCAGGGGGCATTGCTCAAAGAAGAATACGACTTGTCGACCCACGGGCACGGCGATGGGTGGGTGATTGGAGCGGTGCTGGTCGACCCGCTCGAGTTCACGCTCTACAACATGCGCTACGGCTTCGAGGCGGGCGACGCGGCGCTGCGGGCGATGGTCTCGGCGATGAAATCAGTGTGCCCGAACGCGAAGGTGGTGCGCATTCACGCCGATGGGTTCGCGATTTTGTACGGCCCGACGGCCGATGCCCGGGTCGACCCGGCGGTGCTCGCGAAGTTGCAGGCGGCGTTGACGGCGGCGGTCGAGGCGGCGACTCCGGTTGACGCTGAGCCGAAGCGGTTGGTGCTCTACACGATGGGGTGCTTCGAGCTGAGGGTGGTTGATCCTCCGAATTGGCAAGTGCTGGGGCCGCTGGTGTGGGCCGAGTGCGAGCGGGCCCTGACGATTGCGAAGAGGCAACCGTATGAGGGCGTGCTGCATCGCACGGTGACGTTGAATGGGCGGCTGCCAGAGTTCGAGTAAGTCGACCGCGCGTTGGCTGCCCCGTTGTCCCAACGATGCGACAACTTTTGAACTTGTCAGGTGCTCATTTTGTCCCAACGTTGGGACGGCCCATGGTTCGTGGTTCGTGGTTCGTGGTTCGACAGGCTCACCATGAGAGTGGGTTCTTCTGGTGGATCAGCTCACTATGAGCGGCCTTGCCCCCCTATTGATGAACCCCAACATCGGCCACGCCCTCGAGCTGCACCTCATCGCCCAGCTTCGCGGTCACCGGCGTATCGAGCGTCAGCGTATTCGTCGCCACATCTCGACTGAGCACCTTCGCGGTCACCAACCCAACGCGAATCGTGTCGCCTCCGACCAGCCCGAACCCATCTGAGAACCACAGCGCGTCATCAACCGCGAGCGACTTGCCCGCCGTCACCGCGGCAGCCACGTGGGCGAGCGCGGCCGCCTGCCCCTTGCCCGGGCTCGAATTCGCCAATGAATACGCATCGAACGCCTCGCCGATTCGGCCCAGCGAATACCCAGCCGGGTTCTTGGCCACGCTGTCTGCAAACGCGCCATTCACGAACACCGGTGCGTCGCTCAGGTTGCGGCTGAACACCATCGGCGACTTCGCCTCCATCGCCAAGATGCTCACCGGCGCATCACCCACCTCACTGAAGTGCACGAGCTCGCCCGGCACCAGGTTGCGCTCGAACTTGTAGGTCGACCACGGCACGCCCGCGTTGCACGTCGTCACCGCGTACTTCTCGGGGTTGCTCAGCACGTTGTTCTTGAACTGGTCATCGTCGAGGTCGCCCGCGACGGCCTTGGGCCCCTGGTAAAACACTATGCTGCTGGTCTTGTTCGAGTCGAACACATTGCCGTACACGCGAAACTTGGTGTACCGCCGCACATCGAACCCGGCGCCGGCGTTGACGAAGGTCTGAAAGTTGAGCACGCCCCGGCACTCCCAGTTGTTGCCCTGGTGATTGCCAGCCAGCACGTTGTTTCGAAAAATGCCGCGCGCTCCCAAGAACCGCACGATCTCGTCGCCGCCTTGAAACTGCTCCTCCTTCGACGCGCTGGGGTCGCCCTTGGTCCAATCGCTGTCGATGAAGGTGTTGTTCTCGACCACGATGTCTTCGCTCGGTTTATCGAGGGCGCGGTCGGTGATGTGCAGCACCCGATGCCAGGGGTTGCGAAACACGTTGCCGCGAATCACCACGTGGCGACCCACGACGGCCACCAACGAGTGGAGCCCGCTGGCCTGCGAGAAATCATTGTGCTCGATGACCAAGTCATCGACGGGGTCGGCGCTGAGCAGGTCTCCCAGCCAGCTGCCGAAGCTGTTGCCGCACAGCTCGTAGCGTCTGCCCTTGAAGTTGAGCCCCTGAAACGACCCGTGATTCGAATTGGGCGCATGTGAATCAAACGAATTGCCGACCAGCACCACGTCATGCGTGCCTTCATCGGCGCTGAACCAGACGTCGTTGTTCGGCGCATCGAACTGCACGCCGCGAAATTGCAAGAACGAGAGCCCGACCAACACCACTGACTTGGTGAAAATCGGAGTCTCACCCTCGACCGCGGCGAACACGATCGGCTTCTCGACCGTGCCACTGACGGTGAACGCGGCGTCGGCGTCGTAGGTCCCTCCGGCGAGCTGCACGAGGTCTCCGGGCTGCACCAGCGTCGCGACGCGTGCCACGGTCTTCACCGGCGTGCAGCTGCCGGCCGCCACACACACACCGCTGGCCGAGTCATCACCCTTCGCGGGGTCGACCTTGAGCGTTCGGGTCGGCGCCGGCGCCTTCGGGCACATCGCACTCACGTCTGTCAGCGGCTTGACCACCGGAGTCGAGGGCCTCGCCGGCAGGCTCTGACATGCAACAAGCACCACCCCAACGAGCACCGCCCACCGCGCTTCGAGAGTCATCGGAATGCAAGACTGCCCCAGAATGCGAGTAGCGTCTAAGGCGCATGTTCTTCTTTCTGCCCATCGGGGTTGAAGGCTTCAAAGTTCGCATCCCCGTGGTGTCGGTCGTCATCGCGGCGATGTGCTTCTTGGCCTTTTTTCTCACCTGGGCCGGCAACCCCGAGCGTGACGGCAGCATCAACCGCGATGAGGTGAACCGCGCGGTGAAGGGCCTCGAAGAGCACCCGTACCTCAAGATCCCCGATTCATTCGGCAAACAGTTTTTGACGCAGAAGCAGCGCAAAGGCGTCGAGGCGATGCGCGAAGAATGGCTCAAATCGCACGCGCCCCCTGACGCCGAGGTCATCGCCTTCGAGCAGCGTGAGCTCGACGCTCACTTCACCGCCGCGTTGGCGCCGCTCGAGAAGAGCGCGATGCGAAAGTGGGCCTTCGTGCCCGCCCGGGGCCTGCTGCAAACCGGGCTCGTCACCCACATGTTCTTGCACTTCGGGTGGATGCACCTGCTGGGCAACCTGCTCTTCTTCGCCCTCTGCGCGCCGATGCTCGAAGACGCCTGGGGCCGCTCGCTCTTCGGCGTGTTCTACCTGCTGGGGGGCCTGGCCGCGGTACTGGCGCACTATCTGCTCGACAGGCACTCCGGAGCCTCGATGGCCGGGGCCTCGGGAGCGATCGCCGCCTGCATGGGGGCCTTCGCGGTTCGCTTCGCCACGCGGCGGGTGCTGATCGCCTACTTCATCTTCGTCGGCTTTCGGTTCTGGCGCGGGGTCTGGCGCTGGGCGGCCTGGGTCTGCGGCGTCTTGTGGTTCGGCAACCAGCTGCTCGACTTCGCCATCGGGGGCTCGACCGGCGTCGCGGTGATGGCCCACATCGGAGGCTTCGCGTTCGGCGCGGTGGTCAGCCTCGGCATGAAGGCCATCGGCCTCGAGAAAGACCTGCTTGGCACCTCTGAGCTCGATGAGTCTCCGCTGCAGCAGAGCTACTCGCGCGAGGCGGTGCTGGGCATCGCGGCGCTGCAGCAAGGAGACACCCAGACCGCGCGCAAGCGCTTCGCCGAAGTGGCCGCCACCGATGAAGACGCGGCGCTGGGGCTGGTGCGGCTCGACTTCGACGAGAAGCGCACTGCCGACGCGCTGCGAGGCCTCGAGCTGTTGTTTCAGCGCCTGCTCCGCACCAAGAGTGAGGCCCGCGCGGTGACGGTGCTGCACGAGATGTGGCCACGAATGAACGTCGACGATTTTCGCCCGCCGACCGCGGCTGCGTTGGCTCGGCTGGTCGACCACGAGCACACGTACCAGCTGGCGATACCGCTCTATTCTCGCGGGGGTGATGCGCCGGGCTTCGTCGGCATCAAGTCGGCGATTCGGGCGCTCGAGCTCTGCGTGGGGCAGCGCGATGGTGAAGGGGCCAACGCGGTGCTCAAGAAGCTCGATGCGCGCACCGATCAAGGCCAGCTGGCGATGCAAATCGAGGCGCTGCGGCCCGAGGTGCAGCGACTGCTGACGATGCACGTGGCGCCTGACAGCATCGAGCTGCCCCCGGCCGAAGAGCCCAGGTTCGAAGAGCGCGTGACGCCGGTTCATCGGGCCCCAGAGGTGACCCGCTGCAGTCTGACAGCGCTCAACGACGAGGGTCTGGTGGTGCAGCTGAGCGCCGAGCGCTTCGAGACGGTGCACTGGCTGACCATCGTGGCGATCGCCGCTGGAGTCGTACCCCGCCCCGCCGAACGCGGCCGCACCGGAGGCGTGTTGCTGGTCGATGTGGTCATCGCCTGGGCCAATGAGCTCAAGGGCCCGCTGTGCTTCAGGTTCGACAGCGACACGACGTCGATGGGCACGCTGTTTCCCGCTCCGACCGCGGGAGAGAGCTACCGGGCGTTTCTCGCGCGCGTCTTCGAGCGGGCCGATGCGGTCGCATTGCCCGACCTGTCGACCTTGACCCAGGGCGCCTTTCCCCGCTACCCGTCGGTCGCCGAGCGTGACGCGGCGCTGTTCATCAAAGCATGAGCCCCTACACCCCCTTCTTGAAGCGTGAGACGCGTTCGAGCTCGGTGCTCGCGTACCTGCCGGCCGATTTTTTCCCCACTGAACGCGACTTTGCGATGGGTTTCGAGTGGCTCGGCGTCGAGCTCAAAGACATCACCCGAATCGCGAGTGATGACCACGAGCTGCACCTCTCGATTGCGCGGGCAGACGACCTGGCGCCGATCGTGATTCGACGGGTTCGGGCGCCTCCCCTCGAGAAACACGTGCTCGAGACGATGCAGCTCGAGGGCGAAGAGCAGGTCGCTGAGCTGGCGCGTTCGGTCTGGGCGCTGAAGGTCACCCTGCCCTTCACCTCGATGCCCATCGCTGACCTGCACGAGCAGCTGCAATACGCGTACGGCCTGGTGCTCGACTTCATCGCGGTGCTCGACGTGAGCGCGCAAAAGGTGCGCTCGGCCACCTGGGTCGAAGAGGCGGCGATGTCGATGGTGCCGCCTCCGCCGCAGGCGCTGTTCACCATTCATGCGCTGCATCAGCCAGACGGCACCTACTGGCTGCACACGCATGGCCTCGAGCGCTGCGCGTGCATCGAGCTCGAAATGCACTCGGTGCCAGAGGACAAGGTGGGTCGCGCGGTGGGGCTGATCAACACCATCGCGCCTGGGTTCATCGAGCATCGCCCGGCAGCTGGCACCCCGTTTCCGCTCAGTGAGCTGGTCAGCATGACCTGGCAACCCTGGGAGTCGTCGACGCCGAACCTCTACGGGCGCACCCCTGACCACCAGGGCCCGGCAGCGGTGTTGACCCTGGCCGATGGGAGGCCCGCGTTCGAAGGCCTCGATGCCTTCGAAGCCAGCAAGACCGTGAGTGGCTCGCAGATGGGCACGGCGCGCGCGTCGAAGCTCGCGAAAGAGACGTTCGAGCAATTCGTCGCGCTCCACGAGCACTTCGCGAAAGACCCGGGCTGGTTCTTTCGGGTCAAGCTCGCGCCTCGCGACGGCCTCAACCAGTCGCTGTGGTTCACCTTTGAAGGGTTCAAAGACCCGGTGATCGACGCGACGCTGCTCGATACGCCGCTGCGAGGCGTGGCGATGTCACCGGGCACCCGAATGAAGCGGCCCTTCGATGAGCTGGTTGATTGGTCGCTGCGCTCTCCCCTCGGGCCGTGTCAGCCCGATGGCATCAACGACTTCGAGGCGGCGCTTCACGACGTGCTGACGAAGCCTTGAAGGTCTGCTGGCAACGGTGATTCGAACCGCACCGGCTGCCGCGTGCCTGGGTGCACGAATGACATCACCGATGCGTGCAAGGCATGCCTGGGCAATCGCAGCCTGGCCCACGCCGCGTCGTCGAGCGTGCCCTTGGTGAAGCGATCGAAGTACTCCGGCCCGGGGCCGTACATCTTGTCGCCCACGAGGGGAAAACCGGCAGCCTGGGCGTGAATGCGAATCTGGTGTTGGCGACCGGTGCGGGGCACGCAGCGCACGACTGCGAAGTCGGCTCCGTCTCTTGTGAAGCGCGTGATGACCTCGAAGTGGGTCTGCGCGGGCTTGCCGAGCGCCTGGTCGATTCTCACCGCGATGCGGATCAGCTCGGTGCCTTCAGCGATCGGCGCGTCGACGTCGAATTGGTCGGGCGGCCGCCCCTCGACGATGGCCAGATACTCTTTGCTCACCTCACTTCGAGCGAAGCGCTCGGCCAGGTACGCGCTGGCTTTGCGCGTTCGGCCACACACCAAGAGCCCGGAGGTCTCGCGATCGAGCCGGTGCGCCGGTGACGCCTCGAAGCCAGGGCCGTACTTCTCGAGCAGCTGACCCACCAGCGTGTTCGCGTGGTACCGCGCGGTCGCGTGCACCGGCAGCCCCGCCGGCTTGTCGAGCACCAACAGCCACTCGTCGATGTAATTTTCAGTCAGCGCCTCGACGTTCGGCACCGTCGGCTCGACCAGCATGTTGCGCCGCAGGGTGAAGGTGAGCCCGGCCCAGACGGTGGTCGACGACTTGAGCTTGCGCTCGTAGACCAGGTCGTTCTCGATGATCTCTTGAATGCGGGTGCGCGACGCCCGCTTGATCTTCTGCGTCAGGTACTTGTCGAGCCGCCAGCCGGCGTAATTCGGCTCGACGGTGTAGCGCATCTCGACGATCTCGCGCTCGGGCCCGGGCTCGTCTTCTTCTTCGCCGCTGCTCAATTTCTCGTCCTCGACTGGCGGCATTGAAAATGTATGTTCGCCCGCATGATGCCCTTGGTGCCAGCCTTGCTCGTCTTTCTTGCCGCCGCTCCGCAAGACACCTACGCCATCGTCGACGTCGATGCTCCTGACATGATGGTCGGCCTCGCGGTGACCACCACCAAGACCCTGCTCGACGCCGCGGCGGCGATGAAGCTCTCGGTCGTCACGCCCGACCAGCTGCGAGCCAAGATGGAGGTCGCGAGGTACGCCGCGCTCGTCAAATGCGGTGGAGGCGTGGCCTGCGTCTCGCAATACGCCAGCGACCTCGGCACCAAGAAGGTCGTGCTCGGCTCACTCGCGCGAAACGAGAAAAATTACCTGCTCAAGCTGTGGCTCATCGACGTCGAGAAAGGCGCGGTCATCGCCGACGTCGACCGCCAGGTGTTGATCGCCGCACGCCGGCTGCAGAAAGACGTCGAGCAGGCCGCGCCTCCGCTGTTGCGAGGCGAGCGCGAGGCCCGGGGCACGCTGAAGGTCACCAGCAACGTGGCGAACGCGCAGCTGACCCTCAATGGAGAGACCGTCGGCAGCCCGCCCTACGAAGTGCAGCTGCGACCCGGCAAATACGAGGTCAAGATCGAGAAGACCAAGTACCTCTCGGTCACCCGCTTCGTCAGCGTCGAGGCGAACCAGGTCACCAACGAAGAGCTCAAGATGCTCCTCGTGCCCGGGGCGATACCTGATGAAGCGCTCGTCGCGGGAGGCCCAACCACGGTGAAGAACAGCGGCGAAGGGCAACCGGTGCGAATCTCGATACCGACCTGGGTCGCAGGCGCGGCCACCCTCGTCGCCCTCGGCATCGCCACCGGCTTCGGGGCCGCGGCGTCTGGCGGTGACAAGGCGTTGGTCGACGGCTTCAACCCGACGCTCAACACCTACAAGGGCACCCGAAACGACGCGCTCTCGGTGCAGCAAAACGCGCTCGCCGCCAACGTGAGCTTCGGCGTGGCGGGCGCCGCGGGCATCGCGACCGTCATTTTCTTGATTCTCGACCTGACCCATTCGAGCGCGCCGGTGCAGGTCGCTCCGACGGCCGGCCCGACGGGCGCCGGTGTCAGCCTGGGAGGGCACTTCTAAATGCGCGCCATCTGTTTGTTTTTCGCCCTGCTCATCGCCTGCGTGCCGTCGACCCGCCCCGACAAGGGCCGCTACGCCTGTGTGACGACCGCCGATTGCGGCCCCGACTACGACTGCCGGCCCCAGTTCGCTGGCGGCTCGCTCTGCTTCAAGCTGGGTGAGTGCGTCGCCATCGAGCTGTGCAATGGCACCGATGACAACTGCGATGGCCGAACCGACGAGTCTTTCCCCGATGCGGGGGCGAAGTGCGAGACCACCAAGCTCGGCGTCTGCAAAATCGGCGGCGCCGTCTGCACGAGCGGCGCGGTGACCTGCGGCCAAACGGTGATGCCCTCGACCGAGACCTGCAACACCCTCGACGATAACTGCGACGGCGTGGTCGACAACGGGTTCGACTTGACCTCCGACCAGGCGAACTGCGGCGTCTGCGGCCGGGCCTGCAGCGAGGGCACCAAGTGCAGCACGTCGGTCTGCCGCGAGAACCGCTGCGGAGACGGCATCGACAACGACCACAACGGGTTCACCGATTGTGCCGACGAGGGGTGCTTCGAGCTCGTGTGCCAGGCGATGCCTGAGCCCGCATTGCGCTGCGGCATCGACGCGGGCGCTGGCCCCGATGTCGACGGAGGCGTGGTGCGAGGCTGCTTCGGGCCCTGAAGATCGACAGATTTTCGCGACGAGAAAGCCGTGATCGTCGCTGGGTTTTATTCCCCCTGAGGGCGAAGTGCCTGAAATCGCGGAGGAAAATCGCAGGCACGGGCAATGCTACTTCGCGCCATTTTTCGCAGGGGGAAACACATGCGTGCTCGAACCACCAGTGCCGCCGTCGTCGTCGGAGCCCTTGGGCTCGTCTTGTTCAGTCAGCCGGTCGACGCCTGCGGGTGCTTCGCGCCTCCAGACCCGAGCGTGCCCATCGTGCAGGCCGGCGAGCGCATCTTGTTCGCGGTCGACAATGGCGTCGTCACCGCCCACATTCAAATTCAGTACGCGGGTGAGGCGAAAGACTTCGGCTGGTTGCTGCCGCTGCCTTCTGTGCCGACCCTGAAGCTGGGCACCGAAGAGCTCTTCACGCAGCTGATCAGCACCACCCAGCCCCGCTACTTCGTGAAGACGGTCGTCGACGGCGCTTGCGCGGGAGGCATCGGCTTCAGCGGCGGGCTCGCGTCGCCCACTTCGGCGAGCGAAGACGGGTCGGCGAACGCGGGTCGGAGCGCCGATTCTCCGCTGGTCACGCAGGCGTCGATCGGGCCCTACGACTACGCCGTGCTCAAGGCCGACTCGAAAGACGCGATGCTGGGGTGGCTCACCGCGAACCACTACTTCATCCCCACGGGCACTGAAGCGACGGTCGGGCCGTACATCAACCCCGGCTCGTACTTTCTGGCCTTGAAGCTCAAGAGCGGCAAGGCAGCGGGAGACATTCAACCGGTAGTCCTCAACTACACCTCTGAGCTGCCGATGATCCCCATCATTCTGACCAGCGTCGCCGCGCAGCCGAACATGGGCATTCAGGTGTGGATGCTGGGGAGCAGCCGCGCGATACCCCGCAACTACAACCACGTGGTGATCAACGACGCGCAGCTCGATTGGCTCGCGCAGGCGAAGAACTACAACGACGTGGTGATCAAGGCGATCTCCGAGACCCCTGAGAAGCACGCGTTCATCACCGAGTACGCCGGCTCGAGCTCGGTGATGGTCGGCGTGCTCGACCCTGCCGGCCGCTTCGGTAACCTCACCGAGCTGGCGAAGGTCAAAGACCCGGCGGTCTTCGTCAACTACCTGTACCAGAACGGCTACGCCCAGAGCACGCCGTTCAACCGCTTCACGAGCTCGGTGCTGACGCCGCTGGTGAAGAACCTGGTGCTGACCATGTTGCCGCGGCCGACGCATTTGCCGGCGAGCGTGACTGACGACATCTGGCTGCAAGACCTCGGCATGTACCTGGGCTCGTACCGTGAGAGCCACGCTGAAGAGTTCGTCGGCTGGGAGTCGACCTTCGACGCCGAGGCACTCACGGCCCAGCTCAAAGAGAAGGTCGTCGTGCCGACCCTCGAGGCCGGGGCGCTGTTCAGCAAATACTCGAAGATGACCCGTCTCTACACCGCGCTCTCGCCCGAAGACATGACCCGCGACCCGGTGTTCAGCTTCAACCCGACGCTGCCCGACGTGTCCCGAGATCACACCGCGACGCTGACCATCAGCTGCAACATCTTCACCTCCTATTCGAATGCGCCGCGAACGCTGACCACCGAGCAGGGCTGGTCGCGCACCATCAACGCGACTCCGCTCGACCCGAACAAGGGCCCCAGCTCGTTTCGCATCGAGACCTTGAGTGAAGAAGGTGCGCCCAAGGTGTTGACCGACAACAGCAAGCTCATCGACACGAACCCCGCGGGCTGCGGCTGCTCGTCGCTCGACCCGATTGGCATGGGCCTGCTCGCGCTGCTGGCGACCCTGATGCGAAAACGCCGCGCCACGCCCGCGTCGTGAAGACCGTCGCGCTGCTGTCGTTGCTGGTCATCGGGTGTGTGCCTCCACCAAAGCCTGGCGTGACATTGTGGGAGGCAGGCACCCTGCTGCTCGGCGTCGCGCTCTCTGACAGCGACCCGAAGTTCGTCGCGATGCCCAAAGACGTCGAGCTGCACCCCGGCGCTCAGGGCGGGTTTCACGTGCCGGTGATGTACGAGGTGACCGGCGAGCGCGAAGACAAGGCGCTGTTCGAGCACACGGTGCGGCGATCGCGTGACATGGCGTTGGTGAGCCGGGGCTCGCGAACCCTCGACGTGTCGGGCTCGCCGTGGGTGACCTCGCAGCCGATACCGACCTTCATGTGCCCCACCCCCGTGGGCATCAACATCATCGGAGAAGAGCTGATCTTCGAGGTCACCGTCACCAGCTCAGTCGGCGTCATTCTGTCGCGCGAGACCGCGAAGACGAGCTTGCACTGCCCGATGACCAACACCGATTTCTGCGAATCAATTTGCAAAGGGTGAGCCCCATGACGCGTTTCATCAGCAGTGCCATCGTGGTGCTCGCCTTGGCTGCCTGCGAGCCTCCGCAGCCGCCGCGCACGTGGCAGGTGCTGGCCAGCGGGCTCGATGAGGCGGTGACGTCGATCTCCGGTGCTTCGGCGACCGACGTCTGGGCCGTGGGCGCCGACGTCGGCAACGGCCCACTTGCGCTGCACTTCGACGGCACGGCATGGGCCCGCGTCGCGACCGGCACCAAGGGCAACCTCTGGTGGTCACACAGCTTTTCGAATGGTCACGCGCTGTTCGGCGGTACCCGCGGCACCATCGTGGAGTGGGACGGCAGCGCGATGAAGCGCCACGTGACGCCCGGGCTCGCACGTCAGACGGTGTTCGGTGTGTGGGGCGCGACGCCTGACGATGTATGGGCTGTCGGCAGCGGCACCTCGGGCCGAAGAGGCTTCTTGTGGCACTTCGACGGAGCGACCTGGAGCGAAGTACCGCTCCCCGCCGACGTGCCGGTCACCAACGGCGAGACGCCTGGGCTCTTCAAGATCTGGGGCGCCAGCGCGAGCGACGTGTGGGCGGTCGGTGGCGAGGGCCTGGTGCTGCACAAGAACGCCGACGGCTGGGAGCGCCGCGACGTCGGTCGCCATGACACCCTCTTCACCGTCAACGGCGGGGGCGGTCGCGTCTACATCTCGGGCGGCGGCAGCATCGCAGCCCTGCTCGAGCTCGATGGCAGCACGTGGAAAGACGTCTCGCCCACCTCAGTCGGGTTGCTGCAGGGCGTGACCGGCAGCGCGACCGATGCGTGGGCCTCTGGCGAGCACGGAGCCCTCTTCGAACGCACGAAGACCGGGTGGGCCCAGGCGACGACCGGGCTCTCGCTCGACCTCGAATCGTTTCACGCGGTGTGGCTCGACCCAGCGGGCAACGTGTGGGCCGCGGGCGGCAACGTCATCACCACCTTGAACAACGGAGCCGTGATTCGCCTCGCCGCCAAGAACACCGCTGCCTACGTGCAACCCGAGAAGCCACTGCCGCCCGACGTGGTCTGCCCCGCCGACGCGATCGACCCCGCGCCGACCCAATCGATTGCCCGCCGGTGGGACGAGCAGCTCCTGGGCGCGATTCGAAGAGACCTGCCGCGACCCACGGTGCACGCGCGCAGCCTGTACCACCTGTCTGCCGCCATGTGGGACGCGTGGGCCACCTACGACGCGAGCGCGCTCGGCGTGTTTTCGCACGCCCGGGCGACTGCTTCGACCAGCGAGCTCGAAGCGGCGCGGGTCCAAAGCATCAGCTACGCCGCGTACCGTCTGCTTGACCACCGCTACAGCACCGCGGTGGGCGGGGCGGTGTCGAAGGCCTGTTTCAAGGCGTTCATGAACAAGCTCGGGTACTCACCCGACGACGTGTCGGTGACGGGTGACGCTCCGGCCGCGGTCGGCAATCGCATCGGCCAGGCGGTCATCGACGCGACTCAAGACGATGGCTCGAACGAGAAGAACAATTACGCCGACACGACTTCGTTCAAGTCGTTGGCGGTGCCGTTGTCAGTCGAGAACCCCGGTGCTCCGGCTGACAACATCGACCTCTGGCAGCCGCTCGACCTGGCGATCGCCGCGGCGCAGAACGGCATTCCCGTCGCTCCTGGCGTTCAGAAATACGTCGGCGCCCACTGGGGGCTGGTGACGCCCTTCGCGTTGACCCGGCCTGGCCCCGGAGCGCTGTACGTCGACCCGGGCGCGGCACCGAAGCTGACGGCTGAGCACATGGGTTGGGTGGTCGAGGCCATTCGCCGATCATCGCAGCTCGAGGTGTTCGACCAGACCATCGACATCTCACCGGGCGCGTATGGCAACAACCCGCTGGGCAGCAATGCGGGCACTGGGCATGCGCTCAACCCGGTGACGGGCCAGCCGTATGCGTCGCAGCGCGTGCCGCTGGGTGATTTCGGCCGAGCACTGGCCGAGGTGTGGGCCGACGGGCCGAAGTCAGAGACGCCTCCGGGGCATTGGAACGTGATCGCCAACCAGGTGTTCGCCAACCCGAGCTTCGTTCGCAAGTGGCAGGGCACCGGCCCTCTGCTCTCACCGTTGGACTGGGACGTGAGGGCCTACCTCGCGCTCAACGGCGCCGTGCATGACGCCGCGATCGCCGCCTGGGAGATCAAACGTGCCTCGAGTTGCTCACGGCCAATCACCTTGATTCGCACCAGCGCCGCGCGGGGGCAGTCGAGCGACTCCACCAAGCCCGGCTACGACCCGCGGGGGTTGCCGTTGATCGACGGGCTGATTGAAATGGTCACCGCCGAGAGCGCGACCATCGGCGGCCGGCATGCCGGTTTTCAAAACGCCGTCGGCCAGGTGGTGATTCGCGCCTGGCGCGGCGAGCCCGGAGACACCCACCGCACCTCGGGCATCGGCTGGGTGCGCGGCGTCGAGTGGGTGCCATACCAGAAGCGAGATTTCGTCACGCCCGCCTTCCCCGGGTTCGTGTCGGGGCACAGCACCTTCAGCCGCGCCGCGGCGGTGGTGATGAGCCACATCAC
This sequence comes from Archangium sp., assembly GCA_031367385.1. GTDB lineage: Bacteria > Myxococcota > Myxococcia > Myxococcales > Myxococcaceae > JAEUJT01. Next base: position 5,047 of record JANLPS010000024.1, on the reverse strand, counting down.
CGGCAGTGACTTCTTCCCCGGGGGGTTGGGCGAGTTGCCAGTCGCCGCGAACACTTCGCTCACCTTCGAGGCGGGGCCGACCATGCCGGTGGTGCTGCAGTGGGCGACGTATTTCGACGCCGCTGATCAGGCGGGGCAATCGCGCATCTGGGGCGGCATTCACATCGAGCCCGATGACTTCGGAGGTCGCAAGGTAGGCGCGCTCGTGGGCCAGGCGGCGATCGTCAAAGCCGAGAGCTTCTTCCCCTAAAAAAGGCAGAGCCGAAGTGAGGGCGTCGCGGGTCGTGCAAGGGTCAGATGTTGCGCCTTTTGTGCGCTCGCGAGAGGCTGCCCACGTGTCACACCGAGTGCTCACCGCCGCGCTGTTCTTCGCCACCTCAGCCTTCGCGGTGACGGTGCCTCCAGCGGCCCAGACCGGCTACATCCCGTCGACGTTCGTGGGCGATGTCGCGATTTTTCCCAACGCGGCGAACCCGAATCAAAGCCGCATCATCGGCACTGATCAGCTGCAGAACGGCCTGTTCTCGTTCACCTTCGATGGAGGCACCTCGGAGTACCTCACCCTGGGCCCGATGCGCGGGGTCGACGTCACCTCGGGGCTCAAATTTCGCTCAGCCCCGCGCGCGCTGCTGGTGGCCTCGAGCATCAACTTTGGCCTGTATGTTTATGGGCTCAGCGATGCGGGCGTGCTGGTCGACGTTCGCTCGCGCGCGGTGAACGTGCCGGGCGTGGGCGCACTGGCGGTGTGGTCGCCGCCCGACGGCGGCTTCGAGGCCTGGCTCGACGTTGGCACGACGACGTTGCGCCGCATCGCGTTCTTCGATGACCCGCTCGACGCGGGCAAGCTCGACTGGTTCGAGCTCGACTCGGGCGTCACCCTGCCGCGGGCCATCACGAACCTGGTCATCGACTCGAGAAATCGCCGGCTCTACGCCTCGGTCGCGAACGACGGCATCTATGGGTGGACGATTGACGGCCCCGCGGCTCCGACGCTTCTCGAGAGCACCGCGACCGGCACGCTGGGCGGAGCCCCTTCTGGGTTGGCGCTCTACCCGCAGCTCGATGGAGGCGCGGTGCTGCTCGTCGCCGTCGCCGCGCGCGACACGTACCGGGCCTACCAGGCCACCACCACCGCGCTCACCCCCATCACCGAATTTCAAATCGGCATCGACAGCCGGCTCGTTCGCGGCGGGCAGTTTCTCGAGGTCAGCCGAGCGCAGGTGCCTGGCTTCGAGCCCGGCGTGCTCGCGGTGGCTGATCACAACACCACCAGCGGCTCGAACTACAAGCTGGTGCGGTGGGACACGCTCTCGGTGGCGACCGACCCCAAGCTGCCCAATGAATATGACGCCGGTCGCGATGCGGGCACCGAGGTTGTGATTCTGCAGCCCTGCTTCGAAACCGGTGACGGTGGGTTCGACGATGCGGGCTTCGGCGATGGCGGCGCTCGCGCTGACGGTGGCGCTCTTGACGCGGGGCGTCGACCTTGTGTTCACGACGCGGGCACTGGTGGGGGCACTGGTGGCGGCGGCGGTTTCATTGGGGGCGGCGGCTCCGGAGCGGGCGGCGGGGGCGAAATTGGCACTCCGAAAACGTGCTGTGGCGGCGGTGCGTCGAACGCGATTTTCCCAGGAAGTCTCCTTCTGCTCTGGACCTTCCGGTTCCGTCGTCGCAAAACCTAGCCCTCAATGCGACGTACCGTGTTTTTGCTCTCCCGCTGTAGTCTCGTGTGTGCGCTGTCGCTGCTGACGTGCAAGACGCCTGGCGAAGTGGTCGCTCCCGCGAAGCCCACGACCCTGCACCTGACGCTGGTCGGTACCAATGACGTTCACGGCTGGGTGATGACGCAGCGCGAGCGATTCGCGCAGGGCGAAATTCGCTTTGGCGGCGTGGCGCCGTTCGCGGCGTACCTGAAAATTTTGCGCGACGAGAACCCCGGCGGCGTGGTGCTGGTCGATGGCGGAGATCTCTTTCAAGGCACGCTGATGTCGAACGTGACCGAGGGCGCGGTGGTCATCGACGCGTTCAACCTGCTCGGCTACGACGCCGCGGCGATCGGCAACCACGAGTTCGACTACGGCCCGGTGGGCGCGGTGTCTGCCGTGCAGATCGGTATGGATGCGTTCGGTGCCCTTCGCGCGCGCATTGCCCAGGCGAAGTTTCCGCTCCTGTCGACGAACATCTACGAGGCGTCGTCGGGGCTGCGGCCAGCCTGGTTGCCTGGTGACGGCACCACCATCATCGAACGCAAGGGCGTGAAGATCGGCATCATCGGCATGACCACGCCGCAGACGCCGACGACCACGCTGCCGATCAACGTCGCCAGCCTCAAGTTCAGAGAGCTGACCGCTGAGGCCATCACCGCGGCCAAGCGCCTGCGCGCGCATGGCGCCGACCTGGTGATCGCCGCGGTGCACGCCGGGGGCAAGTGCATCGACAACGACCACCACACCGATACCTCGAGCTGCGACACCGAGTCGGGCGAAGTGTTCGAGATGATGCGCAACATTCCTCCCGGCACGCTCGACGCGGTGGTGGCGGGCCACACCCACGCGCAGATTTCGCACGTCATCAACGGCACTCCGGTGATCGAGAGTTGGGCCCTCGGCCGCTTCTTCGGAGTCATCGACCTGCAGATCGACCCGCACACCAAGAGGGTGCTGACCGACAAGACCGAGATCCACTCCGGCATCGAGATCTGCGAGACGGTCGATGAGCTCACCCAGACCTGCGAGGTCAAGAAGCTCAAGGCCAACGCAGACTCGGTCAAGCCAGTGCCCGCGACGTTTCACGGCAAGGTGATCACCGCCGACCCAATCGTCGCTGCCGCTCTCGAGCCCGCCTCACGCCAAGTGGCCGAGCTGCAGAACCGCGATCTGGGCTTTGCGCTGCCCGAGACCATGGGCCGCAGCTACGAAAACGAGAGCGCGCTGGGCGACTTTCTGGCCGATTCGCTGCGCTCGATGTGCAAAGCCGACGTGGCGATGCTCAACCCGGGCGGCTTGCGCGCTGACCTGAAGAAGGGGCCGCTGAAGTACGGCGCGGTCTACGAGGTGATGCCGTTCGACAACGCGGTGGCCACGCTCGACTTGACCGGCGAGCAGCTGCAGCGGCTGCTCAACGCGGCGTATGGCTCGAAGAAAGGCGTCTTTCAAATCTCGGGGCTCGAGGTGAAGTTGGCGCGCTGCCCCCTGGTGAATCGGCTGCGCGAGGCCACGCTCAACGGCAAAGCCATCGAGGCCAATTCGCATTACCGGGTGGTGATGCCTGATTTTCTGGCCCGCGGAGGCGATGGGCTGGCGCCGGTGCTGGCGACCATCGAGCCTCGGCAGGTCGACCTGGGCGAGCAGCGCGGGTCGAACTTGCGCGATGAGCTCGTCACCTGGTGGCAAGAACAACGGCCGGCCTTCATCGCTCCGAAGATGGGCCGGGTCGCGTTCTTGACCGATGGCTCAGAATGCAGCGCCGCCAGCAAGGTCGACGGGCACCTCGCGGCCCCGTAGCGGGCACGGGCAGGTCTCACCTGGGCCGCCAGTGGCGAAGCCGTTGAACCAGCTCGCGAAATACCGCATCGGGTCGATTTATCGCCCTGCCAGAGGCGCAGTGGCTCAGCAGCGGCGAGACGGTTCTGCCGCTGCCGGCGCGAGGCAATGCGGAGGGTTCGGTGGGTCTGACTCAAAACCGCCTCAGTCAGCCACGCCCTAACTCTCGGCATTTGCGGCTCCTGGGCGGTGCGAGAGATGCAGCGCTTGTCGAACATGCAAACCGCAAGTCCGCCTCTGATCATGGCTCCTGACCGTCGCTCACTGCGTAACGACCTCCTGTCTGGTGCCGTCTCGGGCCAAATTGCTGGCCTTGTCATGGCAATGGCGATGGTCGCGGTATTTGCGCTGTTCCTCGGCAAGCCCGTCTACTACCCGGTTCAGGTGATCGGCTCGTTCGTCTTTGGCGACGCTGCGCTGGTTGGTTTTCAACTGCCCGCGTTTCTGACCGGGCTGGTGCTTCACCAGGCCGGCGCGTCGCTGATTTGGGGCATCGTGTTTGGCCTTCTCGTTCATCAGCTCCAACCGCGAGGAGCAGCTTGGGTCGCGCTCGCCCTTGGCGTAGGCATCGTCAGCGAAATACTCGACGTGGGCTTGCTGGTGCCGGCAGTGATGAACGCGCGCTTCGGGCACAACATCTGGGCGGAGAACGTCCCTCGCTTCTGGGACTGGACCTCACACCTCATTTTCGGGCTGAGCTTCTTGGTCTTTCCGTGGGTCAATGCCCGATTCTTTCGCCGGGCCGCATGAAGCCCAACGACGCGAACGGACAACTTCCGACCTCCAAGAGGCCTTTTCGGGTGCTCCTGATCGCAGGCTCGGCGCGACGTCAGTTCAGCTGCCCGACCATCGACTCGAAGGCGCGCTCGCTGATGTTCAGAATGGCTGATCGCTTGCCCAAGGAGTGGGAGGTGGACGTCGAGGACATTGGAAACGTCTGGGGCCGTGAGCAGATCGGCACGTGTAACGCGTGCGTCTCGACTTCGATGGCGCTCTGTGTGTGGCCTTGTAACTGCTATTCGAAACAGAACTCCAGCATACCCGACCTGATGTGGAACCTGGATCTGTACGCTCGGCTCGATTTGGCCGATGCATGGGCGATCATAGGGCCAGTCAACTGGTACGGCCCGACCAGCAACCTGAAGGCAATGTTCGACCGACTGGTGTGCATGAACGGCGGCAACCCGAATGAGGCGACGATCGCCCACAAGGACCCCGACCTGGCGATCGCGCTTGAGCATTCGCCGCAGTGGGAGGCGATGAGTCAGAACCACCTCGAAGGAAGGTCAGCCGCGTTCTTCAGTTACGGCGACAGTGGAGGAGACGAGCTGGACGACTCTGGCCGCCCGAAAATTCTTCGGCATCGCTCCTACTTCGAGCCCGCCGACGAGCCATTCAAGAACATGCGCGACGCCTATCGTTGTCTGGTCTGGCAATGCCGCTATGGGGGCATCGAGGTGCCCGATGCGCTTTGGAGGTACTGCGAGAGCGGCGTCGGCAAGAAG
>JANLPS010000022.1:0-23094 GCA_031367385.1 Archangium sp. | reverse complement strand
TGTCACCACCGAGGCTTGTGGGATCCGATCTCACCGACATCACCGGGACCCACCTGATCAACGCTGAGGTCGACCCGCCGTAGCGAGCGAAGCTCGCGGAGGCGGCCGCTACTGGGTTGGAAATTAGCTGAGGGGCCGAGCCGGCCTGAGGCTGGCGGCTGGTGCAAATGAGACGGGCGACTGGTTAGGGGCCAGATCGCCCAGCGGGTGGAGCCGCTTCGTCTCGGTGGCGAAGAAAGGCTGACCAGGGCCCGCTGTCGAGTTTTCGGCTGCGCCGGTGGTGGAGATTTGGTCTCGTGACTGTGAGCGATGTGGGCTGACGTTCGAGGCGTGCGGGCCGTGCAATCGCTCACGTCGCTACTGCCGTTGCTGCGCTGTTCAACGACGGCACGAGAGCATTCGTGCTGCGCGGTGGCGGCATCGGCATTCAGCAGAAGGTCGAGCAGATCACCGTGACGCCGAGCGCGCGCGAAAGATGCGGAAACAGAGGCCGGTGGCGGATCACCCTTCAACGAAATTGACTGTGGGCGCACAAGCCCGCCCCGATGAAGACGATTCGAGGGATGAGGCTGGTGCTGACGCCGGCGAGCGACGGGCGGGTGATGATGTCGCTCAGCGGCAGAGTCAACGAGGATTCGCCGCAGCGCCGGTTGAGCTTGCTGTGGGTGACGTCTCTGTGGGCGAGGCCAGAGCCGCTGCACGTTGCGCTTTCTGCGGACGCGAAGGGGAATTGGTCTTGGGCAGAGCCATGGACCGAAGCGCTCGCCGACACAGTGGGCGACTACGAGGTCAGCTTCGCGCTGCGAGGGGGCGCCCGTGGAAATCGGTGACCCGCGCGTCGCCGACGCGCTGAAGCTGTACCTGGTCGACGGCCTGGCGATTCGCGTCATCGCCAAGAAGCTGGGCATGTCGAGGAACACGGTGCGCCGGCTGGTGGGCAGAGGCGTGTCGAAGCCGCGCGTACCTGCGCCACCTCGAACGTCACTGCTCACGCCGTACGAGACCAAACTGAAGACGCTGATGGTCGAGACGCCTGAGCTGAGCGCCCCGGCGGTGCTCGAGAAGCTGCGTGCCGATGGGTACAAGGGCGGCGTCAGCATCTTGCGCGAGCGACTGCGTTGGCTGCGGCCCCGAGAGAAAGAAGCTTTCCTCACGCTCGACTTCAAGGTCGGTGAAGCGGTCCAAGTCGACTGGGCCGACTTCGGCTTCGCGCTGCCGGGCGTACCGAGAAAGGTCAGCGCCTTCGTGATGGCGCTGTGCCACTCGCGGTACCTCTACCTCGAATTCACAATGAGCCAGTCGATGGGCAGCCTGCTGCGCTGCATGGAACGCGGCCTTCACTTCTTTGGCGGCACCACGCACGTCGACATTTTCGACAACATGAAGACGGTGGTGCTGCAGCACAACAGCGACGGCATCGCCTTCAATCGAAACTTCATCGAGTACGCATCGAGCCGAGGTTTCGCGGTGCGTGCGTGCAATGTACGCCGCGGCAACGAGAAGGGTCGTGTCGAGCGCCCCATCGGTTTCGTGCGCAGTCGCTTCTGGCCAGGCCGCCGTTTCAGCGACTTGATGGACCTCAACGTCCAGGCACTCGCGTGGCGCGACGACTACGCGAACAATCGCGTGCACGAGGTGACGGGCAAGGTGCCCGCCCTGGTCTTCCAGCACGAAGAGAAGGCCGCGCTGCGACCGCTGCCAACGACCCCATTCAACACAGACGATGTCGAGGGTCAGACGGTCACGAAGCTCTTTCGGGTGCGCTTCGACAAGAACACCTACTCAGTCCCGCCCGGCCTCGTCTCACAGTCGGTGGTGGTGCGCGCCGACGACGAATGGGTGCGCGTGATGCTCGGGACGAAAGAGGTCGCCGCCCACCGTCGCTCATGGCTGGCAGGCGTCGACCTCGAGCTACCTGCGCACCGGGCGGCCGCGCTCGAGTACAAGCCGGGCGCCACACGCGATGGTTTGCCACCCATCTTGCTGCGAATGGGCGACGTGGCTGCGCGCTACTTCAAGGTCGCCGCCGCTGGAACCAAGTCGCTGACTCGAGAAACGGTGCGACTGGTCTTCTTTGCTGAGGTCTACGGCGCCCCCGAGACCGCCGAGGCGATGACCGAGGTCATGAGCTCTGGCCACGTCGGCGCCGACTACGTCGAATACGTGCTGCGCCAGAAGAAAGGCCTCGTTCCTCGGGCACCGCCGCTGAAGCTCGGCAAGCCCGACCTCGACGACGCGTCACTGCCCGAGCCTGACCTCTCTCGCTACGACAACCTCGATGCGAAGCGAGACGCCACCGACAGAACAGATGAGGGCGACGAGTCATGAAAGACGAAGATGAAATAGAGCTGACGCTCGAGAAGCTCAAATGGCTGCGCTTGCCTGGCATGACTCGCTCGCTTCGCGAGCTGCTCGCGAAAGCGGCTGCAGAAAATCTCACCACGACGCAAGTGCTGAGCCGGCTTTGCGACGAAGAGAAATCCAGTCGTATGCGAAGCGCCATTGCAGCGAAGGTGAAGGGTGCTCGCTTCCCCGAAATCAACACCATCGACGGCTTCAACTTCGACTTTGACCCTGTCCGTAAGAAGCTCAAGGCGCGCTACCTCGGGCTGCACGACGCGACCTTCATCAAGAACGGCATCAACCCGCTCTTCATCGGCACGCCCGGAACGGGCAAGACGTACCTCGCGCGCGCACTCGCTTGGCGCGTCTGTCAGGCCAACCATCGCGTCGTCTTCGTCAGCGCTGCGCGCATGCTCAATGAGCTTCACGGCGCCGAGGTGCACGGTGGGCTTGAGCGCGCTTTACGCCGCTACGTGAAGGCAGACCTGCTTTGCATCGACGACTTCGCAGTGCTTGCGATGGATGCGTCACAGGCCAAGCTCGCGTTTCAGGTCATCAGCGAGCGCTACGACCATCGCCGGTCGACCTGCATCACCACCAACCGGGTCTTCAAGGACTGGCCGAAGGTGTTTCCCGATGCACTCAACGCACAGGTCATCGCCGAGCGACTGACCGAGCGCTCTGAGCGCTTCATCATGGACGGCAAGGGCTACCGAAACCCAGAAAGCTGACGCGCCATCAGCGCACCGAACTCGACCGGCGAGAGAAGCCCGCCCGCGCCGCTCACCCCCGAGCGCATTGACCCTGCGCGTGGCCAGCGCTGACGGTTTGGGCGAAGAACCGCCTGCGAGCCACCGAGTGGTCCCCTGGATCTCGGTGATGCCGGTGGAAGTGGATCACCTCGGCGTCGGTGGCGACAACGGAGCCTTTGCTTCCCGACGGCAGGTTCGGCAAATCGGAGTGCGACTTCGCCGACCACCTGAGCGCTTTCTCCTCGTCACGGAGCGCACGGCAGCGGGTGCCGCACCAGCTGTTCGTCTTTGACCTCGACCGGTATTCGGCAGCGCGCCAGCTCGCGCACCTGCATCGACGACAGCGCCTCGGGAAAAATCGGGTGCTGCAACTCGACGCGCCCATCGGTCACCACGATCGCGGTCAACACGCCCAATCGCTTCGCAAGCACGGCGCTCTGTACCCGGTCTTCGAATTGAATCTGGCTGAGCCGTTGGTTCGTTCGCGCCGAATAGGTCACCGCGCTCCCGTCTTGAAAGACCGCGAAGAGCAACGAGCCGTCGGGCGACTCGGTCAAGGTCGCGGGGCCCCCGGGCAGGTCGTGAATCTCGGTCGTCGGCTGCCAGGTCGTCGTGCTCGTTCTGGTGACCTTGCGGTCGCGGCCGAAGGTGAGCACGTGCCCCGGCACCACCGAGCGCACCAATTGAAAGTCACCCCCGTGCAGCGTGTGGCGGCCGAGCAGCTTTCCATCTCTGAGACTCCACACATACACGTCGCCTGAGAGCGCGCTGGTGAACAGTGTGTCGCCGTCGAAGAGAATCGAGGTCGCGACGTCATCGCCCTGCTTGAGGTGAAACGGCACGCCACCGTCACTCGCGAGCACCGTGATGAGCCCCGAAGCGGTGACGGCCAGCTTCGACGAATCGGGAGCGAACGCGATCGAATCGGTGTGGGTCGAGGGCGAGGCGCTCTCGACTGCGAACAGATCCCCGCGGCGTCGAAGCACGAAGAGCTGATCTTCGATGCTCGCCACCCCCCATCGCTGATCAGGCGCAGCCATCAGGTCGTTGATCTCCGCGGGCTTGAGGGCCGGGTCGACGGCCATCGCAGAGCCATCGGCGAGCACCAGCGAGAGCGCGGTGTCAGAGACGGTGGCGTAGGGCCCGGTGACGCCGTCGACGCCCCATACGATGGTTTTCTCGGGGTAGGTCTTGACCGGCTCGCCGCGCTTGTGCGCGCTGTCCCACTCCCAAATGCCACCCGATTGATCGCCGGTCAGCGCGCGCTCGCCGAGCATCGAGCAGGCGCTCACCAGCCCGGAGTGCCCGAAGTGCGAGAACGCCACCATGCCGCTCGCGGCCATCACCCGGCGAACGACGCCATCGGTGCCCGCGGTCAGCACCGAGCCCGAATCGACCCAGTCGACGCAGCGCAAGGCACCCGCTTCGATCTTCACCTCTGCATCGAGCTTGCCGCTCGCGAGCTGCCAAATCTTCAAGGCCCCGTCGGCACCGACGGTCGCCACCCGTTGCTCGACGGCATCGAGTGAGGCCGCGGTGGCGCCTCGCTGGTGGGCCGCGGCCTCCCACTGCAGCTTGCCTGTTGCCAGGTCGACGGCCCCAATCGTTCCACTCATCTCTCCGAAGAAGAGCATTTGTTTTGTCTTCGAGACTCGCACGAAGCGCACCGGGTCTTTGCGAGGCAACCTCCAGAGCAGACGGCCTTCGCGGTAGAGCTCGAGCACGCGAAAGCTGTCGACGCCCGGGTCGAACGAACCGGCGTAGACCACCACGTCTGTCTCTGAGATGAACTCGCCCTGCATGAAGGGCGAACGCTCTTTGGTCACGATCGGGTACAGCTCGGCCCCCAGCGCATCGCGAACGGTCAGCTGCGAGCCACCTTGCCCGACGACCAACCGCTCGCTGTCAGGGCTGAAGTGCACGGTCAGCCCGCGAAACGAAATCGGAGTGGCGGTGATCGCCATGCTCGGCAGCTCGACCACTCGCAGCTGACGATCGCTGCAGACCATCGCCAACCGGTCGCCAGAGGGCGAGAGGGCAATGTCAGGGCAGGGCAACTCGAACCGATGAATCACCTTCAGATCATCAGGCGAGAGCAACACGACTTCTCGGCTCGTCGACGCGGCTACCCACCGCCCCCGCCGGTCAGTCTGCACCATCATCACCCGGCTGCTCAGGGGCTCAGCGATGGCGTGGGCACCCGTGAGCGCGCTCGCGCTGGCACTGATGACATGCTCAAGCTCAGGCCCGCTGGCCCCCGCGCTCTGTGCGGCGACCGAGTAGGCGAAGGCGTCAATCGGCCGGCCTCCCACCATCGCCAAGCGCCCCTGCTCTTGCCACAGGTTGCGCAGTCGCTGGTTGGCGGCCGCGGCCGAGGCATCGGCGTGTTGGTAGGCCCGAAAGACGACCGCCAGGCCCACGGTCAGCGCGGCAAAGGCCACCGCCGCCAGCGCTCTGCGCAAGGTTCGCAGCTTCGACTCGTCTTTGAGTGAGGCCTGGGCGAACTCCAGCTCGAGCCGGGTCAGCCGCCCGGGAAAACGGGAGCGCCAGACGCGGTATTCAGCGAGGGTCTCTTTGCGCCACAGCAGGCCAGACGGTCGGCCCAGCTCGGCCCACTGCTTCGCGCTGGCTCGCAGCGAGTCACGCAATCGCGCGGTCTCGGCGTCTTCGCGCAGCCACGTGTCGAGCCTGGGCCACGAGACGATCAACGCTTCATGAATGATCTCCACCCGGTCGTCACCGCTCGGGTCTTCGGAGGTCACCAGCAGCCGCGCCGCGACCAGCTTCTCGAGCACCGACTGGGCCGCGGGTGAGCCGCCGAGCACGTCGAGCATCTCTTTTCGAGTCAGCACCGCGCGCGTCGCCTGCGAGGTCACCAGGTGTCGAAACGCCTCCCGAACGAGGCCGGCCTCGTCGACGCTCATCGAGGCCAGGGTCTGCTCGGCGTGCCGGCTCAGCGCGCCTCCAACGCCGCCCAGCGCCAGATAGGTCTTGGCTCGCATCTGTCGCAGCTGCCGATCACGCAGCTCCCACAGCTGGCTCGCGGCGAACGAGAGCAAGGCCAGCGCGCCGGGGTACTGCGCCACCTCGTCGACCATCTTCGCGGGCAGGGTCGCGTCATCGAAGCCGTACCCGACCCGGGCCGCGGGCTCGGTCACCACCCGCAACAAGTCGTCTGACGCCGGCGTGCCGAGCAGCTGGAGCGCAGATGACAACCGTTCGCGCAGCGCACGCAGCTGCTGCGCCTTGATCAAAAAGTCGTCGCGCAAGGTGATGACGACCCGAAATCGGCTGCCCTTCGAGTCGGCCAATCGAACCAACAGCTCGGCGAAGGCCTCGCGTGTCTGTGCGTCTTGACAGAGCGTGATCAGCTCTTCGAATTGGTCGATGACCACCACCACCGTCTCGCCGGGTGCCACCATCGCGACCAGCTTCGGTACCGACAGCGCATCGACCTCGCAGCCGAGCTTCGCAGCGAGGGCATGAAAAGGCGTGGCCCCGGGTCGCATCACGATCGCCCGCCAGGCCCGAGGCAGCAGCGGCAACACCCCGGCGATGATGAATGAAGACTTGCCCGACCCCGAGGGGCCAACCACGGCGAGCAGCGGCGTCAGTCGCAGTCGATTCGAGAACGACTCTGCCTCTCGCTCACGGCCGTAATAATTGTCTGCGTCGTCGGGCGTGAAGGTCGAGAGGCCTTTGTAGGGCGGGCGCTCGGCCTTCGCGACCGCCTCTTGCGCGAGCGTGACGTCGAAGAGGTACTGCGAGAACCATGGCCAGACCTCGTCGCTCTGCCGTTCGAAGGGCCCAGGTGAGGCGACCAACCGAGCGCCGTGGCGACCCGCGCCGTCGAGAAAGAAGAGCTCTTGAGGCAGCCCTGCCCCAGGGCTGAACACCTGCATCAGCGGCCACAGGGTGAGCACCGGCACGCCACTCGGGTCGACGAGAAAGGGCGCCCCCGCCGGCAGCGGCGCGATGGGGATTGGAATGTGGTGCACCAACCGGTGAAGGCGACGCGCACCGACCCAGCGCTCGCATTCATCGCCGGCGACGATCAAGGCGTAATCGAGCACGAAGGTCAGGCTCTTGAGCAGCGCCGACAGTGCCGGCACCAGCTTGAGCAACACGGCCTGCAGCATCACCTCATCGAGCTCGCGCACCTCGATGGCGTCGAAGGCGGTCAGGGCCAGCGCTCCAAGACCTGGGGCGGCGGCCTCGTCTGCGAAGAAGAAGGTCACCAGCTCGGGCAGCGGGTGGGTCGCGCGCCGAGCGGCGAAGGGCCGGCAGAGGGCTTCGGCCAAACGAGGCCACTCGCCGGGGTCGAGCGATGAAGCACCGAGCTTTTGCAGCAGGGCCACCACGGTGGGGTCGTCAGCGCTGCCCGGAGCGACCCGAGCGCGCGATGCCAGGGCCAGCGTGGCCACGTACCGAAGGGCGACCCGCCGCACCATCATCACCGCGTCGAGCTGTTGCTTGGGCGTGCGAGCGCTCTCGAGCAAGGCGACCGCTTCGGCGATCGGTTGAGGCGCGTGCGAGAGCAGGTTTTCGCGCAAGGCATCACCCAGCTGGGGCAGCGCGAACGGCTCGACGCCAATGCCCGAGGCCGCGCGGAGCGCTGCTCCCAACTCGAGCGCCGTCGCGTAGCGCTGAGCGGGATCTTTGGCGGCGCCCTTCGAGAGCACCGTGTAGACGTCGGGTGGCACGCCGTCGGGCATCGGCGGCAGCGGCAAGGTGCTGTGGGCCCTCGCCAGGTGTCGCAGCGACTTGGCCGGGTACGGCACCTTGCCGGTCAGCGCCTGGTAGGCGAGCAACGAGAGGCTGTAGAGATCTGCGCGCAGGTCAGCGCTCGAGGCGTCGACCCACTGTTCGGGGGCCATGTAGTGGGGCGTACCGACCAGCGCGCCGACCCGGGTCAGGTGTGTATTTTCAGAGTCGAAGAGTTGGCTCGCGAGGGTGCCTGAGAGCGTCTCGGCAGGCGACCCCTCGCCGGTGACCGCGGCCTCGTCGATGGTCAGTGCGTTTTCGAGCGGGTCGGAGTCGCGCCGGGCGATGCCCAGGTCGAGCAGCTTCGGGAGCAGCCGCCCAGAACGGGTGAGCACCATCACGTTCGCAGGCTTGATGTCGCGATGAACGATGCCCTGCTCGTGCGCGGCGTGCAGCACTTCGCACAATCGCTCGAAGAACGGCACGAACCGCGGCAGGGGCATGGCCCCCTCTGACTTGACGACGGCGTCGAGAGACGCACCGCGAACCAGCTCCATCGTGATCCACAGCACGCCATCGGCTTCGGCACCGAACCCGTAGACATGGGCGGCGAAGGGGTGATCGAGCTGAGAGGCCAGCCGGGCTTCGCGCAAGAACCGCTGGTCGGCGTCAGCTCCGCGCTCGCCGCGCAGCATGACCTTGATCACGGCCTCGCGGCCCAGCGTGGTCTGCTCGGCGAGGTACACTTCGCCACCGCCGCCTGCACCGAGGCGCTGCTTGAGCACGAAGTCGCCGAATGTGCGCCCCTCCATCGCGCCGCGCAGTCTGGGGCGGCGAGCGCAGAATCGCCACCGCATAACGGCGGCCCTCTGTAGCGAAAGGTGTGTCAGCGACGACCGCTGTGTCTGCTACCCTTTCACGGCAGTGGCGCCTCTCATCGACGAGCCCGACGACGTTCAACTCGAGGCCGAGCTGCGCTACGTGCCGCCCACCAAAGACGAGCTTCGACGCCGCAACGTGCGCCGGTGGTTTTCATTTTCGCTGTTCAGCCGCGTCGACGCGCCGCCTGGCTACCATGCGCTCAACGCGCTGCGGCTGCTGGCCATCGTCGGAGTGCTGGCCGCGGTGATGCCGACCGTAGCGCACCTCACCGACGGCGTGCAGGTGTCCGGCATGATTCACCCGTCGATTTGCACGTGGTCAATCGGCATCGCGGGCTCGTTTCTGGTCGGGCAAATCATCGGCACCAGCGTGTGGAAGGTGATTGGCCCGACGGCGCGGCAGGCGGCCCGCGGGTTCATAATCGGCTTTCAGAAGGTCATGCCCTGGTTGGCCTTGGCAGCGCTGGTGGGCGTTCTGGTGCTCGTCGTGATTGCGCGCGCCCGTCGCTAGACGTTGAGGCGCCCTGCGACTTCACTTCACGGGTATCAACTGCATGCCGCACTTCGGGCATTCACCGCCGTGACGCTCACGTATCTCTGGGTGCATCGGGCAGGTGAACACGTTGCCACGGGCGATGGTGTTCTTGACGTCTTCGAACACCCGGTCTGCCGGGCCGCTTTCTTCGAGGGCCACCGTACCATCGGGCGCCACCACGCGAACATGCGGTAGCACGCTCACCTCGGGCAGCTCCCGCATCGCAATCGGCGAATCGAAGTCGACGATGTTCACTTTGCGAAGCGCCACCGACTTCTCGCTCGCCGCGAGTGAACGCAACGAGCCATCGAGAACCCGGCATGCATCACACCAGGGGGCCCAGAAATCGAACACCGTCCACTTGCCGGCGACGTTCACCAACGGCGCGTCTTCACCTGCCAGCACCACCTCGGCGATGTCTCCCGGTGACTGCACGTCAACGGGCGCCTCATCGAACCCGTCTTCAAGGTGAAAGAGCCGCCCGATGCTCACCGACACAATCACCGGCATGTTGAGCTGCGCATTGACGGTGTAGCCGTAGACCCTGGCCCGCACATCGATGCTGACGCTCCAGTCTTTGAGGAAGGGGATCGTGACTCCCGGGCCCACGAAGAGATCGGTGCGACCCTGATTGCCGTCTTCGGTGGGGACCAGCCCGTCCCACCGCTCGGCATATTCATGGGCGAGCGTCACGCCGAGGCGAAACGTCGGCGTCAGACCAAAGTCGCTGATGCCGACCAGCCCTCCGACCACCCGCGTACCCGCCTGATAGCCAGTCGAGCCCCGATAGAGTGGCAGCTGTGCCTGTGCGAAGCCCGCCAATGACCAGCGAGAGAAGGTCTTCGCGAGATCAAGGCTCAATACCGGGTCAACGGTGCCGGTGCCGAACTGAATGTGCTGATGGGTCAGCCCCTCTTCGGCGAGCGTGTAGGGGTTTGGTACGACGCGGCCGGTGGGCAGGCTGGCGCCGATGCGGCCACCGAATCGAAAGTCACCCAGCGTCAGCGCACCGTGAAAAAACAGCTGGGTGTCGCCGAGGCCGGCCAGCGTCTCGTCGTGGTGGTGAATGCTCGGGTAGTCGAGCTGAATCGGAGCCCCTCCGAAGCTCGTGAAGCGGGTACCGGTATTCACGACCCTGAACGGCAGCACGGCTTGAAGTGCGATGTTGGGCGCCAGCCCGAACTCCCCCAGCAGCCGCGCCTCGGTCAGCCACAGGGTCGTGTGGTGAACTTGGGGTGGCTCGTCTCGCACGCGGCAAATTGGGCCAATCTCAGGGCAAGACGAGTCATGCTGCGCTTCAGCGCGCGTGACATCGAACGCCAGGTCGAGCCTCAGATGGCTCGGCGCGACCGTCGCAGACTGGGCGCCCCCGACCGGGAGCGTCGGGTTGCTTCACCCCGCGCAGGCACTCCCGGCAAACGCGGTGAACGGGGCTGCGAGAATGAGAACGACCACGAAACCGATGGAGCCGCGCACGGTGAGACCTCGAGCTGGAGAGAGACAGAATCGTGATACCTCTCATCTGACGGGAGCGCACCTGGCATAGAGTCGAGGTCTCGCGTGAAGACCCACACCGACCAGGCAAAGCCACGCTTGAGCAGCACCCGGTCTGTTCCCCAGTGGCGGGTGTCGGTCGATGGGTCGAGGGTGTTTCAGGTGTCGGGCGATATGCCGCTGCGGGTGGGGTCGAACCCGAGCAATGACCTCGTCTTGAACGACCCCACGGTGAGCCGAATGCACGCCGAGCTCAGCGCAGAGCCCTCGGGCGTGGCCGTTCGCGATCTCGGGAGCACCAACGGCACCTGGTGGAAGGGCCTTCGAATCACCGACGCCGTCATTCCTTCAGGGGTGATTTTGTTCGGCGGCTCGAAGCTGACCGTCTCGAGTGACGCCGAAGCCGTCGAAGCCCTCTCCGAAGTGACCGAGTTCGGGCCGCTGGTCGGCCAAAGCGCGCCAATGCGGGCCCTGTTCAAGACGCTCTCACGCGTCTCTCCGACGTCGAGCACCGTGCTGATTCAAGCCGAGAGTGGCTCTGGCAAAGAGCTCGTCGCCCGCGCGATGCACGAGGCCAGCCCTCGCAAGTCGAGCCCCTACGTCGTGTTCGATTGCGCGGCGGCCGCTCCGAGCCTGATTGAGAGTGCCCTCTTCGGCCACGAGAGGGGCGCGTTCACCGGCGCGCTCCGCCGCAAGCTCGGGTGCTTCGAAGAAGCAGAGGGCGGCACACTCTTTCTCGACGAAATCGGCGAGCTGCCCATCGAGCTTCAGCCACGCCTGCTGCGGGCGCTCGAGACCAAACAGATTCGCCGCGTCGGTGCAGAGAAGCCGATCGCCATCGATGTTCGCCTGGTCGCCGCCACCCACCGCGACCTGGCTCGGCAGGTGAACCAGGGCCAGTTTCGCGAAGACCTGTATTACCGGTTGGCGGTGGTGCGGCTTCGCATCCCCCCGCTGCGCGAGTGGCTCGACGACCTTCGCATGCTCGTCGAGCACTTGATGTCGCAGGCCCTGAACGGCAACCGCGACAAGGCGGAGGTGCTCGTCTCTGCCATCAGCGATGCGCAATGGAGCACGCTGCGAAAGCACCCCTGGCGCGGCAATGTGCGCGAGCTTCGAAATGCGGTCGAGCGCTCGCTGGCGATGTCTGACGCGCTGAGCCCGTCGTCAGACTTCGAGCCACTGACCGAGTCGTTGAGCGACCCCGCCGCGCTGGTCTCGTTCGATCAGCCCTTTCTCGATCAAAAGCGCCGGCTGGTCGAGCGCTTCGAGAGCCAGTACCTGCGGGCCATGGTCGAGCGCCACGGGGGCAATCTCAAGAGAGCGGCCGCCGACGCAGGCATCGACCGCATGTATTTCAAGCGGCTGCTTCGAAAGTACGCCACGGGTTCAGTCTTTTGAGGGCTGGGCGCCTGCCTTGTACTTCTTGAGCAAGCGCTTGAAGTAGCTCCGATCGAGCCCCGCACGTTCGGCCGCGCGAGCGATGTTGCCGTTCTCGAGCTCGACGACGCCAGTGAGGTATTGAGACTCGAAGCGCTCGAGCAACGACTGCTTCTGGCTCAGGTATGGCACCTCGAGGGTGTAGCGCTCGGCCTCGGGCTTTTCTGCTGGCGCCGCGAGCTCGCTCGACATCGCCAGGGCCCGCTCGACCACGTTTCGAAGCTCGCGAACGTTGCCGTGCCACGGGTGGTCTTTCAAGAACTGCCACTGGCTCTGGGTCATCGCGTCGAGCACGGCGATGACCTTGCCCTCGTCACCGCCGGTCGCTTGGAGCATCAGGTGCTCGACCAGCAGGCGAAGGTCATCGCGCCGTACACGCAGCGGCGGTATGCGCACCCGAATGACCGCGAGCCGGTAGTAGAGATCTTCTCGAAACTGGCCCCGATTGACCTCGAGCGTCAGATCTCGGTGCGTTGCCGCGATGAACCGCACGTCGAGGGGCACCGCTGCGGAGCCGCCGATGCGGCGAATCTCACGGCTCTCGAGCGCTCGCAGCAGCTTCGGCTGCAACTCGAGTGGCAGCTCACCGAGCTCATCGAGAAAGAGGGTGCCCCCATTCGCCTCTTCGAAGAGGCCGATTTTGCGGCTGGTCGCTCCGGTGAAAGCGCCTTTTTCATGACCGAACAGCGCGGTCTCGATGAGCGATGGGGCGAGCGCCGCACAATCGAAGACGACATACGGCTCTTTGGCGCGCGGGCTGGCCTCGTGAATCGCGCGGGCGACCAATTCTTTGCCGGTGCCGCTCTCGCCTTGAATCAGAATCGTGCTGGGTGAGGTGGCGACGGTCGAGAGCTCCTTGAAGAGGGCGCGCATCGACTCGCTCTGGCCCACCAGGCCGCCGAAGTTGGCGTGGGCTGACAGGTCTTGGTGCGCCTGGGTCTTCGAGGGCGCCACGGTCAGTTGAAAATCTGCGATTCGAAGCACGCCGCTCGACACCAGGCCGTCACGAAGCTTCGCCCCATTCCACCAGCACCCGTTGGTGCTGCCCAGGTCGCGTACCTGCAGCCCTTCTGCATGCGCGGTGAGCGCCGCGTGCCCTCGGCTCACCCAGGGGTCATCGAGCGCGATCTCGTTGCTGGGGTTCGAACCGATTCGCAGCGTGCGGCCCAGCGCGACGTGAAAGACCCGCTGCGCGTGCGCCTCGTGCGTGACCGTCACCCGCCACTGGGTCACGCCGCGTCGCGAACCGAACGTTTTGCCCTTCAGTTGGGTCGTCAACAGCATTGAGCGCGAACGTCTCACGGCTCAGCGCACGAGGGGGGACGAATCGGCTCACCTGAGGGCCGTCTGAGGCCAATTGACTTCAGCCGTGAGCTTGGCTGCGATGGCGATCATTTTGACCAGACCTTCATTCAAACGTTTTCGAGCCATGGCGATCGGCGCGGCGCTCATGCTCGGCACTGCCTGTTCTTTCGACAAATCGGTCTCGACCTCGGGGCGGCTGACCTGTCAGCGCGATGGCGATTGCCCCTCGGGGCTGCGGTGTCAGAGCGGGCTCGCCCTGTGTGTCAACAGCGCGCTGCTCGATGAGACCGCGCCGACCTTGCTGACCGCCAATCTCACGATTTCGCCGAGGGCTGGCAACCCGGTGGTCGCGCCGAGCACGCTGGGGCCTCGCTCGATTGCGCACCTTCGGTTGACCATGAGTGAAGTGCTGGCCGAGCCGCCAGAAGTCTCTCCGACCGCCCTCGATGGCACGGCAGTGGCGTTGGGGTGCACGGTCACCGCGGTGGCCGACACGATCTACGACGTTGACTGCTCGACTGCTGACGGTGCGCGCAGCGGCGTGGTGACGATCAACCTCGTGCTCGTCGACCTTGCGCGCAACACAACGCAGGTGGCGCAACCCCCGCAGCTGAGCGTCGATGTCGATTCACCGGTCGCTCCGAGTGAAGGCCGAATGAGCATTCGCTCGGCGCCGTGGGGTGACGCGTTGGGCAACGCGCCGTCGCTGGTGCTGGAAAACGACGGCGGGGTGACTGACGCGCAGTACGTTCGGGCTCGCTTGAGTGCGGGCCTGGTGACCCCTTTGGCTGCCGTTGGAGCGCAGGGCGACTTCGAGCCCCTCGTGCTGCCGGTGGTGAACGATGCGGTCGAGCTGCAGGCGATTGACTCGGCGGGCAACGAGTCACCGTGGGTGGCGGTGAAGAGCCTCGAGTGGGTCGCCAGCTTCGGCGGCAAACGGGCCGGCTCGCAGTTCGAAAACCCCCACCGCTTTCAAGTCGTTCGCGCGGCGGCTGATGGGCTCGAGGGTTTTCCTTCGACTGAGCGGGGAGCTGACGACGGCATCACCGTACGTGGGGGCGCATCGGTCACGGCCGCGGGTGCGGGCACCTGGCGTCGGCGCAACGTCACGCTCGCGCCAGACGGCACCGAGTACCCCGCCGCCGTGTGGGACCCTCTGCGCTCACGCATCGTGCGCTTTGGCGGGGCCAGGGGCGGCAAGCCGGGCGGCGCGCTGTGGGAGTGGCTCGGGCACGACTGGCTCGACCCGGAGATCATCGACCCCGAGGGCGATGGGGCACCCACGGCCCGCCTCGCCCCGCAAACCACGTGGGACTGGCAGCGCCGAGCGGTAGTGATGATGGGCGGCTCGCAGGTCGACGTCTTGAACGACACCTGGTCGTGGAACGGGTCGAGCTGGGCCCGGCTGCCAGACGCCACGGTTCGCCGCCTCGGCGGAGCGATGGTGCCAGACCCGGTTGGCGGCGGTCTGCTCGCGTTCGGCGGGCTCGGCGCCGACGGCGGCACTGAAGTCAGCGCCGAGCGGTTGTCACCCTCTGGCGTGTGGTCGAACGTCGATGCGACCGGGTTTCCTCCCGCGCGCGCGCTCGGCGCCATCGCCACCGACCCCAACACCGGCGTCTCGTGGCTGTTCGGTGGCGCGGCTTCGGCCTCGGCTGACAGCGCGTTGGGCGACCTGTGGCAATTCGCCGGCGGCAAGTGGACCTTGCTTGCGTCAGCAGGCCCCCCACCGCGAACCGCCAGCGCCCTCGCGTGGGACTCGCGCCGCAAGCGCCTGGTGCTGTACGGAGGCACGAACCGCACCGGCAACGACCTTTCCGATACCTGGGAGTGGACTGGCACCGCCTGGCAGCAACGGCTGGTGCTCGGTGCCCCCGGCGTTCGAGCGCAGCATCAGCTCGTCTTCGATGAGGCTCGAAACAAGGCCGTGCTCTTCGGAGGCCGCTCGAGCGCGGCGAACAGCGACGAGACCTGGGTGTGGGACGGGACGGCCTGGGCTCGTGAGAACCGAATCGCGCCCGGGCCCGAGAAGCTCGTCTCGTCGAACATGATCAGCGTCGGCGACACCCTGGTGACCGTCGCCGCCAATGCCGCGTTGTCGTCGCTTTCGATCGCCACGCTCGATGAGACCGCAGGCTGGTCACCCGCCAGTATCGAGGTCGGCTCGGCGAGCCTCGGCGCCTGGCTGGCGTGCGACTCGAACGGGCAGCAGACGTCACTGGTCGGCCCCCTCGGTGGGGGTGCGGCGCAATTGTGGGCCGTCGGCCAAGATGGCGGGTGGTCGCAACAGTCGGCCAACATCGGCGTCGTCGGAGATCGCGTGAAGGGCTTGTACTTTGGCGGTGGCGAGCTTCGCGCAATCGTCGATAACGCCGCTGTCGGGCGCTTCGTCGGCGGAGCGCTGGCCAACCCGATCGTATTCTCGCCTCCCTTCAACCAACAGGTGAGCGCGGCTCTGCCCGATGGAGGCGCCCTGGTGGTGGGCATCGCCAACGCCGCGTCTGCGGCCGCGTTCGTGTCGGCGTCATGGGTCACCGCTGGCCCTGCGCTGCCCGCGGTGTTCGCGCCCTTCGCGCTGGTCTACGACGTCGCCCGCATGACCCCCCTCGTCGTCTCGGGGGGCACGTACCCCGCGCTGGTTGGGGCCAACACGGTCTTCGAGCTGGCCCACGGGGCCTGGAGCGTCGTGCCCATCGCAGACCCCGAGGGCGATGGGGCGCCACTGGTCAATTTGCCTCCATTGGTCGCGCATCGGTCGATCGCCCAGGTCACCTCGCTCATCGAGCGCGGCCCGGGCGCCGACGTTGGCCGCCTGTGGGAGCTCGACATCGCCCGGCAGCGGCCTCAAGTCGAGGTGCGGTTCTCGATTGGGCAATTGCCAGCCGGAGCGAACATCACGGCGCTGACCTTCGAGGTCGTCGCCGGGGCTTCTGGCGCGGGCCCCGATGGCTTCACGGTCTTCGAGCGCGACAGCGGCGGGTGGGTGTCGACCGGGCTGAGCGGCACCGCGGCGGCCGATGCGCCCCAGAGACTGGTGTTTTCGACCACCGACCCAAAGCTGATCGCGCGCCTCGCGGGAGGCTCGGGAGAGGTCGCGTTTGCGCTCCGCCCGCTGGCTGCCAACGGCCTCGGCTTGAGCCGAATCACCGTCGATGCGCCGCAGCTGACGCTCACGTTGAGGCTGCGATGAGGGTGACCCGTCTGGCGATCGCCGTGGCGTTCTCGCTCGCGTTGCCGTCGCAGGCGGCCGCCCCGAAGCGCGCGGCCCCCAAAGCCCACCCCGCCGCGAAAGAGGTGCTCACCGAGGGCGTGCCGACGCCTGAGCTCGCGCTGAAAGTGCAGGCTTTGTACGAAGGCCTTGAATACGAGGTCGCGCTCGAAGCCGTGGCTGCGCTGTTGGCCCGGCCCGACCTGGCGCTGCCCCAGCGGCTCGAGGCGCTGCGCATTCAGGGCTGCCTCATCGGCATCGTGCAAGACCCGGTCGATGCGGAGCCGGTGTTTCGCACGCTGCTTCGCTTGAAGCCGACCTACGAGCTGCCTTCAGACCTCACGCCGAAGATCATCTCGGTCTTTCGAAAGGTTCAGGCCGAGGAGCGGGCCCTCGCTGAGCAGCTGGTCGGCGTCGAGCGGGAGCGCCTGCTCGCTTCGCTCGAGCTGACAGGCCGTTTGCCGAAAGAGGTTCAGGGGGGCGTGCCGGTGCCGCTGTCGTTTCACGTCAAAGACCCGAGCGGTGTCGTGGCCGCGGTTCAGCTGCCCTACCGTCGACGCGGAGAGCGCGAGTATTCGTCGCTCGCGTTGGCCCGTCGCGAAGGCGGCGACTGGGTGGGGTCGATGCCCGCCGACGTGACCGCCAGTGATCAGGGCTTCGAGCTCGAATATTTCGTCACGACGGCTGACACGACCGGCCCGCTGGTGACGCAGGGCGCGGCGGCGTCGCCATTGACCTTGCGCGTGCTGCCAGGCCGCTTGTTGATCGAACGGCCAAAGCCGGTGCCGTTCAAGGCCTTCGTCGCCAGCGCGGGCGCGACCGTCGTGCTCGGGTTGGCAGCGGCGACCTTGGGCATTCTGTTCAACTTCAAACAGGCTGAGTACCGGGCCCTGGGGCAAGGCACCGGGTCTGGTGCAGAGGTGGTTGCTCGCGGCCGCGAAGGTGATCGGCTGGGGGTCGCGACGAACGTGCTCGTCATTTCGACGGGCGTGGGGCTCGTCACCAGCGCACTCCTCGCGACGTTCACGAACTTCGACCAGGCGAAATGAGCGCTGGGCTCGTCTTCGACAAGTACGAGCTTCGCCAGCGTCTCGCGGTGGGCGGCATGGGCGAGATCTTCTTCGGCATGCAGAAGGGCGTCTTCGAGAGGCCCGTCGTGCTCAAGGCACTGCTGGCCGGCCTGGCCCAAGAAGAGAGCTTCGTGTCGCAGTTTCTCGACGAAGCCCGGTTGGTGGCGCGGCTCAACCACCCCAACATCATCTCGATCTACGAAGTCGGCCGGTGGCACGGGACCTACTTTCTGGTCATGGAGTACGTGCGCGGCTTGGACCTGGCAACGCTGCGAACCGCCGCGGCCGACGATGGGGTGGCGCTCAGCGCGACCGTGGCGGCGCGCATCATTCGGGAGGCAGGCGCGGGGCTGAATCACGCGCACGTGGCCGCCGATGAGCATGGGGCACCGCTGACCATCGTGCACCGCGATGTCACGCCTCGAAACATCATGGTTCGCGAAGACGGCCTGGTGAAGGTGCTCGACTTCGGCATCGCCCGAGGGGCCCACCGAACGTCGCAGAAGACCGCGACTGGCACCGTGAAGGGCACCACCGGGTACCTTGCGCCTGAGCAGGTGCTCGGGCAGTCGACAGCGCTGTCTGATCAATTCTCGCTCGGCATCGTCTTCTGGGAGCTGCTCTCGGGTCGAAGGCTGTTCAAAGCGGCGAGCGACGTGGCCGTTCTGAACCTCTTTTCGGAGGCGCCCATTCTCTCGCCTTCGAGCGCGGAGCGGCCCTGCCCGGCCGAGCTCGAAACAATCGTGATGCGCATGCTCGAGCGTGACCCTGCGAAGCGCTTCGAATCGTGCGAGCGCGTCGTCGAGGCGCTCGACGCGGCTCTGCGGGGTCTCGGCAGCGATCAGAATGAGCTCAGCAAGGTGATGGCGGCGATCGACGTCGACGGCTTCGTGAATCGGGTGGCGTCGAACGCCAGGGCGCTCGTCTCGCCGGTGCCCGTACGGTCGCCCGGCACCGCGGTGCACCCCTTCAAGGCCGATGAGGTCACGGAGGCTCCAACGACCGTGCCCATTTCGCTCAGCGATCTCACAGGCTCGGCCAAGCCGACGCTCTTCACTGCGGGGCGGGTCGCGGCGGTGCTGTTGCTCGTGAGCGTTCTGGCGGTGACCGTCGTCTCCGCGGGTCACCGAAAGCCGCCAACGGTGACGCCACTTCCGGCGCCTCCGCCACCTCCGCCACCGCTGGTCATCGCTGCGCCGGCGCCGGTGGTGGTCAAGGCCGTCGTGCCCGACGTGGCGGCGCCCATGCCCGCGCCGGTGGTGGTGCCCGTCGTCAAATCCACTCCGGCAGCTCCGAAGCCCTCGGGGGTGGGCTACCTGACCATCGACACGAAACCGTGGACCAAGGTGTCGATTGACGGGCAACTCTACGGGCTCGTACCGCTGAATCGAAAGAAGCTGCCGGCGGGCCAGCACACCCTCGAGCTGGTCAATGAGGGCGCACACATCTTCAGCACGCAAAAGGTCGAGATCGTGGCCGATCAGACCACCAAGCTGCAGTTGACCCTGCGGCCGCAAGAGTAGCGGGTGGTCACGCCCCTGGTGCGAGTGCTTGCTGACCCATCATCGGTATGCGCGCGCGAAAGATGACGCCTTGTTTCGGTGAGGCGTCGAGGTGAATCGAGCCGCCGTGGGCCTCCATGATTCGCGCGACGATGGGCAGCCCGAGCCCCGTGCCGGTCGGCTTGGTGGTGAAGAAGGGTTGAAAGATGCGCTCTCTGAGCTCATGCGGCACGCCGCTGCCTCGATCTTCGACCTCGATCGTCACGCCCTTGCCCTCGTCGTCGCGGCGAGCGCGAACGCAGACGGTGCTCCCTGCTGAGCTCGCTTGAATCGCGTTGATCACCAGGTTGAGCAGCGCCTGGTGAATCATTCGGGTGTCGACTTCGACCGGCGGCAGCGATGGGGCGAGCTGGGAGGTCAAGGTGACTGAGGCTTCGCGCGCCACCTGCGAGGCCCCTTCGATCGCGTCTTCGATGAAGGCCTCGACCGTGGTCGTCACGCGCTCCACGGTGTAGGGCTTCGCGAAGTCGAGCAGGTCTCCCACGATTCGGTTCAGGCGGTCAGATTCTTCGGCGATGATTCGTTCGAGGTCGGCCGTCTCAGGCGGCTTGGGCAACTTGCGACGAAGTGCGCTGAGGGCATTGAAGATGGCCCCCAACGGGTTGCGCAGCTCATGCGCCATCGCCGCAGACAACTCACCCAGGGCCGCCAGGCGCTCATGCAGCACGAGCTCGCTCTGGGTGCGCTCGAGACGCTCGTAGCTCGCTTTGAGCTCGGCCACCCGCGCCCGCTGTTCTTGATTGAGACGGGCGTTTTCAATCTGCACCGCGACCTGGCCCGCGAGAATCTCGACGAACCGAACTTCGTCTTCTGCGTAGGGCTGCTCGCGTGAACGAACCAGGTTCAAGGTGCCGCGAACCTGCCCGTGCCGCAGCGGCACGATGCAAAACTGGCGAAACCCATGCGCCGCCAATTCGGGCCCGATGTGCGGCGGCAGCTGCTCGACTGACAAGGCCCGCCCGCGCGTCGACTGCGCGACCTGACCGGTTCGAGTCGCGTTGGCCGACATGTGATCGTACCGGCGGGTCAGCTCGGGGTCTGAATACCCGTAGGGCATGCCGAGCCGCACCAGCTGCCCGTCGGCATTGAGCACGTAGAGAATGCCGTAGTCGCTGCTGGTCGTCTGCGCGGCGATGCGCAGCAGCTCGTTGGCCAGCGCGTCGCTGTCACCAGAGGCATCGGCGCTCGCCAGCGCATGGAGCGCCTCGAGCTCACGGCTTCGACGCTCGAGTGTGTCGATGGTGCTCGCCGACTCGATGGCCGAGCCGAGCTGCGCGGCGAAGAGATGAAAGGCGTTGACCATCTCGTGCTTCACCGACTGCGCCGTCACCAAGATCACCCCCCAGGCCTGCCCGCGCACCGTGACGGGCACGAGAATGCCCTGGTCTAATGCCGCGTGGTGAAGGGCTGCCTCGAGGCCCCCAGGGGGCTGCGGATGCCCGTCGGCGAGCAGCCGGGTCAGCCAGGCGCCGAGGTCGTCGAGGGCGTCGGGCAGGTTTCGCGCCATCACCGTGCTCACCGGCCCGTCGGGCGTGATGGGGGCCGAGAGGCCGGTGCCGTTCGGGTCGAGAATGGCCCGAATGAACCGCAGCTCGTGGTCTGGGTCGCAGAGGTAGAGAATCTGGGCGCGGCCTTGCTCGACGTGGGCCACGATGAGCCGAAACCCCAGGAGCCAGAGGCTGGTGCCGGCGGTCTCGAGCACCTTTTGTACCGTCGTTGCCCGCTGGGCCTCGGCGGCGATCTGTGCGAGCTGAGAGAGGAGCGTGGTGCCAGTACTGTCGGCAGAGCCATTCATGTGGGTCGCCTGAGCAAGGGGAGGGCACGTCCAGTGCGAGGGTATTCGAAATGCGAGCCAATTTCGTCATCGGGTTTGAGGACCTGATTTCAGAGGTCGACTTCGCCCTCGAGGGAGAACACGCACTGGCCCTCGAGCTCGACGCGCTGGCCGACGAGCCTGCAGATGATTTCTCCGCCCCGCCGCGAGGCTTGAAACGCGCGAAACTCGGTCTTGTCGAGCCGTTTGGGCCAGTACGGGGTCAGGGCGCAGTGCGCTCCACCCGTGACCGGGTCTTCGGCGATGCCTTTGGCCGGGGCGAAGGAGCGGCTGACGAAGTCGAAGGGCTCCGCTCCCGCGGCCGTGACGATGACGCCGGTGCGATTGAGCCGGGCGATGGCCGCGAAGTCGGGAGTGAGGTCGCGAACGGCCTGTTCGCCCTCGAGCAGCGCGAGGGAGTTGAACGCGTCGGCGAAGACTTCAACGGGCGCGATGCCGAGGGCGCGGGTGAGCTCAGGTGGCGGCGCGACGGCGGCTGACACCCGCGCGGGGAAGTTCATGACGTCGCCTTTGCCGACGCGAGTCACCGTGAGCGGGCCGCTCTTGGTGTGAAAGACGACGGTGGTGCGGCCGGGTTCGAGGCGCTCCATGACGACCGCGGCGCTGGCCAGGGTTGCGTGGCCGCAGAGGGGCACCTCGACCAGCGGGGTACACCAGCGCAGCTGATAGTCGTTGCCGTCGCGCACGAGAAAGGCGGTCTCGGCGAGGTTGTTTTCGGCGGCGAGGGCCTGCATCAGCGCCTCGTCGGGGAATGCGGGCATCGGCATCACCGCCGCGGGGTTGCCCGCGAAGCGACGGGTGGAGAACGCGTCGAGTTGGTAGAGCTTCGTGCGCATCGTGGAGCGGTATATCGAGCGGCGCCGTGCCGGGCACGCTCGAGCTCGCTTTCGTGGCGGGCAGGGGGGCGTCGACGCGTGGTGCTTCGACCCGCGGGCCAGCGGGCTTCCTCCCGCCGCCCGGTTTTCGCCGTTTCTTGGGTATCTCGAGGCCACGGGCCGTTTGAAGCGCCCGGCCTTCGCGGATGAGCGTGATGAGCTCGGTGTACAGGTCAGACCAGTGTTCGCCGCTCGCAGCCGCGCGGGTCGTGGCGACGGCCTCAGCCCGCTTGGCTTTGCTCCACGCCTCGACCAGCGCCTCCCCCAAGCCGGCGATGCCCAGCGCAAGTGGGTGGTGGGTTCCCCTCAGCGCGTCGATCATCAGAGAGGCGGCTTCTGGGGAGGGGATGAGGATTGAGGTGAGCAATTCACTCTTGAGGGTGGCGCCGTACTTGCGCGCCATCGTGTTGAAATCGGAGACCCTCAGCTCAGTTTGCTTTCGGGTCTGGGTGGCGGCGTGCGCGGCCCGGAGGTCAGCGGCGGCAGAGGCACCGGCCAGGAGAAACACGGGGCGCGCGGAGATGAGGAGCTGGCTTGCGAGCACGCCGAGCTCACCTGTGAGCCGCGACAGGCCGACAATCGTCACGGACGCCTGCTCCAAGGCCTCGGTGTTTCTCTTTTCGGTGAATCGGGTCTCTTTCACGGCTCTCATGGCAAGGGCTCCAGCGAACAGCGCGACATGCGCCGCGGGGCCGAGCAGTTCAAGAGCGGGGCCAGGCGACTTCCGAAGAGTTCCAGGCGTTTCGGAGCGAACAGGCGTCCGCAGCGAGAGACTGCGGTCAGCGACGTAGTACGACGGGGCGGCATCGCAGCGTGCGTGGGGCCGCCGTGAGTGCCACGCGGCGGCTTCTTGAGGCGCCGTGAAGGCCTGCGAAACCGAGCGGCAGCGTGCGGACGGCTCTCGTTGGGTCACCAACGGCTTATTGAAGAGTGAACGCCGTGCGACAGATGGCCTCGCAGCGGGACTCGCTATTCGGTTGTCAGCTCCACTGCTTATTTAAGGGCGACGTGGTGCGACGGGGAGGCATCGCAGTGTGCAAACGTCTGAAGTGAGGCGCCCCGCGGCTGATGAGGGCGCCACCAGGGCCAGC
>JANLPS010000018.1:0-5611 GCA_031367385.1 Archangium sp. | reverse complement strand
GTTGGTCGACGCCCTTCTGCTGTTTGAAGGGAAACGTTTCGAGGCTCCACTGCTCTGGCATGCGTGCCTGGCGAATTCGGTAGGCGAGCGAGGTCTCCTGATTACGCTGCCACTGCGCGCGAAGCAGCCGCGTGCAGAATTCGTCGTTGATGCAGGGCCGCCCAGTCCAGCCGTGGCCGTTTGGCTTTCGTGGCTTTGCCTTTCGCAGTCGCTGATTGCGCCGCCACTGGCACCGGCTTCGCCGCCGTGACCGTCGCTCGCAGCGCGGCGTTGGGTGCGTAAATTCCGTGGAAACTGGTGAGATGGCTCTTCGCAGGAGGCACCAACGCCTTTCTGAACCACGTGCTCAGCCTGCGGCCAAGCTCGATTGAGGAATGGGCTCAGAGCCATTGTGGGTCTTTCGTTCGAATGACACGCTCAAGGGCGCCACGCCCATGACAAGCCCGACCCGACCTTTTGGTGATTTGATGCGAGCCCTGGTGGTGGTGGCCATGGCGTGGCTGGGGGTCTCGTGCCGCGGTGAGCCAGGCAAACCCAAGCCACCACCATTTTCTGCCATCTGCCCAGACCCGAGTTGGTTGGCCGCCAAGCCGCCGACAGGTTGCAGCCACGACGAAATGCAGGCGCTGTACCTCGATCTCCAACGACCCGAGAAGAACCCTCAGCTGCTGCCAAGTGCGGCCTTCGAGTCGATGAGACGATGCGCAGCGAAGCCCGAAGTGGTTCTGTATGCGCTGATGCTGGTCGCCCAACGAGGCGACTACGCCGCGCTCGAGCCCTGCGCGCAGTACTTCATCGACCGCGATTTCGCATACCGCTCGCAGGGCCTCGGCGACGAAAGTTACCACGTGGCGGGGGCGATCAATCAGGTCGGCCAAGCGTTGATTGCCAAGGGCGCGGCCGCGTCAGCGTCGCGACTGTATGAGCGCTTGTACCGCGAGCGGGGCGTCGAGCTCCCAGCGCACGTTGCGCAAGCCGCGGGCTACTCCTACGCCGAGTCGCTTGGTCAAACCGGGCGCAGGCGCGAGGCCGTTGCGTTGCTCGATGATTTGATGGCCCGCTTCGAAACACCAGAAGAGGGGCGCCTGCGCTTCTTGCGAGAGAAGCTTGCGAACGACCCAAGCCCAGCGGTGGAGCCCAGCACTGAGCCTGTGGTACTCGACTCTCCCGATCTCGACTCCGAAAAGGGCACGAAGGTCACGGGCTTTACGGTGGTCACCGACTCGCCTCAATCGGTGAACCTCGATGTCAGCTACGAATTTCGCGAGAGCGATGATGCTTCGCGCTTTCGACTGACGTGTGATTTTCGCGGCGGCGGCTCTGACGGCCACTCGGGGTCTCAACCAGGGGCGATTCAAGCAGGAGTTCACGCGAGCCGGGTTCGCTTGACCGCGGTCAGCGGTGCAGACCGACTCGATTCTGAACGGCTGCACTGTTTGCTCTACCGCGTCGGTGGCGGCACCATCGCCGAGCGAACCTTCGCGTACCGCAAGCAGTGGTTTCGAAGACCGTGACCTCACTGGTCGCCCGGTTTGAACTTGGCGCACAGCAGCTGCTGTACTTAGTCGCTCCCGCCGTGACCTATCGACTCGTCAGCGGGTTGCCCACGCGCAATTCGCTCGAGCACCTGTCGGGCTTTGACACGAAATCCATCGTCGTGGCCCACGCTGTAGAGGTTGAGAAACCGCTCGAGGCGCTCTTTGGCAATGGGAGTCTCACCGTTCCAATAGTGGGCGAGGCCGGCGCGGTAGAGCGCCCTGAAGTTGTCAGGCTCGTAGCGAAGCACCAGCTCCAGCATCGGTGCGGCGGCAGTCTCCTGGCCGTTTTCGGCCATGGGGTGCGCGAACTCGAAGACCTGCCGTGCGGCGGCGATTCGCGTCTCGGGCGGGTACGCGTCGATGAAGCGCTGCGCTTCGGTGTAGCGCCCGGCGAGCGCGAGGCAGGTTGCGCCATCGCCAGCCGACGGGGGCGATTCGCGCTCGATGACCTGAAGTGCCTGCAGGTTGTTGCAGCGCGACTTGACCCGCTCGAGCCACGAGCTGCCCACTACCGTCTCGGCGGGTTTTTCAAGAGGCTCAGAATGCCGGAGCATGCGCAGCACGCCGGTGCCGAGCCCAGCGAGCACGAGCCCAGCGAGCAACGCCATCAACCGACTCGGCCTGGTCGAGACGGCCGGTGCGTCGAGCGCGGCTTTCGCTTCGTCGGCCGTTTGAAAGCGTTTCTTCGGGTCGAGCATCAACGCGCGAGCAAGCCACGACCGAAGCGAGGGCGAGAGCGAGTCGGGCAGTCGAAGGCTCAAGTCTGCTTGAAGAAACTCCGACGGAGCGCGGCCAGAAACAGCGTGCAAGATGGTCGCTGCCAATGCGTAGAGGTCGCTGGTGCGATCGACGGTGCCTCCGAGTTGCTCAGGGGGCATGTAGCCAAACGTGCCAACCAGCGAACTGCCATGGGTGCGGTTTTCAGCCACCTCTCTGACACTGCCGAAGTCGACCAACACCACCCGCCCGTCTTCACTCCACATCAGGTTGGCCGGCTTGATGTCGCGATGAATGACGGCCGGAGTTCGCCCGTGCAGATAGCGCAGCACTTCGAGGGTCTCGCGGGCCAAGCGAAAGGCCTCGAGCTCGTCGAGCTGCCCATTTGCAGTGATGCGCTCACCAAGCGAGCGACCCGAAACGAACTCCGAGGCGAGGTACAGCCTGAGCCCGACGCCCGTGCCTTCTTGAAAGCTCGACACAAAGCGGGGTATCGCGGGGTGTCTGAGCGCACAGAGCGTCGCCGCCTCGCGCTCGAACGCCTCAAGTTCTCGAACACCGGGCACGTGGGCGAAGTGCAATTCTTTAAGAGCCACCTCACGCCCAGCGCTGTCGCGCGCCAAATACATTCGGCTGTGGGGGCTCTGGGAGATGACGCGCTCACAGACCCAGGGGCCGGCGCGAAGCGCGCACCCGCAGTGCCCGCACCGCGCACGCTCGTGGTGTGTATTGCCACACGAGACGCACGCGCCAACCGACGAAGAGAGGGTGGTTTGAACTCGTTCCAAGCAGTGAGCGTACCACTGCCCACGAACCCGCGAGGTGAACCCGCAGCGACAACTTCAATTCTTCACGGTCTCATTCTGACGCGCCTGATCGGCAAACCCGACGCTGGTGCCCTCAGCCTGCGCTCGCAGCGGCGCCACCAAGTCTGTCGACGGCCGATTGGTCTTCTCGAACTTCACCTCGTGAATGAACAATGCACCCGGGCCGTGGAGAAACACGCCGTAGGTCACATGCGCCGCCTCAGGCGGCACGTCGAGCACCACGCGATAGAACTCAAAACCCTTGGTACCTTGCACAGGCCGGTTCTGCATGTTGTCGAAGCTGAGCACCTTGCCCTCGGCATCGTCGATGCGCATCCACACTCCGGCCCAGCCGTCGATTCGACCAGCCTTGAGATTGGCAACGAATTCGACCCGTTGCCCCCGCCACGCGACGGCCGATTCGGTATGGGTGATGCTCGCCATGCCGAATGGCTCAGCAGCGAACATCTTGGTGCGCAAGATCGGGGCGCAGTCATCGGAGAACAAATGGTCACAGCCGACTTCGTACGCGTCGGGCCTGGTACCAGTAACCGACCAGTCTCGAATGTGCGTTTGCAATTTCGGAGTGTAATTGGCGATTGCGCCACCCACCGGCTGACCGTTGAACTCATTTCGCATTTTGAGGTTCTGGGCGAACGCCGACCCACACCCCAACACCACCGCGGCGGCCAACAACCCCTTCAATTTCACCATCAACGAGATGCGATTCATGGAACGGCTCCTTCTGGTGCAGCAAGATCGTACCGGGGTACGAGCAGCTCTCGGCCCGGCCCCAGCGTAATGACGCCATCGAACTGACCGCGGGTGATGCACGCCTGCGCAGTCGAGGCTTCGGTGCACTGTTGAACTTCGAAGCTTTTCACCGGGCCCGGTGCTCGTTCGAGCGAGACCAACATCACCAAGCCCGCCGCGACCGCCAGCGCTGCCGAAGCCACAATCGCCCCAATACGGCGCCGGCGCGTCGAGATCGCGACAACCTTCTTCATCGCGGCCACTTCAGTAGCCGATGCACGGACCGGTGGTTGACCGCGGGGTGAGGATCGGTGCGGGAGTTCAGCTCGCGATCACCGCTGGTACGGTGAGCACGCCGATTTCGGCGGCGAGCTCCTTCGGGTCGAGCCGCGCGCGGGTGGCCTTGAAGAAGGGCGGCGCCAGCTCGAGGTACCTGTCGTCAGGCCAGTGAGGCAGGACGCGGAAGATGTCGCGAAGGTAGGCCTCCGGCTCGAGGTCGTGCAATTTGCACGAGGCGATGAGACTGAAGAGGTTGCCGGCTGACTGAGCGCTGTCGTCGCTCCCGACGAAGAGCCACGCCTTTCTGCCCACCGCGATGGTCCGCAGGGTGCGCTCCGAGGCGTTGTTGTCGATGGAGAGCCGCCCATCGTCGAGGAAGCGCTTGAGGGCCTCCTCCTGGCGGATGCTGTAGCCGAGCGCGCTCCGCAGCGGTCCACGCGTGTGCTTCACCTTCTCGTACTCGGGCTTCGCCCAGGCGAAGAAGGCTTCGAGGATGGGACGCGTGCGCTCGTTGCGCAGCTGCGCGATGGCCTCGGCGGGGAGGCCCTTGAACTTCTCCTCGTTCTCGAAGAAGCGCTGGATGCGGACCAGGGCCTCCCTCGACACCGCGCAGTGCGCGATGGCGGCCTCCCAGTACTTCCTTCTGGCATGGCTCCAGCAGCCCACCTCGGTGCAGACCTCGTCTTCGTCCCCGTCGGCTGCGGGACGGAACAAAACGTCGTAGAGTAGAGAAGGCGGGAAACGCGGATCGGGAAACGCTACGCGGTGGCGTGCACGAAGCCGCTGTCGGCGTGCAGCGAAAACCCCTCTGCCACGGCGACCCGCTGTCGACGGTGACGCGACGGCGGCAACTCAAGGGGCAGGCGCTCCTGAATCGCCTGCTGCTGGAGCCCCTCGAATTCGTCATCAGCCCAGGCTTGCACGCCGCCTAACCCCCGGCGTGTCAACACCAGGAACTGGCCTCAGGGATGGAACAAGCCGGTATTTCCGCTGCGAAACGCGGCTCGGAACAATGATGAGCTACTCGCTCAACCGTGGCTTGTCATGCGTGACGGGGCGTTCGTGTGCGGTTGCTCGACCCAGGTCGAAGCGCTGCGGGCGGCCGAATCGTGAGGAGGCCTTGTCCGCCGATGGTAACGGACCAACCCTGGAAACAGTACGACCGACGCTAACGGGTTCCGGGAGAATACGTTCTCGCGAAGCGCGGTCGTAGGTCGTAGAAGCGGGCCAGCTGCCTCACCTGCGCATCAGCAACGCCATCAGGGTGTCAGCTGCCGACCTTGCCGCGTTAATCGCAGGCAAGCGCGCCTAGCTAGCTAGCTAGCTAAACGAGCGGCCGGGGTTGGAACGAACGCCGACTCATTGTCCAGGGCGGGCTCGACGCTCGCCAACAAGTTGCGCAAGAACGATGGTGCGGGAGCCCGAGAGCCCCAAGCCGGTGAGGGCGTCCTTGGGAACGATCCACCATGAGACGCCTTCTTTGCCATACTGCATGGCCTTGCGGGGAATGTCGTCGTA
>JANLPS010000015.1:0-2240 GCA_031367385.1 Archangium sp. | reverse complement strand
GCTCTTCGCCGGTCAGGGTGGTCATCATCTTGTAAATCTGCGCGGCGCTCTGTTCAGCCGCCGAGACCGAGGTCGCGTCGACGCGCTGCTTCTCGTTCTGCGCGGTCAGATCAGCGACCTGCTTCTCGAGCCGCTCTTTGTCGGCGGTGGCGCTGGTGGCCTTGGCGTTCGAGACGAGAATCGCGGCGGCGGCGCAGAGGCCCATGAAGCCGAGGTAGGCGACTCCGCTGCTGAACCACGAGCGTTTTTGAAAGTCTTGCTGTTGCTGCGCGACCCGCTTGAGCTCGGCGTGCAGCGTCTTGAGCGCGCTGTCGGTCTTGATGGTCATGTTGCGAGACTCGATGACTTCTCGTCGAATCTCGTCGAGGGGCTTGCTCAGGTCGGGCGTGTCATTCGACATGGTGCGCGGTTCCTACCACGGGTTGCGTTAGAAGCCGGGCACCGAAAGGTCTTTCCGCTCCGGGCTCCCGGGGAAATACATCGTCGCGCCGATCGAGAAAAAGACACCACCGATGTTGGCACCTGAAATATCGGCGACGAACAGGCGGGCGTACATGTACCGAACATCGAGGGTGATGCCGAAGCGCTCGACGAAGCGCCACGTCACGCCAATGTTACCGGTCGCCGCGAGCAGCACGCGCTCGCCCAGGTCGAACGAGGGGCTGGTGATTTGCGCCACTGCCGGGCCGGCCTGCGCCCCGAGGTGAGGGACCAGGGATCTGCCGAACAGCGTCGTCGAGGTCACGCGCAGCCCGATCAAACCGCCGTAGATCGTTGAAGAAAAGGGTTGATACCCATCGAGGGTGAAGGTCTCCCAGCCTCCGAAGAGATCGATCGCGACCTCGGCGAAGCTGTTCACGCCGTACCCGAAGCTCGCCGAGCCTTCGATGCCGGGTGTGCGGCCGGTCAACGGGTGGCCGGCCTGCGCAGCCTTGCCTTCGAAATAGCCGTTGGGTGTCCACTTGTACCCTCCGACGACGCTGATGCGGCCCATGCCTTCGATGCCCTCAGCCAGGGCGGGCGCTGCGAAGAGCACTCCGACGAGCAGCGCGAAGCGAACTGTCACCACACCTTCCACCCCTCGGGGCGGAGCCTGACACCGACCTGCACCGGCATCGGAGGCGACCGTCGAGGCATCGGCGGAGGCGTTGGCAGCGGCTTGGCGGCGGTCTCCTGCACGGTGACCACCGGCCTCGGCTTTTCGACCGGCACTGCGGGCTGCTGTTTGTCTTCGAGCAGCTTCACGTACATCTTGAGCTCCGCGATGGCCTGCTCGCGCTCCATCAGGCGGCGGTGCAGCTCGACCCGGCGCTCCTTTTCGTCCATCAGCTCGGAGTGCAACTGCATCAGCGACGCCATCGCCTTCTCGGCGTAGCTCGCTGGCACCAGCTGGGCCGCGGTATTCGAGTACTGGAGCAGGTCGTTCATATCGCCTCTGCAGTGCAACAGGGTTGCAGCCAACGGTAGCAGCGCCGATCGCCAGGGCAATTTTTCTGACCAGGCGGGTCGCTGAGACCAACTGACTCGGCAATCGAGACGGCTCGGCTCACGAGAACGAGGTCGCACCGTCACGCCTCCTGGGCGCACCTTGCGGCACACGGTTTGTACAGGGCCCCCGCTCCCCGCTGCCCCTCGAAAGACCTTCATGACCTCTCGGCCCTGGCTTTTTCTCTCTGCGTTGCTCACTGCGTGCGCTGCGACTGACGTGGGCAGCGTTGCGCTCGGGCAGACGCTCGAGGTGAACACCGCCTCGATGTCGGTGGCCCGATACCGTCACACGCTGACGACGCTGCCGAACGGCAAGGTGCTGGCGGTGGGAGGCGGGGGCAATGGCGCTTCGACCGCGACCGCGGTCTGTGAGCTCTACGACCCAGCCACGGCGACCTGGAGCAGCACCGGAGCGCTGCAAACCGCCCGCATGGCGCACATGGCGGTGCTGCTCCCCGACGGCACGGTCTTGGTGCTCGGCGGCGTCGGTGCGAGCGGCTTTCTGGCCTCGGTCGAGCGATATTCACCGGCGACTGGCACCTGGGCGGCGATGCCCCCGATGCCGCGATCGAGCCCGTACTCCACCGCGACCGTGCTTCAAGATGGGCGAGTGGTGGTGATTGGGTCGTACAGCTCGACGCCGGGCACTGCGATGCTCTTCAACCCGACCACCAACGTGTGGGCGCAAGCGGGCACGACCTTCATCGCCCGATACGATCAGCGAGCGACCTTACTGGCCGATGGCCGCGTGC
>JANLPS010000531.1:0-16795 GCA_031367385.1 Archangium sp. | reverse complement strand
GAATGGGCAGTACGCGAACATGGCGTTGGTGAATCACGCCGAGACCGAGTTTACGCTCGACTTCATTTACGTGCAGCCGCAGCAGCCCAGGGCCAAGGTGCTCTCGCGCATCATCACCAGCCCCAAGCACATGAAGCGGCTGTTGCTGGCAATGCAAGACAACCTCGCCAAGTACGAGGCGAAGTTCGGCCCGGTCGAAGTGACCGACCCCGGCAACCCGATTCACTGAGGGCGTCGTCGTGGCCGGGAGCACGAAGCAGATTCTGCAGTCGCTCGCGGTCAACGTGACCATTGCGGTCGCCAAGGCCATCGCCGCCTTCTTCACCGGGTCAGGCTCGATGCTCGCCGAGGCGATTCACTCGGCGGCCGACTGCACCAACCAGGTGCTGCTGCTGGTAGGCCTCAAGCGCGCACTGAAAGTGCCCACGGCGACGCACCCGCTGGGCTATGGCCGGGCGCTCTATTTCTGGTCGTTCATCGTGGCGTTGTTGCTCTTCACCGGCGGCGGCGTGTTCTCGGTCTACGAGGGCTTTCACAAGCTGCGGCACCCCGAGCCGGTCGAGCACGTCGAGCTGGGCTTCGGCATTCTGGTGTTCTCGATGTGCCTCGAGGGCTGGGCACTCTTTGGCAACGTGAAAGAGATGAAGACCCGCCGCGGGGCGATGCCGTTGCTTCAGTACCTGCGCGAAACCAAAGACTCAGACCTGATCGTCGTCTTCGGTGAGAACGCCGCGGCGGTGACCGGCCTGTCGCTGGCGCTGATTTTCTTGGCCCTGGCCTGGAGAACCGGAGACCCGCGGTACGACGCAGTGGGGTCTCTGGCGATCGGCGTGGTGTTGATCGCGGTGGCGCTGTTCTTGGGCAATGAAATCAAGTCACTGCTGCTGGGAGAGCGGGCCGACCCCGACGTCGAGAAGACCATTCGCGCGGTCGCGGCGAGGCACCCTGACGTCGAGCAGGTGCTGACCGTGCTCACCGTGCAGCAGGGCCCTGGCGAAGTGCTGGCGGCACTGAAGCTCAAGCTGCGCGACGGGCTGACCACGCAGCAGGTGGTCGACGTGATCAACGCCTACGAGAAAGAGCTCAAGGCCGAGCTGCCCGTGGTGCGGTGGTGCTTCGTCGAGCCTGACACCGAGGCGTGAGGCGCCGGAGCGTCAGCGCTTGAGCCACTTGTCGAACCACTCGACGGTGCGGCGATCGATGTCAGCCAAGTGCGCGGGGTCTCGAATGGAGTGCCCTTCGCCAGGGTAAATGACGGTCGACGAGGTCTTGCCCAGCGCTCGCAGGGCGTGCGCGAGCTCGATGGTCTGTGCGGCCGGGCACTCGATGTCGGCTTCGCCCACGTAGCTGAAGAGGGGGGTGCGTACTTTCTTGACCCCCACGATCGGCGACGACTTCGCATAGATGGCAGGGTCGTCGTACACGGTCGCTCCGAAGAAGGGCTTGAGCCATTCGTCGATGCCGTTTTGCCCGGCGTACGACTGCCAATTCGAGATGCCCGCGGCCGCCACCGCCGCTTTGAATCGATCGGTCTGCGTAACGGCCCACATCGACATGAACCCGCCGTAGCTGTGGCCGAAGATGCCGAGTCGTTCGCGGTCGATGGGGGCTGCTTCTGCTGCTGCGTCGACGCCCGCCAAGATGTCGCGAAGATCGCCAAACCCGAAGTCGCGCACGTTCGCGATCGTGAAGGCTTCGCCCTGGCCGTAGCTGCCACGCGGGTTTGGGTAAAAAAGGGCATACCCCCGTTGCAGCAGTGCCCTGTGCAGGCCGGTGACGAAGCGCGAGCTCTTCGCGCTCGAGGGGCCTCCGTGCACGAAGGTCAGCATCGGGAGCGCCTGACCGTTGCCCGGCATCGTCAATGGCAGCAAGAGCCACCCTTGAACGGTGAATGCGTCACTTCGCCAGGTCACGCTCTTCACGGTCGACACTGGGGCGAAGGCCGAATTGACTTGGGTCAGATCGTGCCACCGCCCGGGCGGCCCAACTTGAATTTCGATGGCGCGGTCGAAGCGCTCGTGGGCAACCGCCCAGGCCCCCGATGGGCAGGCGATCGACGCGTCATACAATTCGTCTTCGCCGTGCCACAGCGTGCTCGAATCAGAGAGGTCAACGATGGAGCGCTCGCCGCCCTTGAGGACCTCGGTGAGCAGGTGCCCATCGCACCCGAACTGAATCGAAGTCACCGTCGACGGGCGGTCGACGGTGAGGTTGGTGGCTGCTCCGGTCTTGAGGTTCAGAGTGAAGGCGTCGCCACCCACGACGCCGAAATCACTCATCAACCCGGCGATGAAGGCGACCCGTTCACCATCAGGCGAGACCTTGGGCGACGCCAGTTGTTGCTGCAGCGAGCTGGGTGCGTAGATCACGCGGCCGCTCCCAGCGACCGCATCAAAGGCGTAGAGCTTGGCGACCCACCAGTTGCGGTCTCCATCGCCGAGGGCGGCGGTGCCCACGAAGCCGGTGCCGTCAGGCAGCCAGTCATATTCGTAGACGAACGTGTCGGCGGGTGACGCCCAGTGCAGCGCGTTGCCTTCGAGCCAAGCGATGCGTTGTTCAGGAGGAGCCGTGTCGATGTCGCCGACGATTGGGGCCCCCGCCTCGATCGCGCCCTGCTCTTTGGTCGCTCCAGCGGTGGCCAGCATCGCCAACTTGCCTTTGGGGCCGAAGCGCAGATGTTCGAGGGTGCCGTCAAAGGCCAGCACGCGCTGAAGTGTGCTGCCGTCGTTCGCCACCTTGTAGAGCGAGCGGGCGTGACTGCTGGGTGAGCGGAGCGCGAAGTAGAGCGACCGCGAATCGGGTGACCAAGCAGGCCAGGCGGGCCAACACCTGGGGACGGCACCACATGGCAGCCTGACCGATTTGGTGCTCCTGCCATCGACACTGCGAATCGTCAGACCGCGGACCACCGGGTCGCCGCCAGAGGCCGGCATATCGCCCTCGACGGAGGCGACCCACTGGCCATCAGGCGAGAGCGCGACCTGGAGGAAGTCATGGAGCGCTTTTTCGGGAGGCGCGGCGAGGATGAGCCATGCGGCGGTGGCGAGGGGAATGAACGTCATGTCGCTCGTTTAACGGAGGCCGAGGGCAGGCGACAGGGTTTGAGCGTTCGTCGTTCGTCGTTCGTCGTTCGTGGTTCGTGGTTCGACAGGCTCACCATGAGAGTTGGTCTCATTCGGTGCAGCTCAGATTTTCGGGTGTGGCTCGGCTTTTCCGCTGCCTGCGTTTTGGGTGCCTCAGATTTTTCGTGCAGCCCTGATTGCGTGCGCAGCGCTCATCTCATTTCGAGCGGGTCAGCTTGTCGACCAACGCGATGTAGGCGTTCTTCGCGGCCTCGGGCGTGACGCCCTTCTTCTTGGTCCACGCGTCGAACTTCGCGCGGCCCTTGAAGTCCAACATGCCGGGGCGTGAGCCGGTCACGTCGCCGGTCGTGCCCTGCTTGAACAACGCGTAGAGGTCGAGCAGCACGTCATTCTCGGGCGTCGCACTGAGCGTCTTCACGCGTTGCTGCGCATCGAGAAACGATTCATCGAGCGTCATGGCAGGTCTCTTTTCAGACAGCACACTACGTGGGCATCGCGCCCTCGAGCGACATCTGCTCGAGCTGCGCATCGGTTGGAAACCCGCGAACGCGCCAGCGCTCGGGCACGTCACCGGTCGGCTGCATCTGGGTGCCCAAGGTGCGCACGGCGACGGCCCAGCTGGTCGACCAGACGGTGCCGTTCGCAGCTTCGCCTCCATCGGGCGGCAGGCGAACGAAGTCGAGGCGATCGGTCTCGGGCAACAGGGCTTCGACGCCCTCGGTCCACGAGCAGCTGGTGAAGATATCGCCTCCGGTCGCGCGAAAGGCCCGCATGTTGGCCACGAAGATGTCGTGCCCGTTGGCCTCGAGCAGCGCCTCGAGCACCTCTTTTTGCCGCGAGTACGCCGAGGCCACGGTCTGCAGCTGCAGCAGCTTGAGCTTGGTGTACGCGGGGTGATCTCGATTCGGCAACCAGGGCCGCCAGCCACGATTCTCGAGCCGAAAGGTCACCGCCGAATTGGGCCGCGGCTCGAGCAGGCCCTGCTCTGCCCACAGGCCCAGGCGCTCGAGGCCTTCGGCGTCTTCATCACCGGTGACCAGAACGATGTCGTGCGTGGGCGCGATGATCACCGGCTTGCCCTTCACCTTCAGGGCTTCGAACAGCTCTGGCAAAATGATGCGAGTGGCGTCGTACGAGTCTTTGTACGGCGAGACGAACATGCCGGGCTCGGGGTTCTCGAACGGCGTGGTCGAGCGGGCGCGCAGGTTCTTCTTCGAGACCTCGAGCAGCTCGTCGAAGGTGGTGTGCCAGGCGCGCAGGCGGTCGGGGCCCAGCTCCATCATCGAGGTGGGCAGCTCGTAGGCCAGGTGCACCGACAGCTCGGAGTTGACCGCCCGGTGAGGCAGCATCACCTCTTCAATCGCGGCCTCGTCGGCCCCCAGCTCGAGCTCGGCCTGGCGGCGAACGGCCGAGAACCAGGCCCGGTCGCGCAGCCGGGGCACCACCGACCGGTAGAGCACCTCTTTGCTGGGCTTGGCGTCGGGTGAAATCACCGTCCACAGGCGGCGGTGGAGCAGCTTGTCGTACTCAGAGGGGAGCGAGGTTTTGTATTCACCGAACGCGTGGCGCAAGTACGCGAAGCTCACCAGGCCCGGCGATTCGCCGATGATCAAAAAGCCGCGCTTCTCATCAACGACGAGCTTTCGCGTCTCACCCTGGGAGCGCAGGAAGGACATGGCCCGCTGCGCGAATTCGTCAAAACTCACCGTCATGCCGAGGCGCACTCTCGCACGATCTTCAGGCGATCGATCGACCTTTTCCTTGAGTGTTTCCCTCAGTTTGGGGCAGCCTTTCGAATCTTTGGATGGCCCTCGTGAATTTCTTTCGGCCATGATGCGTGACCTTGTTTCGCCTGGTGCGTAGCTCTGCACCCGTTCGCCACACGAAGTCGAAAGGTCTGTACTTATGAAGCCGCTCACACTGTCTCGCTGGGTTCTGATGGCCTGTGTAGGTGCCGCACTCACCGCATTCGCCGGCTGGTCGGTCAAAGGAGAGCCCGAGGTCGGGTTCACCGCCACCGGCACCGTCGGCCTCAAGTTCGACGGCAAGACGGCCAAGATGGTGGCCAAAGACGACGGCAAGAACACCCTCATCACGGTGTTGATCAAAGACCTCGACACCGGCATCGGCCTGCGCAACCGGCACATGTCTGAAGACCTGGAGTCGGAAAAGTACCCCGACATTTCGCTCTCGATACCCGACGAGTCACTCAAGGTGCTGGCTGACGGCAAGCCCGCCGAGGGCGAGGGCAAAGGCACCTTCACCCTGCACGGCAAGAGCAAAGACATCACGTTCAAGTACAAGACCGCGTGCAAAGGCACGGTGTGCGACGTCGACGCGAACGGGAGCATCAACTTGAAAGACTACGACGTGAAGGTGCGCAGCTACATGGGTGTGACCGTGAAGCCTGACGTCGCGATTCACGCCAAGTTCTCTTTGGGCCAGTAAGCAGCGCTCGACTCGCGACTTCAAGGTACGTAGAAAAGGCGGCTCATGCGTTCAATCGGTTGGCTGGTCTGCTGCGCTGTCGTCACGAGCGCCACCCCAGCCCTGGCCTTTCCGTGGATGGTGAAGCACGGGTATCAAACCTGTGCGGCTTGCCACGTCGACCCCTCGGGCAGCGGGCAGCTGACGCTGTACGGCCGCGCCCAGTCAGACACCCTGCTGCGGTGGAAGCTCGACCGCCCCAAGCCGGGCGAAGAGCAAGACGTGTCGAAGACGGCGAATTTCTTATGGGGCATCGAGCTGCCCGAAGCGGTGAACCTCTCGGGCAACCTGCGCGGTGGAGCGCTGATACCGGTGGGCAGCGTGGTGCGCCCATTGGTGATGGCGAGCGACCTGTATGCGACGGTGAAGGTCGACCGGTTCGTGGCCCACGTGACGACCGGCGTGGGCATTCGCAACGCGGGCCTGGGTGCGATTCTGCCGCTCTGCACCGCGAGCCCCTGCGGAGTTCAGTGGATCTCGCGCGAGTTCTGGGCGGGCGCGTTGTTCAGCGACGAGGCGGTGATGGTGCGGGCGGGGCGAATCAACCTGCCGTTCGGGCTGCGCAACAACGAGCACACCTCGTGGGTGCGGGCGTTGACCGCGACCGATGTGAACCTGGGGCAGCAGTATGGGGTGAGCGCGGCGTACAACTCCGATGTGCTGCGCGGCGAGGTGATGGGCATTCTGGGCAACTATTCGCTGGGGCCCGACGCGTATCGCGAGCGTGGCTATTCGGGGTTCGCCGAATATGCGTTTCGCTCGAACCTCTACGTCGGGCTCTCGAGCCTGATCACGAGCGCGCAGGCTGACTTCGTGAATCAGCAACCCCAGGTGCGCCACGCCCACGGCTTCATGGCGCGGTTTTCGCCGACCGACATTCTCTCGTTCTTGGGAGAAGCCGACCTGCTCATCTGGCAGCAGCCGGGGCTGGTCGACCGGTTCGGGTTCGCGAGCTGGTTGCAGACCGATGTCGAGGTGGTGCCGGGCATTCATGTGAGTGGGTCGCTCGAGGCGATGCACCAGGGTGATGGCGCGCGGGGCCCGAGCCTTGGGTTCTGGGCGGCGGCGGCCTGGTACGTGTTGCCGCACACCGAGATTCGGGTCGACGGCATCATTCGGCGGCTGGCGCACACGGGCGGGCAAGACCCCTCGACCAGCGTGACCATTCTCTTGCAAGCGCACGTGTTCTTATGAGAGCGGCCAGCGTGTCACGCGCAGCGGTGGTGCTGGTGGCGCTCGCGGCGGGGGCGGCGGGGGCGACTCCGACGTACCCGTTCGCGATCGCGACCGATTTGGGGCTCAAACAGCCGCCTTCGCAGCAGTGCTCGCTGTGTCACAAGAACAACAAACAAGACGCGTCGACGGTGATTACGCCGTTCGCGCTGAGCATGAAGGCCAGGGGGCTGGTCTCGTACAACGAGGCCTCGCTGCAGACAGCGCTCACCAAGCTCGAGGCCGACGCGGTCGACAGTGATGGCGATGGCTTGACCGACATCGCCGAGCTGCGCAGTGGCACTGACCCGAACCTGGTCGGTGATACGAAGACCGGGCTGCCCCCACCCAGGTACGGGTGCGGAGCGCAGGCGGTACCTGGGTCGATGGCGGTGCTGGCGTTGTTGGCATTGGCGCGGCGCGTACGTGGTTCGGCCCGCTCGCCGCGGGCGTAGGCTCACCACGAGCGGCGGCCGGTGCTACAACCCCCGGCCGACATGAACCTCGATGACTTGAAGCAACGAATCGACGCGGCGTTCGCTGATCGCGAAAAGCTCAAAGAGCCGTTCTACGCGATGGCGGTCAAAGAGACCCTCTCGCTGCTCGACCGCGGCGTCATTCGGGTGGCGCAGAAGGCCGTCGGCGGGTGGGAGGTCAACGCCTGGGTCAAGCAGGCGATACTGCTCTACTTCTCGCTCGCTGAGATGAAGACCACCGAGACGCCTCCTTTCGAATTTCACGACAAGATACCGCTCAAGAAAGGCCTGGCGGAGGCGGGTGTTCGCCTGGTGCCTCCTGGAGCGATTCGCTACGGCGCGTTTCTCGAGCGCTCAGTGATCGTGATGCCCGCCTACGTGAACATCGGCGCCTGGGTCGGCGCGGGCACGATGGTCGACACCTGGGCCACGGTCGGCAGCTGCGCGCAAATCGGCCGCAACGTGCATTTGTCAGGCGGCGTCGGCATCGGCGGGGTGCTCGAGCCCGCGAGCGCGCAACCGGTCATCATCGAAGACGGCGCGTTCATCGGCAGCCGCTGCGTGGTGGTCGAGGGGGTGGTGGTCGGTGAAGA
Source organism: Archangium sp. (assembly GCA_031367385.1). GTDB lineage: Bacteria > Myxococcota > Myxococcia > Myxococcales > Myxococcaceae > JAEUJT01. The sequence continues at coordinate 8,944 of JANLPS010000531.1, read as the reverse complement.
GGCGGTGCTCGGCGCGAACGTGGTGCTCACCTCGTCGACGCAGATCATCGACGTGAGTGGAGAAAAAGAAGTGATTCACAAGGGCGTAGTGCCGCCGCGAAGCGTGGTGATCCCCGGGACGAGGACCAAGCAATTTCCCGCGGGGGCGTACCAGGTGCCGTGTGCGTTGATCATCGGCACGCGCGGCAAGTCGACCGACCAGAAAACCTCGTTGAATCAAGCGCTTCGCGACTTCGCGGTGGCGGTGTGAGTGCTTCGCTCGCCGAGCGGGCGCTCGAGCTGGTGCGGGTACCGTCGGTCATCGGCGATGAGAAGGCCTTGGCTGACTTGGTCGAAGCCTGGGCCCGCGGGCGGTTCGCGGCGAGTGAAATTCTGCGGCTCTCGCACTCGCTGCTGATCGGCCGCAGGGTCGACCCGAGGCCGATGGTGGTGTTGGTCGGGCACCTCGATACCGTGCCCGCGCACCCGTCGGGCAACCCGCCCCGAATCGAGAACGGGCGGCTGTACGGGCTCGGCGCGTCTGACATGAAGGGCTCGCTGGCGGTGATGTGTGCGCTCGTCGAGCAAGTGACGTTGGCCGAGTTGCCGGTGAATCTGGTGTTGATGCTCTACGAGCGCGAAGAGGGGCCGTACCTCGAGAGCGGGCTGGGGCCGTTGTTCGCCGCCGCTCCCGAGGTGAAGCGGGCGGCGCTGGCGATCGCGATGGAGCCGACCGACGGCGCGGTGCAGGTCGGCTGTGTCGGCACGTTGCACGCGACGCTGACCTTCGAGGGGCAGGCGGCGCACTCGGCGAGGCCATGGCAGGGCAAGAACGCGATTCACGCGGCGGGCCCGGTGCTGAGCGAGCTTGGCGCCATGGAGCGCAAGCTGGTTCAGGTCGACGGCTTCTCGTACTTCGAGGTGATGAGCGCGACCACCGCGAAGGGCGGCCGGGCTCGCAACGTGGTGCCTGAGTCGTTCGACGTGAACGTGAATTACCGGTTCGCTCCGGGCAAGTCGGTGCAGCAGGCGCAGGCTGAGGTTCGGGCCTTCGTGGCGGGGCGAGCGGCGGTGACGTTCACCGATGTCGCCCCGTCGGGGGCCGTGTGTGCGCAGAATTCGTATTTTCAGAAACTGGTTGAGTTGAGTGGGCGGCCGGCCGAGGCGAAACAGGCGTGGACCGACGTGGCGCGGTTCTCGGAGCTGGGGATTGATGCTGTGAATTTCGGCCCGGGCGAGACCGCTCAGGCGCACCAGAGAGATGAGAGCGCTTCGGTCGAGGCGCTGGGAGCGGCGTTGGAGGTGTTGAGGAGGTTGGTTCAAGGGAGGTGACGATGTCGTGGACTCCGAAGCTTGCGCCGATTGATCTTCGGTCACTGCCTCTGACGGCTGAAGAGGGTTTCGTCTCTTCGCGAATCGATGGGCAGACGTCGGTCGAGCAGCTGTCTTTGCTCACGGGCTTGAGCCGAGAACGGGTCGACGCCATCGTCGAGAAGTTGGTCGCGACCGGGGCGGTGGTGGCGCCCCCGGTTTTCGTTGCGGCCGAGGCTCACGTGTTGAGCGAAGACGAGCGCGAGGCGCCGGTGCTCGATGACGAGCCGAGCGGGTCGCACCTCAAGCTGTACCGTGAGGCCTTTCACGATCTCGGTGCCGATGAGCGCGCGCACCATGCCTCGATGGAGCGTGGCGCCCGGCTCTCAGCGCTCTGCTTCGACCCCCTGCCAGCGGTGATTCACGCCTTGCTGCAGAACCCCAACGCGGGCCCCGAGCAAGCCCGCTTGATCGCCGCGCACCATCGCAATTCAGCAGGCCTCGAGTGGCTCATCGTGCGCGCCGATTTGATGCGCGATGCGCAGGTGCAGCGAATGCTGTGGCGAAACCCACAGCTCAACGAAGGCCAACTGCGCCGGCTGGTCGCCAGCAAACGCCTCCTCGAGCTGTGGAAATTGACGGTGAGTCGCGAGGCCACTTCGCAGACGCGCTCGAGCACCGCGAAGCTGCTGCGTGCCCGGTTCGCCACCGCTTCTTCAGAAGAGAAAATCGAGCTCATCTTCACCACCGAGGGTCGCTCGCTGGCGGGGCTCTCGGGCATACCCGTCGACGGGAAGACCAGTGCGTTGATGTGCGGGCGCTCGTATTCGTCGCAGATGCTGGTGCAGAACATCGCGCATTGGTCGGCGGCGCCCCCGGCGTTGATCGCGCATCTGCTCAAGCAGCCCATGGTCGTTCGGCAGCCGCAGCTGCGCACCGCGCTCAGCCGGCACCCCAATGCGCCTGCGAGCCTGAAGAAAGGCTAGGTCTTCGAGAGCAGCTTTCTGAAGATCAACACGTGGCCGAGTAAGGCCGAGCCGACCAGCACCGCCGGTAACCAGACGAAAGGTGCGTACATCACCCACGTGTTGAGGTGCGCCGGGTCAGACCCGAAGCGCGCGAACAGCGGAGTACTCAGCACGCTCACCACGACGATGTTCACGAGCAGCAGTGAGCCCAGCACGTTCCACCCCAGGAGCAGGGGCTTGGGCAGCGTTCGCTTGGTCAGCACGAGCCCGAGCAGCAACGCGGTGGCGCCGGTGACGATGTCGTAGTTCAGGCCTCCGAAGCTCATCTGCGCGGGCATCACGCCCTCGGCCGCCGCCTGGTGCATCACGAGCTCGAGCGGTAATCGAAACGCCTGCATACCGACGAGCAGCCAGAGCGGAGTCTCGAAGGCCAGCACGGCCCCGATGACCGAGCGGCTGAGCACCGCGACCAGAATCACCATCAGGGGGATCAGGGTGATGAAGAGCGGCGGCTTGCGATCGAGGTTCGACAGCACGCCCGCGGCCGCGAGGCCGCACCACAGCCCGGCCCAGCCGAGCAGACCGAGCGCAAATCGCGCAGTCAACATCGTGCGACCCGGTGGGTTGGCCCGCCACAGCAACCAGACCCACGCCAGCACCATGAGTACCGAGAGGGCGACGATGCCCCCGGTCACAACTGCCGAGGCTGAGGGAGGCGACATGCTTTACTTTTTATGAGTAAGGAGAGTTTAAAGACAAGTGACATGGCCCGAAAAAGCTACGACCAATACTGCGGTCTCGCCCGCGCCCTCGATGTGATTGGAGAGCGGTGGACCCTGCTGATCGTGCGGAATTTGTTTCTCGGCCCGCGCCGGTATTCAGACCTGATGGACGAGCTGCCGGGGATCACCACGAACCTGCTGGCGAAGCGGCTGGCAGAGATGACCAAGCAGGGGCTGGTGACCAAGCGCACGAGCGCGCCTCCGTATTCGGCGACGGTGTACGAGCTCACCAATGAGGGCGCCACGCTCGAGCCAGCGGTGCATGCGCTGGGGGCCTGGGGCGGCCGGTTCATGGGGGCGGTGAGGCGTGCCGATACGAAGAACCTGGGGTGGGCGTTGTTTGCGCTGAAGCGCCGGTATCAGGGTGGCGTGACAGGCTCGATTGGGCTGGTTTCGGAGCAGCGGCGGTACACGCTTCGGCTGGGCAACGTGACCATGGCCGTGCGCGATGATGATACGGGGCCGGTTGATGCGACGGTCACGGCTGATTCGGTGACGCTGCGCGAGGCTTTCATCGGTGGTGATGCCGATGCCCGGGGGCGGTTGGTGATTGAGGGCAAGAAAGCGGTCGTGACGCGGGCGTTTCGGGCGTTTTCGGCGCCTCAGTATCGTGGTTCGACAGGCCCACCATGAGAGTTCTGGGGGGCCCTCGCTTCAGCCTCCTACAAGTTCAGCCGTCGAGGGCGCGCTCGAGCGCGGCGAACTCTTCGACTGAGAGCGTCTCTGCGCGTCGCTTCGGGTCGATTCCGGCTCGGTCGAGCGCACCCAACAGGTCGTGCGCCTCGACCAACCGTTGATCGCTCTTCAGCGAGTTGATCAACGTCTTGCGCCGCTGCGCGAACCCGGCCTTCACCACTTGCCGAAATCGCGCCTCGCTCACCACCTGCGCCTTCGGAGCCGACCGCCGCGCCAGCCGCACCACCGCCGAGTCGACCTTCGGTGGCGGGTGAAAGAATTCAGACGGCACATCGAAGCAGTACTCCACGTGAAAGCGCAGCCCGAGCAGCACCGAGAGCAGCCCATAGTCGCGCCCACCCGGGTCGGCGGTGAGCCGCACGACGACCTCTTTCTGCAACGTGAACAGCGCGCGCTTCACGTGATCGGCCTGGTCGAGCACCTCGAACAGAATCGAGCTGGTCAGGTGATACGGCAAGTTGCCCACCACCACGACCTGGTCGCTCTTGGCCGTCGCGGCGAAGTCGATCTCGGCGGCGTTGCCTTCGACCAGCGTCAGGCCGGGCAGAGCCATCGTCTTGAGCGCCTCGACCATGTCACGGTCGCGCTCGACGGCCGTGATGCTGGCACCAGTATCGAGCAGATGCCGCGTCAAATGCCCGAGCCCCGCACCGAGCTCGACCACGTGGTCTTCAGGCACGATCATCGCTTCATCGACGATGCGCAGCAGCACCTCGTCATCGCCCAAGAAGTTCTGACCCCAGCTGTGCTTGGGCGTCAGGCGCAGCTTGCGCAGCAAAATCTGCGGAGAATCGGCCACCTTACAGCCTCCAGGTCGGGTCTGAGTTCAGCGTGGCATCACCTCGCACGCCGCGACGCCAGGCCTCATACCCGGCAACGGCGATCATCGCTCCGTTGTCGGTGCACAATCGTTTCGGGGGCAAGAACAGCGTCATGCCCGCATCGGCCGCCCGCTCTTGCGCCAGCGCCCGCAGCCGTGAATTCGCCGCCACTCCGCCGCAGATGACCAGGGTCTTGGCCTGCACCTTCTTCGCCCCGAGAATCAGCTTCTTGGTCAGGGCGTCGGCGACCGCCTCTTGAAACGAAGCGCACACGTCGTTGAGCGCCTGCCCCGTCGGCACGCCGTGCTTCTGTACGTGCAACAGCACCGCGGTCTTGAGGCCCGAGAAGCTCCAATCGAGCACGTCATGCGCCTTCAGCGCCCGGGGAAAAGCGACTGCCTTGGGGTTGCCCGTCTGCGCCAACTCGTCGATGCGCGGGCCTCCGGGGTATGGCAAGCCCAACAGCTTGGCGACCTTGTCGTAGGCTTCTCCGGCAGCGTCATCACGGGTCGTGCCCAGGCGGCCGTAGGTGCCGTACTGCTTCACGTCGTACAGCGTGGTGTGCCCACCCGATACGACCAGCCCCAGAAACGGCGGCTCGGGTGCATCGGCCGCCAGCCGAATCGCCAGCAGGTGCCCCTCGAGGTGATTGACGCCGACGAAGGGCAGGCCCCGAGCAAGCGCAAGCGACTTGGCCACCTGCAGCCCCACCAGCAGCGCGCCCTGCAACCCCGGCCCCGACGTCACTGAAATCAAGTCGAGGTCAGCCAGCGTCTTGCCCGCGCGGGTCAACGCGTCGTCGATGACCGGCATCACCTGCACCACGTGATTTCGGCTCGCGAGCTCGGGCACCACCCCACCCCACCGCCGGTGAATGTCGATTTGGGTCGACACCACGTCAGAGAGCACCTCGCGGCCGTCGCGCACCACCGCCGCCGCCGTCTCGTCGCACGAGGTCTCGATGCCCAGACACAGCACGACTAGGGTATCGCCTTGAGAGCCTCGCGCACTTCGCCGGCCTGGGGGCCATTGGGCATCAGCCGCAAGTATTGTTGGTACGGGTTCTTCGCTTCGGTTTTTCGGTCGAGGTTCTGCAGCGCGATGCCCAAGGTGAGCCAGGCTTGCGCGTTGCTCGCATCGGCGGCGGTCGCGGCCTTCAAGTACGGTATCGCCTCGCGAAACCCGGTCTCAGACAGCACCAGCGCGATGCCCAGCCCGCTGCGAGCCTCCATCGAGTCGGGGCGCTGCTTGAGGGCGTTGCGGTAGAGGCGAACAGCCGGGCTCCAGCGCTGCGCGACCGCCGCGGCCTTGGCATCGGAGAGCAGCTTGTCGAAGCTGACCGTCGGCACCGAGGCCACCACCGCAGGCGCACCCGCGTCTGGCACCGCCGCCACGACAGCCGGTCGACCCGCATCAACCACCACCGCGAGCGCCGGGCGGCCTGCATCAATCGCGGCCTCGGCCACCGCCTTCACACCCGCGTCGACCACCGCCGCGACGACGACGGCAGCCGGCCCCGCATCGACCTCGGCGACCGCGAGCGCTTCATCGCCCGCATCGAACGACTCGACGGCCATCGGAGGCAGCACCACCTGAGGGCCGGCATCGAAAGACAGCGAGACCACTCCGCTTTCAGGAAACAGATATTCGTACGCGCCGACGGCGACCCCGACGCCGACCAGCAACCCCACCGCCGTGACCACGAACAGCATCACGTTGGTCTGCCGAGGGAGCGGATTTTCGCCCGACAGCGGCACCGAATTCTTGCCCTCGACATCGTCGAAGAACGTCGCCTCGGCGGCGGCGATGGGCTTGGGCGAGGCCGGTTTGAGCTTGCCCAACGGCACGCTCGTGCTCACCGGCGCGGGGGCCTTCTTCTCTTCTTGAGGCGGAGGCAGCGGGTCTGGCGCGGCCAGCGTCACCGGCTCTTCGGTGGCCTCGGGCGGCAAATCAGTGAACGGCGTGGGCGACGGCGGCGTCGCGGCGGGCTTGGGCGCGAGCGAAATCTTCTCGATGGCCGCGCCTCCGAAGACGGGCGGCTTCGAGGGCTCACTGGGCACCGGTATCGCCGCCGGGGGCGAGACCGACGCGGTGGGAGAGCGGGTCTCGGGCTTCGACCACCCTCTGACCGGGGCCCAGGTCGACATCGACTCGAGCCCGTCATCGCCCTCGACCTTCGACCAGTCATCAATCAGCTGTTGACGTGCGCGTTGCAGCTCACGCGGGGCCTGGTCGACCAAGAATTGCGACGCGTCGGCCGGCGGGGGCGCGGGAGGCGGCGGCGTGGCCAATTGGGTGGGCGCGGCGCTCGGCGAGCTGATGCGCGGCACTCCGGGGGCCTTCGGCTTGGCCTCGAACTCGACCACCTTGACCTTGGCGGGAGACGCCGCCACCGGGGCCTGCGATGAAGCGGCACTCGGCACCGGCAACGGCGCTGGAGCGGCCGAGACCGGCGTAATCGCTGGGGGAATCGAAGGGACTGCCGGTGGTGCCTTGCTGGGCGTGGCGCGCAGCGGTGCGTCGAGCGGCTCCTCGACGCCCATCGGCAGCTCGTGGTCTTTGAGCGACAAGCGGGCCGCGGCCGCCGCGTTCGCGCTCGCCGACGCCGCAGGCACCACCGGAGCGGGGATCGACGCCGGCACGATGGCCGGGGCCTGAAAACCCGGCGGGGTCTTCTCTTCGGGGCTCAGCGGGCCGCCCGGCGCACCGGTGTTGAGCCACTCTTCGATGCCTGGCTTCTTCGCCTTCCCGTCGAGCGCCATGCCGGCCTGCCCGACCTCTTTGATCAGCCCCTCGAAGTACAGCTTCGAGATGATGCCCAGGGCCGCCAGGTCTTCGAAGTCAGAATCGTCGACCACCTTCGAGAGCGTTCGCCGCCCATCGAAGAGCCGCAGCAACCCGTTCACTTCATCGGGTATCTCGGCGAGCCGGTCGGTGAGCTGGTCATAGTCGAGCTCGAACATCGTCTCGAGCGGCGGCAACTGCTCGAGCATGCGGCCCCACTCGTCGAGGCGGCGCATGCCCTCCATCAACAGGCCCTGGGTCGAGACCTCGATGCGATCAGCGCGCTCGACCGGGGCGAACGAGACCTCGAACTGGCCCTCGAACGTGTTGAGCATTCGGTAAAACGCGTTCTCGCCGCGCAGCCGCCCGAGCTCTGCGTCGGTCACGCGCCCCTCACGAAAATAAATCGCGCCGGTACGGTCACCATCGAGTCGAATCACGCCGGTCTTGCGGCCGATCTCAAAGGTTTGCACCAGGTCGACCACGCCCATGTCGGTCAGGTTGCCGGTGAAGCCAGCCTTCTGCTCTTTCTTGTCGGTGCGTTCTTTCTCGACCTTGGTGAGAATCATGCGCACGCGGGTGACGACTTCTTTGATGTAGATGGGCTTGGTGAGGTAGTCCTCCGCGCCCTGCTCGAGGCCTTTGACCTTCGATTCGACGGCCTTTTGGCTCGTCAAAAAGACGAAGGGTATGTGGCGAAACCGCTCGTCGTTCTTGATGACCTTGCACAGCTCGAAGCCGTCCATCTCCGGCATTTTGGTCTCTGAGAGCACCAGGTCAGGAGGGCTGATCTGCACCTTCTCGACGGCATCGTGGCCATGCACAGCCGTGGTGACCTGAAAGCCAGCCTTTTTGAGGCTGACCTCCATGACGCGAAGACTCTTCGCGTCACCATCGACCAGAAGCAGGTGCTGCTTCGCCACAGAATGCCCTTTCAAAGAGGCCCGTCAGTTTCAGGGGGGCCGATGTTTCGCCTTGCAACGGGGGGTGTCAACGTTTCGAATGCACTGATGGGAGCAGCGGATCAACGGCGGTTCGAGCGAAAAGCAGTTTTGGTCGATTTTCAGGCCCGTGATGCGCACGGCGCGGGGCAGTTGGTCTTTCAGAGTGCCGACCTCTCAGCAGGAGGCACCTTTCTCAAGTCAGACCTCCTTCTAGAACAGGGCGAGGCGTTGTCGCTCGAATTCACCCTGCCCTCGGCGGAGGGGCCCAAAGTGGTGCGAACCCAGGCCCGGGTGGCGTGGGTGCGGCGGTTTCCCCAGGGGGGTGAGGCGGCGGGCATGGGGGTGGAGTTCGTTTCGATGGACGAGGCAGACCGCGCGACGTTGTTGGCGCATGTGCGCAGTTAGCCAAGCCGACCCTGTTAGCGGAAGAACCCGCCTCCCTTCTTGGCGGCGCCTTCGCCCGCCTTCTTCTTGCGCATGTCGATGAGTCGGAGTTCTTGGTTGGCCTCGAGGTGACGGGGGTTGACCCGAACGGCTTCGCGAAAGTGGCGCTCGGCGCGCTCCATGTCGCCTTCGACCCGGGCGATGACGCCGAGTTGGTAGTGGGCCCGGTCGCAGTTCGAGTCGATCGCCAGTGACCGCTGCATCAAGGCCTTGGC
>JANLPS010000527.1:0-59458 GCA_031367385.1 Archangium sp. | reverse complement strand
GCCTTCAGACCAGTCGTCGAGGCCGTTGCCATCGGTGTCGAGCCTGGTGGCCGGGCGCAGCTGCACGCCCCAGTCGTTGAGCCCGTTGCCGCCGGTAACCTGCGCGGCGGAAGGCTTGCTCGCGGTCACGGTGAAGAGCGTGTTGAGCTGCGCAGCCGCCGTCAGGCTCACGAAGCCATCGGTGCCCAGAGTGACCGTGGTGCTGGTGACGCCGTCTGAATACGTGACCACCGTGTTGGGCTCGAACGCGAAGAGGGTCGCGCCCTGCGTGGCGGTGTCGACGAGAAAGGCCTGCCCCCTGGCGCCTTGGGTGATGGTGACGTCGTCGCCCATGTCGGCGATGGTGCCTCCGCCTTCTTGGTCGCCGGCCCACAGCGTGACCGGCCCGGTGGCGATGAGCTGATACGTCGCGGTGCCCAGGTCGGGCAGACCGGCGTTGTGCAGAAAGCCACCCGCCGGCACGCTGATGTTCTGGTACCCGGCGATGGGCGAGCCGTCAGCCAAGCTGGTCAAGCTGAAGGTCACCGCCGACGCGCCGCGGTTGAACACGGCGATGGTGCCGCGCGACCAGTTGTAGGTGGCGAAATTGAACGTGAGGCCCTCGTCGTTGTTGCAGTCTTCGAGTTGGCCGCCGACCACCTTCGGCACTGGCGGCACCTCGGTGAAGCCGTTGCCCGAGTTGGTCGCGACCGTGATGTTGCCGGTCGAGGTGATGCTGTAGGTCTGCACCGGCACGAGCCCGGGTATTGCCCAGCTGCGATTGGCGGCGAGCGCGGGGCTGGTCGCGACGACGGTGCCGAAGGCGTCGCGCACCGTCACCACCGCGGCATCGCGCGTGTACACCCACTGCTGCGCGCCACCGTTGGCGACGGTCGTGACGTAGAAGGTTCGGCCGTAAAATTTTCGCCCGTCGGTCGTGGGGTAGTACCAACTGCCGGAGTAGTTGCAGCAGTCGTACTCGAGCAGCGCGAGCAACGGCCGCGAGGTGGTGAGCTTGAATTCGCGCGTCGCGCCCAGGGTGAGCTGCACGCGGCTCAGCTGATTGACGGTGCCGCCCTGCACCAACGTGTTCGACGGCAGCGCCCGCACTTCGAAGGTGGTGCCGTTCTGGTAGCCGACCATGGTCAGGTGGCCTTCGTTGACCGGGTTGCGGCCGTAGTACGTCTCAGCAGAGGCGACGTGCGCCACCAGCGCTACGCCGAGCAGCACCGCAGTTCGTTGGTTCAAGGGGGTCTTTCGAAGGTCCGGCCGGGACGGAAACTATTCTCCGCGCTGAACTCGAAGCACAAGCACAAACCCAAACGATTACATGGTCTTTCGATCACCCACCTACAGCTCGCCCATCGCGAAGCCGGTGAACCAGGGCTCGATGCCGGCGTCGTCGTAGCGGTTGGGGTGCGTGCCGGTGTAGCCAGAGATGAACCGGCCCGCATCGGGTGAGTAGAGCGCGGCCTCGGTGCGCCACCCGGCCGAGGCGAGTTGCCCGTTCTCGAAGGTGAGCCCGGCCGGTGATGCCGGTTTGCAGAACAACGACCAGCTCTCACCGTCGGGGCTGCGCATCACGTCGCCCGCGCGCCGGGTGAAGAACATGCCGTTGCCGAACGCGACCGTCGCGAGCCCCGTGTTGTACACCGTCGCGAGGTCTGGCTTGCGCGACCACGTCTTGGCGTCGGTCGACGTAGCGATCCACCCGGCGCCGGTTGCGGGCCCTCCGTCGACGGTGGTGTCGACCCGGCCCACGGCGAGGTACTGGCCGTTGCCGTACGCGACGTCTTGAAAGGTGTCTTTCTCGAACGCCGCCACGTCGTGCCAGTCGAGCCCGTTGTCAGAGAGCTTTCGCACCTGATCTCCCAGCGCGAGCCACTGGTTGTGGCGAAGATCAACCCATGCCAATGCCCCGAGGCGCCGTCGGTGCCCTTCTTCGACTCCCAGGTCAGGCCATCGACCGAGCGAAACGACCACGCGCCCGCCACCACCATGAAGTACCCGTTGGCGTAGAGCGCCTGCGACGAGTGAAAGCCGTACATGCTCGTCTTGGGCAACACCAGCGCGTAGCTGATGCCATCGGTGCTGCGGTAGATGCCGGGGTCTCCCGAGATGACGATGGCGTGGTTGCCGATGGCGACGCCGGTGAACGCGTTGTCGAGACCGTTTGCCGCGATGTACTCGTCGTGCTCCCAGGTCAGCCCGTCGAACGAGACCATGTGCCGCATGTCTTGGCCGGTCACCACCCAGACCATGCGGCCGGGCGACGGGCCTGCGTCGAACGGGTCATTCACGCCGGCGTCTGACCCGGAGCCCGTACCCGCATCGCTGCCGGTGGAGCCCCCGTCGATCGTGGCCTGGCTCCCGGCATCGAGAACCGGTTGCGGCCCGCCTGAAACAAGACCGCCGCACCGCAACGCCAACACCGCCAACACCATCGCTCGACGAATTCGCATGTAAGTGGAGTTTGAGAGTCTCTCAGCGATTGGGAAAGCTCATCACGCCTGTCTTCACCTCCCCCCTGAACCCCGCGCCCTTACAGGTAACGCAAAGGGTCATTATTCCTTGGGCAACTTCCACTGGGGGCGGGCGAATACCCTGTATGCCTTCGGTGAATTCACCTCAGAGCCTCAGCCGAGTGAACCTCGGTCGCGAGACTGATCAGACGAAGCCGACGGTCTCTTCGAACGAGGTGCAGCTCGCGGGCGACGGGTTCGACCCGCTGGCGCAAATCGGTGAGGGCACCCGGCCCAGGCTCACCAATGTCTCGTTGCCCGCCGCCGCGGTGAACGTGCATGCCAGCCCTGAGCGGGCAAGACGCCTGGGCGTGGTGAACGAATCGAGCCAGGGTGGGCTCACCCTCACCGCGATCAAAGCGATGCCCGTGTGGGGTGCGCTCACCCCCCTGCAGAAAACCCAGCTCGATGCCTTGCTGACCGGCGATGACATGCGCTCGAAGCTGACCCGCTGGGGTCTGATGAACAAGACCACAGTGGGCGGCTTTGCCGACGCGACGCCGCAAGAACAAGCGAAACGACTCTTCGAAGCCCTGTCATCGACGCCGGTGCTGCCCGGTAACATCGCGCTCGAGCTGAGCGATTCGACTCGCCCCCCGCTCAGGTACTTTCTCGACGTGGGCACGCTGGTGCCTGGTTTCAAGTTTCGAACCAAAGAGACCGACGCGAGCAAGTACAAGCTGACCGTCGCCGGCAATGACAGCCACATCTCGATCTACGAGCCGCAAGACAAGGTCTACAGCCGCCCCCATCAGCACACTGCCGACGAAGTGGCCTCCGCCGTCGCCGCGTTGCCTCGCGAGAGCCGAGCGCTGGTCAGCTCGATCAGGCTCAACCCCGACGCCAACCCCGATGACGCGGCCTGGGCGAAGATCTACGGCACCAGTGGCTTCACCTCGTTCATGTCGTGCGACTCGGTTGGCACGCTCGACATCTACCCGACGCGCGACCCGAACCCGGTCAAGAACATCATGGAGAACTTGAACCATGAGGCCGGTCACGTCTGGAGCCTGAAGCTGTGGGGCGACGACGAAAACGGGCCCCTGTGGGACCCCTGGCGAAAGGCAGTGGCCGCTGATGGGCTGCCGGTCTCGGACTACGGCAAGTCGTCGCTGCGTGAAGACGTCGCCGAGTCGACCGCGATGTTCTTGTCGACCCGCGGCACGCCTCGCTTCGAGAAGTACCGCGCGATGTACCCGAACCGCTTCGCGATTTTGATGAAGCAGTTTCCGGGCGACTCGGTGACCGGCATCATCGATCACCTCTCGTGACGACTCACCTGAAGTAGGGCGAGTTCGCGAGGTCGATGCGTCGAATCAAGTCGTCGATCAACGCTTGGTCTTCTGGCGTGTAGCCAGCCCGCTCGGTCACCAACGCCGCCCGGCCGCTCACCAGCGCCTGGTAGGCCGCGACGCTCTGCATTTCTTTGAGCACGGCGACCATGCTGTAGCGTGTGTCGAGTGACCGATGCCCATCGCTGTTGATCATGATGTTCTTGGCCATCGCGGCCACTTGGTGCGCGAAGGCCGGGTCGGTCATCGCCGGGTTGAGGGTGATCTCATCTCGGTACTGCCACGTCGAAGTGAACAGGTTCTGCAGCAGCAGCGCGGCCAGGTAGTCGGCGTGCGCGGCGGCCGTGGGTGAGAGCGCCAAGACCTCGGGGCTCAGCGGCGGGGCCACATCTGACATCAACGCGTTGAGCGCTTCGATTCGCTGCGCGTCGTCTTTGGGGGCCCGCACGAAGCGGCTCACGCCCCAGATGGCCCAGTAGCTCAGCCCGTTGCCTGCGCTGATGAACGAGCGAGCGGCACGCTTGAAGGCCGGTGTCGCGTCGTCGGTCAGCGGGTTGGCCTTGGCGTCGAACTGCGCGCAGGCCGAGTCGACCACGGTGTCTTCGTCGGTGCAGAAGTCGCTCGAGGGAGGAAACGGCGAGAGGCCGTACAAGAACTTCACCGCGGCGACATCGTAGGTGCCCGGTGAGCTGAGCAACACCGCGTCTTCGTCGCGCAAATAGTCCATCACCGAGGAGTCGGTGAACGAGCCTTTGAAGTTGTGACGCAGGCCCAGCGTGTGCCCAATCTCATGAAGCAGGGTGTGGGTGATGATCTTCTCGATGAAGTCTTTTCGGGTCAGGCCGGCCGTGAGCGCCTTCTTGGGGTGCGGCGGCAGCGCGCAGACCGTCGGGCTCTTCAGCGAGCTCCAGCGGAGTGACGGGGCGACCAACGCATGAGGCTGCGCGATGATCGTAGTGCCACCATCAGCGCTGCCATGCGGAGTCCCTGGACCGGTCGGACCCGTCGACGTGCAGCCACACGCCACCGGGGCGCTGGCCGAGGTGTGGGGGTTCGGCGGCTGGAGCGCGAAGTCGAACGAGTTGATGTCGTCGTCGACGCACACGTCGCTGCGCACCACCGCCGAGGCGATTGACGCCATCGGTGCCGGCATCATCGCCTCGCTGCAGTTGGCTGAGCCGTACCCGAGAAAATCGATCAATGCAGCGCTGCCGAAGCCGCCATCGGTCGAGACGCCGGGGCACGCCCCGGTGAGCGGCGTCGTGCCGGTGGTCAGCGCCACTTTGCCTGAGCCCGAAGAGAGGTTGATCTGGCTGGTCTGATCAACCGTGGGCAGGGCGACTCCGCCATCAGAGACCGCCGCGAAGCCGACCAGGTAGAACCCGCCGGCCGCGATGGCGCCCTTGAGCGGCACCACCTGCCAGGCCGTGCCATTCGCCGAGGCGTACTGCAGTGACAAGCCGCTCAGCGAGACCGCGCTGGGGCCTCGGTTGTGAAGCTCGACGTAGTCTTGGTTGCGCGGGCCCGAGGCCGACTGGCCTCCGAAGACCGCGCTGAGCACCAAACCGGTCGGAGCTGCGCAGCTGCTGCCGCCATCGGTCCCACCGACTCCGGCGTCACCGGTCGGCCAGGGGAAGGGGAAGGGGTCGGTCGTGCCACCGTCGACGTCGACCGGAGCAGATTGAATCGCCCCCTCGATGAAGACGCTCGAGAAGTACACCGAGGCGCCGCGAATTTCGCCGCTGTTCGGGTTCTCGCGCCAATCGGCGAAGGCGAAGCCCATGCTCGGGTTGGTGTCGATGACCACGAAGTTCTTGTCGTCGTCGCCGAAGGAGTCTGAAGCCTGGCCCGGCTCGACCTTGAACACCTGAAACCCGAATGCGTCGTTCCACCCGGTGATGCCGCGGGCGAAGGCGCCCTCGATGTCGATGCCAGCCAAGCGGGGGTCGGCCTTGAGGCGCTCGATGCTCTTGGTCAGCCGCCACGGTATCGGCTGCATGCCGGGCTTGATGTTCCACTTCACGGCGTTCTGTTTCTGGCCGCCCGCGTTCTTCACGTACTGCACGTTGGTGCTGCCGAAGTAGTTGTTGCTGACGAGCTCGCTCGAGACGAACCCGGCGCCATCGGTGTACTTGCGCAGGGCAATCGAGACGGTGCCTGAGCCGCGAAAGGGTTGCTCGAAGCCGGTGACTCCCGGCATGGCGGTCTCGGTGTACCCGGTGAAGACCTGGTCGAACGAGATGCCGTCGCTCAGGCTGCGAAAGCGCTGCAGGTATGACAGGTCGATTTGAAACCGGGTCGAGCGGCTGGCGGCGAGGTCATCGCCCACCACGTCGAAGCGGTTGAGCCCCGCAGACGGGTCGAAGAGCACGTAGTTGCCGCTCCCGGTGAGCTGGTTGAAGGGCGCGAAGTCGGTCACCAGCGGGTAGGCCTCGACGACGACCGAGGGGTCGAGCACGTCGCTCCAGGCTTTGCCGTCGGTGGTGTCGAAGACGAAGAGCTTGCCGTTCTGCACCTTGAAGCTGACCACCTTGGTGCCCAGCGTACGCACGGGGATGTTCTGGGACGGGTGCCACTGCGTCAGGTAGGCCGAGAGAAACCAGCGCTGCCCGAGCTGTGACTTGTTGATGGCGAGGTAGAAGCTCTCGTTGTCTCCACTCACGTAGCCGTCGGCGTTGGTGCCTCCATCGCTGCCCGAGCTGAGAGCCGAGCGAGCGACGCGAACGAAGGGCTCGTCACCTGCCAGGCTGGTCTTGACCATCACGGTGTCGGTGCCACAGGCGGTCAGCAGCACCAGCGACGCAGTCAGGGTTGCCATCGCACGCGAAACAGAAAGTGGAGTGTGCATGCTGGGGTATCGGCACGCCCCGATTTCAACTGCGCCAAACAAGGGCACTGGCGGCGACAGCGAAAGCCTTTGAACTTGCTCAAGGTTTGGGAGACACCGCTCTGGTGAATCGCTCGCTGCTGTTCTTGACGGTGTTGGTCATCGCGACGTG
Source organism: Archangium sp. (assembly GCA_031367385.1). Taxonomy (GTDB): domain Bacteria; phylum Myxococcota; class Myxococcia; order Myxococcales; family Myxococcaceae; genus JAEUJT01. Next base: position 52,666 of record JANLPS010000527.1, on the reverse strand, counting down.
CGGGCTGGTCTACGAGCTGATCGTCGGCACCCTCGCGAGCTACCTGCTGGGCGACAGCGTGACCCAGTTCTCAACGGTCATCGGCGTGTATCTCTCGGCGTTGGGCATCGGCGCGTGGCTCTCGCGCTTCATCGACAAGGGCCTTGGGCAACGCTTCGTCGAGATCGAGCTCGCGGTGGCCTTGGCGGGCGGCGTCTCGGCGCCCTTTCTCTTCGCGACCTTCAGCAGCGGCGCGTCGTTTCGGGTCGCGCTCTACGGCATCGTGTTGCTGGTGGGCACGCTGGTCGGGCTCGAGATACCGCTGCTGCTGCGCATCATGAAGGGGCAGCTGGCGTTCAAAGACCTGGTCAGCCGGGTGCTGACCTTCGACTACCTGGGCTCGCTGGTGGCCTCGTTGCTGTTTCCCATCGTGTTGGTGCCGCGGCTGGGGCTGGTGCGCACGTCGTTGTTGTTCGGGTTGATCAACGCCCTGGTCGGGCTGTGGAGCACCTGGTTGCTCGAGAGCGTGATCGGCCCGGTGATTCGGCTGCGAATCAAGGCGGTGGTGGTCTCGGCGGTGTTGATCATCGCGTTCGCCTTTGGCGAGACGATGACGACGATGTTCGAAGAGCAGCTCTACAACGACGAGATCGTGCACGCGCAGTCGACGCCATATCAACGCATCGTGGTGACGCGGGGGCACCGCGGGTTTTCGCTCTTCTTGAACGGCAACTTGCAGTTCTCGAGCGTCGACGAGTACCGGTATCATGAGTCGTTGGTGCACCCGGCGTTTCGGGCCGCGCTCAATCGCGCGAAGGTGCTCATTTTGGGCGGCGGAGATGGGCTGGCGGCGCGCGAGGTGCTGCGCTACCCCGAGGTCGAATCGATCACCCTGATCGATTTGGACGGTGCGGTGACCAAGCTGGCGGTCGGGTACTCAGAGCTGGCGACGCTCAACGGGCACTCGTTCGACAGCCCGAAGATGCATTTGATCAACGACGACGCGATGCAGTGGTTGACCGAGCATGATCAGCGCTTCGACGTGGTGATCGTCGATTTTCCAGACCCGAATAATTTTTCGCTCGGCAAGCTGTACACGACGCGGTTCTACGGGCTGCTCAAGTCGCACTTGGCGCCCGGAGCGGTGACCGTGATTCAGAGCACCTCACCGTTGTTCGCGCGGCAGAGCTATTGGTGCATCGACGCGACGCTGCGGGCGACGGGGTTCGTCACGCAGCCGTACCATGTGTGGGTGCCTTCGTTTGGCGAGTGGGGGTACGTGCTGGCGTCGCTCGCGCCACTCGAGGTTCGGCATGCGTTGCCCGACGGGCTGCGCTTTCTCGATGAGCCGACGATGCCGAGCCTGTTTCAGTTCGCGAAAGACATGAGCCAGGTGCCGGCTGAGGTGAATCGGCTCAACAACCAGGTGCTCGTTCGCTACTACGAAGACGAATGGCGACGGTGGAACTGAGAATCTGTTGGGGCCCACCCCGCTCGTCCTGAGAGACTCGTCCTTCGACTGCGCCCTCCGGGCTTCGCTCAGGATCAACGGGTGGCCTCGCTCGTCCTGAGGCACTCGAAGGACCCTCGACTCGACGTGGGTCCTTCGACTGCGCCCTCCGGGCTTCGCTCAGGATGAACGGGGGCGCCTCGCTCGTCCTTCGACTGCGCGCTCAGCGTCGCGAATCGAGCGGGTCAGCCGACTGCGAGCCGCGCCTCGGAGCGGGAGCAACCACCGGCGCAGGCGCCGCATGCTTCGCAGCCACCGGCGCGGGCGCCACCACCGTCTTCGCCGACGCGGCCATCACGGGCGCGGGCGCGGCAACACTCTTCGGAGCAACCACCGGAGCCGGAGCCGGCGCAGGCACGACCGCCTTGGGAGACACCGCCACCATCGCCGGCTTCTCAGCCGAGATCGGCTCTGCCACCGTGCGCGCCACCTTCTTCGCCTCAACCACCGGCGCGGGAGCCAACGTCGGCGCCTTCGCAGCCGCCATGCGCTCGGCATCTTCTTCAGCCGCGACGCGCTTCGCCTCGGCCGCGCTCTCAGCCGCCGCCCTGGCCCGCTGCACTGCTTCCTGCGTCTGCTGCGCGGTCATCTGCGCGGCTACCGGTACTGGAGTCACCCCCTCGGCCGCAGCCGCCTTCACCGGCTCATCTTCTTTCGGAGCCACCACCACCACCGGCTCACTCGGGCTCAACACCGCCGCGACCAACGCACCCAGGCCGACCAGCAGCAGCGCGCCTGCGGCCAGCATCGCGATGACCGCCAGCTTGTTTCGCTGCGGCACCAGCAGCGACTCCTCAATCGAGTCGCGGCGCGGCATCATCGCGGTGGTCTGCGCAGCCGGGGCCGTGAACAACAGCGTCTTCGCAACAGACGCCGAGGTCTCGACCGCCGCCGGCACCGGCGTGATCACCCCAAACTGCATCGTCTTGCCCATCGACGCCTGATCAATCGCCACCGGCTCGCTCGCCTCGGGCTGAGCCGCCGCCTCGGGCTTGATCTCGTCGCTGCTCATCGTCGAACGGTCGAACACCAACGTCTTCGCGGTCGCCCGGTTGAACGTCGACGCCACCGACGAATCGGTCTCGACCGCCACCACCGGAGGCTGCGTGGCCTCGGTCAGCGCTGAGACCAACGTCTTCGTGTTCTGCAGATCATCGACCACCACCGTCGGCACCGGCACCTGCGCAGTGACGACCTCGACCGCCGCCTCGGCCACCGGCACCGCGATGCGCGATTGATCAGCCGCGGGCTCGGGCTGCAATTGCACCGAGAGCGCCTGCTCGAGTGAGGGCTTGCGCATCGACGCGGCGTCGACCGGTGACTCGATGGTCGCGGGCGGAGGCGCTGCAGGCACCGGCGACGGCGTCGATACGTGTTGTTGCTGACGAAGCTCGGCGCGCACCTTCACCACCGCCAAGGCGTGGGTGAGCGCGCGAATCGCCTCCTCGTCGGAGACGGTTTGCAGCCAGCGATCAAGCGTGTCGTTCGAGTCCATGCTGTGCATGACGCCTCTGGCCCTAATTCGGCGCAATATTTCTTACAACCTCAGCCAAGCGTCTGAATTTACTGCGGCGCTCAGGCACGCAAGGCGATGAGGTAGTGCTTGCCCTGCCGATTGATGCACTCCATCAGCGGGCCGGCGCGGCGAACGCTCTCTTCGTCGGTGCGCACGCCTCCGCCGCCTTGAGACAAATAGGCCTGCATCTGCTCGGCGGCCAACAAGTGCATCACCCGGTCAACGACCTCGTCGGCGGCCTCGCCACCGAGCGCCATCGCCACCACCCAGTCAGGAAAACGCCGCGCCGTCTCGAGGGCCAGCTGGCAGGCCGGCATCACCCGATCGAGGCCACGATCGACCGAACGGGCCACGAAGGCACACGCGCCATCGGGCATGACCGCCAGGTTCGCGGCGTGCTGGTTGGCCAGGTCTTGCAGCGCCTTGAGCACCTCAGGCGGGTGCTCGAAAGGCTCGCCATCTTCATTCTCAGACAGCGGCGTCGCGGCGATCGCAAAGGTGCGCGCCCGAATGATGACCTCGGCGGTCGAATCGCTCGGCGTGGTGAACCGAATCGACGGCGTGCGCAGCCGAAGCCGCGTCTTGGTCGTCGAACCGGTCGGAGGTATCTGCTCGAGCAGCGCCAACGCCTCGTTGCCCGTCTGCGGCCGAATCTGCTGATCGCGCGAGAGCATGCGCATCACCAACGCCGACAGCGAGGGTGGCACCTCGGAGTTTCGCAGCATCGGCCCCGGCGGGTCGTAGGCCAGAATCTTCGCCTGCACCGCCACCGCATGGTCGCCGGGAAAGGGTCGGTGCCCGGTGAGGCACAGATACAGCACGCAGCCCAACGCGTAGACGTCAGACGACGCAATCAGCGTCTTGTCTCCGCGCGCCTGCTCGGGAGACATGTACCCGGGAGAGCCCACCGCCACGCCGGTGCGCGTGAGCGACCAGAGCCCCTCGCCTTTGCGCACCAGGCCAAAGTCGACGAGCTTGAGCGGCTCGATGCCGTTGGTCGGCACCATCAAGTTCGGAGGCTTGATGTCGCGGTGCACCAAGCCCTTCGCATGCAGTGCGCCAAGCGCCCGGGCCAATTGCGTTGCGACGAGAACCGATTCGTCGATGGTCAGGCCCTCGCGTTGAATGCGCGCGCTCAGCGGCTCTCCGGGCACGAACTCCATCGCCAGGTACCACTGGCCCTGGTGTTGCCCGTGCGCGACGTAGCGAACGATGTTCGGGTGCTCGAGGGCGCTGAGCATCACAGCCTCGCGTTCGAAGCGCCCAGCGGCCTCTTCACCGTCTAAGGCCAGCTCTTTGAGCGCTACTTCTCCGCCGGTCTCCTGGTCTTGCGCTCGATACACCTTCCCCATGCCACCGGAAGCGATGGTGGGGCCGACCACGAAGCGACCACCCACGAGACCACTGAAAGACACACCCTGACTCTAGACAGGCGTCAGCCCAGAGCACGAATTTTCTGATCAATTCGGGGGGGATACGGCCCAACACCTCACCGCTGAGCCTTCAAACGGGGCGCAACATTCTCATACTGCTTGGGCCATTCGAGCCCATCGACGCCCTCTGCCTGGGCGTGCTGGTGGGTGAGGTAGGGGTCTGTCAGGTGAGGTCGGGCCATGGCGCACAGGTCGGCCCGGCCAGCGGCCAGCACGGTGTTGGCGTGGTCGGCTCCGAGAATGGCGCCGACGGTCATGGTGGTGATGCCGGCCCCGAAGCGCACCGCCTCGGCGAAGGGCACCTGGTACATGCGGCCGTAATCGGGCTTCGAGTCGGGCACATTGCCTCCGGTCGACACATCGACCACGTCGCAGCCGTGGGCCTTGAGCGCACGAGAGAAGACGACCGAGTCTTCAGTGGTCATGCCGTCGGGTTCGAGCCAGTCGGTCGCTGAAATGCGAACGAAGACGGGCTTGTGCGAAGGCCACACCGCTCGCACCGCGTCGAACACCTGGAGCGGAAAGCGCATGCGGTTCTCGAGCGAGCCTCCGTACTCGTCGGTGCGCACGTTCGAGAGCGGCGAGAGAAACGATGAGAGCAGGTAGCCATGGGCGGCGTGCAGCTCGACCAGGTCGAACCCGGCCCAGTCGGCTCGCTTGGCGGCGTCGGCGAACTGCTGGGTGAGCACGGTGAGCTCGGCCACGGTCAACGCGCGGGGCGTTTGATACCCCTTCGAGAACGCAATCGCCGAGGGCCCGACGATGGGCCAGGTGTGCGCGGCGTCGAGCGCCTGTTCGCCTTGCCACGGCAGACCGCGAGCGGCCTTGCGACCGGCGTGCGCCAGCTGAATGCCGATCTTCGCGCTGGAGTGCCGGTGAACGAACTCGACCACCCGCTTCCACTGCGAGGCTTGTGCCTCGTTCCACACCCCGGCGCAGCCCGGAGTGATTCGGCCCTCGGGGCACACGTCAGTCATCTCGGTGATGACCAGGCCCGCCCCGCCGACCGCACGGCTGCCGAGGTGAACCAGGTGCCAGTCGTCGATGACCCCGTCGGTGGCGGAGTATTGGCACATCGGCGAGACCACCACCCGGTTCGGCAAGGTGAGCGAACGCAAGGTGAGCGGCGCGAACAGCGGTGGCGGCGCCGACCCATCGGAGTTTCGCGTCGTGCCGTGCTGCTCGGCGAACCAGCTGTCGATGCGCTCGACCAGGCGGGGGTCGCGCTGGCGCAGGTTGCTCCAGGTGATTCGTTTGCTGCGGGTCATCAGGTTGAAGGTCAGCTGCAGCGGGGTCTGCTGCGAGTACCGCGCGGTGTGCTCGAACCACTCGAGGCTGGTCTGCGCGGCTTTTTGAATTCGGGCCACCTCACCGTGCCGCTCGGTCTCGTACGCCGCGAGCACCGGCTCGACAGCGCCCGCGCCGTGCTTCACGAACAGCGCTGCCAGCGACAGTGCATCTTCGAGCGCGAGCTTGGTGCCCGAGCCGATGGAGAAGTGGGCGGTGTGCGCGGCGTCTCCCAGCAGCACGAGGTTGCCGTGACGCCAGGTCTCGCACTTCACCGTGGGGAAAGTGCGCCAGATGCTCTTGTTCGGGCAGAGCGCGTGACCGCCCAGGTCGTCGGCAAAGAGCCGCTGCAGAAAGTCGACCGACTGCGCCTCGGTCATGTGCTCGAGGCCGGCCTTCTGCCAGGTGTCGTGGTGGCACTCGACGATGAAGGTCGAGCGCGCGCCCGAGGGCTGCATCGGCTCGCGGGTGAACGGGTACGCGTGCACCGCGAAGAGCCCCCACTGGGTCTGCTTGAAGATGAAGGTGAAGGCCTGGAGCGGCTTGGTGGTGCCGAGCCAGGTGAACTTGCACTGCCCCCATTCGATGCTGGGCTTGAAGACCGAGGCGTATTTCTCTCGCAGCGGGCTGTGCACGCCGTCGGAGCCGATGATCAGGTCGACCTGGGGCAGCGGCTCGGTCGGCACCTCGGCTTGAAAGTGCAGGCGCACGCCCAGCGCTTCGGCGCGCTGTTGCAAAATTTCGAGCAGCTCGCGGCGCGCCAGGCCGCAAAAACCGTGACCGGTCGAGACCGTCTTCTCGCGGCCCACCCAGGTCTCGATGTCGTCCCAATAGGCGAAGCGCGACTCGATGGCGGCGTAGCTCTCGGGGTCGGCGTCTTTCAAGTTGCCGAGCGTCTCGCGTGAGAACACCACGCCCCAGCCGAAAGCATCTTCAGCCCGGTTCTTCTCGTACACGTCGATGCTGGAGTCGGGGAAGGCCTTCTTCATCAACACCGCGAAGTACAGGCCAGCCGGGCCGGCTCCGATGCAGGCAATGCGCATGGCAGCGCTATACCCGCTCTGGTCGAACAAAGAGGCTGCGAATCAGCTTCGCAAAGGCGTCTTTTCTGACCGGTTTGGTGAGGTAGTCGCGCATGCCCGCTTGAAGGCAGGCCTGGCGGTCTTCTTCGAGCGCGTTGGCGGTCAGCGCCACCACGATTGGTGGGTTGGGCACCTGCTCAAACAAGCGCTTGGTCGCGGTGAGCCCGTCCATCCCCGGCATCTGCAGGTCCATCAGCACCAGGTCGAACGATTCGCGGGTGGCGCAGGCGATCGCCTCTTCACCTGACTGAGCGCGCACCACGTCCATGCCCAGGCGCACCAGCAGGTCTGAGCTGACGCGCAGGTTGATCAGGTTGTCGTCGACCAGCAGTACCTTGAGCGCCGGCAGCGCGTCGTCAGGGCCAACGGTCACCCCTGGAGGCGCGCACGGGGGCGCGTTGATCTCGAACGAGAACCGGCTGCCTTGCCCGAGCGTGCTGCTGACCTCGAAGCGGCCCCCCATCAGCGTGACCAGCCGTTCAGAGATGGCCAGGCCCAGCCCGGTGCCGCCATAGCGCCGAGAGGTCGAGGTGTCGGCCTGGCTGAAGGCTTTGAACAGGCGCCCGAGCTGCTCTTCACTGAGGCCAATGCCGCTGTCGATGACGGTGAACCGCAGCCGCGCGGGCCCTTCTGAATTCACCACCACCACCACCGCCCCCTGCGCGGTGAACTTGATCGCGTTGCCGATGAGGTTGAGCAGCACCTGCCGCAACCGGGCCTCGTCGATCATCACCCAGCGGGGCACCTCGGGCGTGCAGTCGTACGAGAGCAGCAGGTTTCGTTTTCGCGCGGTGAGGCCCAGCAGGTCGGTGACCCGCGTACCCAACACCCGAACATCGCAGGGCGAGGTCGAGAGCTGCATCTTGCCCGCCTCGATCTTCGACAAATCGAGCACGTCGTTGATTAGCGAGAGCAGTGCGTCTCCGCTGGTGCGAATCAAGTCAAGGTACTCGCGTTGATCAGGCGTCAACGAGGTGAGGTCGAAGAGCTCTGAGGCGCCGATCACCGCGTTGAGCGGGGTTCGAATTTCGTGCGACATGTTGGCCAAGAAATCGGTCTTGGCGCGGGTGGTCTGCTCTGCCTCGATCTTCGCGCGCTCGAACTCTTCGGTCTTCTGCGCCACCAGCCGCGCGACTTCGGCTTCACGGGTCTTGAGCTGGGCTTCACGCACGCGAACCCAAGTGCCGACGACCAGCAGTACCAGCAGCACCGCGAGGCTGCGAAACCACCACTGCTCCCACAGCCGCGGAGGAATCGAAATGTCGACCCAGGTGCCCTCGTCGTTCCACACGCCGTCTTCGTTGGCCCCGATGACGTGAAAGCGGTACCGGCCCGGCGGGAGGTTCGTGTACTGCGCGGTGCGGTCGTCGCTGGCGAGGGTCCATTCTTGCTCGAAGCCCTCGAGCCGGTACTTCGCGCGCACCGCCGAGGGGTCACGGTAGCTGTAGACCGAAAAGGCGAACACCACGCGGCCCCGGCTGCCGGTGACGACTGACGAGGTCTTCTGGGTGGGCACGCTGTCGACGTCGACCCGGTCGATGCGCAACGACGGTTTCACCAGGTTGGTGGTGTGCTTGGGCCACACGGTCATCGCGCCTTGCACGCAGGCGAAGACGATTCGGCCATCGGGCGCGACCACCGCGGGCGACTGGTAGCCACCGCAGCACTCGCGGTCTCGCATGCCATCGCCGGCACCGAGCACCCGAGAGGGCTTCAGCCGAGCGCCTTGTGTCAGGCACGCGTCGAGGTCGGCTTCATTCGCAGACCAGATGCCAAAGTTCGAGCTCACCCAGAACTGAGAGAGGTGATCGCGCACCAGTGACCAGGTGTTGTTGTGCGGCAGGCCCTGCGCTTCGCCGCAGGTGGTCACCGACCCGGTGCGCGGGTCGATGCGTGCGATGCCCCGGTCGTTGGTCGCGGCCCAGAACGAGCCGTCATCACGCTCGATCAGCGCCGAGAGGCTGCTTCGCAAGGCCGGTACGACCCGAACCAGCTTTTGATTCTCGACGTGCCACAAGCCGCGCGAGCTCGAGACCCACAACGTGCCGTCTTTCGCCCAGGTGAAATCGGTGACCTCGACCCGCAGCGGCGCCTCGAGGGCGGTGAACACGCCGGGCTTCTCTTCGCGCAGCACGCCGGAGTCGGTGCCGATGATCAGCGTGTGATCTTTCGGGTCGAAGGTGATCGCGCTGACCGCGCTCTCTGGGTGAGCCAGGTCGCGGCGGCGCTCTTCGAAGCGGGTGCCATCGAAGCGGTACAGCCGGCCCTCCTGTGCGCCGACCCAGAGGGTGCCTAGTTCATCGACGTGCACCGCGAACAGGCGAAGGTTGCCCAACCCGCTCTCGGCGCCGTAGTGGGTGAACAGGCCGTTCTGGTCGTGCCACACGCCGTTCGAATCGGTCGCGAGCCAGGTGCTGTTGTCGGAGCCCACGTCGACCGACCACGAGATCGCCGAGCGCAAGCCCTCGTCGAGCCCCATCGGAGTGACCACGCCGACGTGAAGCCGGGTGAGCCCATTGGTCGAGCTGCTCACCCAGAGCGAGCCCTCGGGGTCTTCGAGAAACTGGGTGATGTTGGCCCAGGCGGGCACCTGGCTTGCGAGCTGTTCTTCGAGGTGCGTGCCCTCGAGGCGAAACAGGCCACCTGGCAGCAGGGCGCCCCACACCGACCCGTCAGCGCGCTCGATGACGTCGCCGATGGCTTGCCCTTCGAGGCCAGCCACGTGGGCCACACCCTTCTCATCGATGAAGCCCAGGCCCCGGCTGGTGCCGACCCACACGCCTCCGGCCCGGCGACGGGTGACGCGTTGCGCGGCTCGGCCTGGCAGGCCTTCGGCCTCGGTCCACGTGCGGGTGGCGACGCCGTCTCGAAAGGCCACCACGCCTTCGTCAGAGGCCAGCCACATCGTGCCATCGGCGTCTTGGTAGAGGCCCCGCGCGACGCCGGGAGTCGGTACGGGCTCGAGCCCCTTCGACCCCAGCCGCATCACGCCGCCGCGAAAGCACACCAGCCACGGAGCGCTGTCACTGGCGATGGCCAGGGCGATCGCACCACTGCAGTCGTCTGGCAGGGCGATCACGTCGGTCTGGGCGGGGCGAAACCGAACCAGCGCGCTCTCAGAGCCGACGAACAGCTCATCGCCGCGGGTCACCATCGACGAGGCGATTCGGCCCCACGACTCGCGGTCCCACAAGAGGGGGACGAAGTGCATGCCATCAAAGCGAAACGGGCCGATCTCGGTGGCAACCATCACCGCGCCCTCGGCGCTCGAGGCCATCGCCGCGACGGAGTTTTCAGGCAAGCCGTCGAGGCCCGTCCACGTGCGGCGGGCGTACTGGCTGAGCCGAACCGGGGCGGAGCTGGTGTTCTGATCACCACCCGGTGCCGCGGAGGCCAGGGTCGCGAGCAACACGAGTCCCACGCTCCATCGAGGGGCGACACCGAAGTCAGCGTGAAAAAATCGCGAGCGCAAGGCGGGCCGACCGTACCTTAGGGCCTTGCCGTTCGTCCTGAGGGACTCGAAGGACCCTGCTTGCACTGGAGCGACTCACCTCACTTCAACGCACGACAGCCCCTGATCAGGCGCGCAGTTCTGGCCTATCAAGCACCCGCCGCCGCCCTGAAAATCAACGCAGCGAATCGTTCGACAGTCACCGTCGGTGACGCACTTCTTTCGCGAAATGTTGCATTCACCGGTGCTGCAGGTCTCTTGCGCGCAGTCTGCGTCGACCTGGCAGGTGCAAAACCCGGTGGTGTCGCCCTCGTCGATGCCGCACTTGCCCGCGCACGAGCCGGTCGCCGCGCCCACAGCCTTGACGCATGAGCCTCCGCGCTTGCAGTCGGTGTCAGTCGTGCACGGCAACGCGGGGTTCGCGGGGCACGCCGGGCTGGCGGCGTTGCATTGCTGCTGCGAGCTCACGACGATCACGTCTTGGCAGGCATACCCGCGCGGGCAGCTCTGGCCTTCGCTGCAGTCGGTGCCGCAGTAATTGCTGCCCTGGTGTCGGGTATCGATGAGGCAATAATTCGCGCCGGTACCGCAGATGCTCAAGCCCCCGCCGAAGGTGCACCGGTCGCAGTACGGGCGCAGGTCGGAGTCATAATCATTGACGCAACTCGCGCGGCCTCCGTCGAGGGCAGCGCACCGCTCTCCGTAGCGGCAGAACTCGGCGCCGGCACAAAAGAACGCGTCGCAGACCCCAATCGAGCACCGCGCTCGCTCCTCGGGGGTCGTACCGGTGCAGCTGCACGCGACCTCGCCGCATCGGCACGCAGAGCCACTGCAGTCGCCGCTCGTTCGGCACCCCGCCACGCAGCTCGACTTCGCGGTGTCGCACACCTGCCCCAGAGCGCACTGGAGGTCAGAGCTGCAGCGCCCCTTGGCCACGCACGAGCCACTCGAGGTATCGCAGGTCAGGGTGGCGTCGAGACAATCGGCATTCACCTCGCAGCCCGCGCGGTCTTGGCAGAACCCCACCGTGTTGCAGAACTGGGAGCCCGGGCACGCGTCGTCGGTGCGGCAGTAGCAGACTCCGGTCTGGGGCTCACACCGGTACGAGGTCGCTGGGCTGCCGCAGTCGGAGTCTTGCTGACAGCCCTTGGTGCCGAGCTTGGTGGCGCGGCAGTCGCAGAGCGCGGCGGCGATCAGCAGCAGCCCCAAAGCCCTCATGGCGCGGTCTTGAACGCGTCGGTCACGGTGAGCGTGAAGCTCGACCAGCTCACGCCCGAGAGCGAGTCATACGTCCACTGGTTGTACGAGAACTTCGGAGAGCGGCTGCCGTACATGACCAGCACCAGGGTGTTGCCCTGCTCTTCGGTCTTCAGCTTGGTGACCGCGCTCGGGGGCAAGACCACTCCGGTCTCGGTGCCTGGCAAAACCATCTCCCACACGGTGATCGACCCCGCGTTCGATTGGCGAACGATTTGAAGATTGAACAGATCGGGCACGGCGCCGGGGGCGAGCGTCCACGAGATGGTGCCGTTGAAGTCAGCCAGCGGTGCGATTCTCGGAGCAGGCAGCAGTGGCCCGATGGTGACGCCGGCGGTCATCGGGCCCGGTTGCCTCCGAAAGTAATAGCTCACCGGGTACACGGTCGTGGCCGTGGCCTCGTTCAAGAACACGAAGTTCGACCCGTCGAGCTGAGGGAAGTTGGGGAAGCTGAGCATCGTGCCGCTCGATTGAACCGACGACGAGAAGCCCTTGCCGGTCGACCAGTTGTTCGGGTTGGGGATGAAGCCTTCAGCGCCCAGGTCGAGCCACGCGTAGACCTTGTTGCTCGCAGGCACTTCGAACCCGAACTGATCAGGGAAGGTCAGCGGTGTGTCGATGATGATCGGCACGGTGAGGTCGAGCTGCATGTTGAGCACGATGTCTTCACCGGTCGCGGGCACGTCGGGTGAGGTGGTCACTCCGCGCTTCACGCCCATCGTCACCGGCGTGAACTTCATCGTGCTCGAGTCGACGATGCCCAAGACCGCGTACACCGCGTGCAGCCCCGCGCCGGTGGCCACGAGGTACGACGCGCCGTCTGAGGTCAGCTGCCACTTCTCGCCCGCGCGGGTTGAAAAACCACCGAACGGAGCGCCGCCGAAGAGCGAGGTCTGCGCGACAAAAACCCGCGCCTCGAGCGCCTCATTCGACGCGAGCACGCGAGGGGCCTTGAAGCCGGTCACCCGCCCCGCGATGGTCGACGCCGGAGTGCCACCAGCGCCCGTGCCCGAGCCGCCGCCTCCTCCTCCGGTACGCGCGATGAACACGGTGAGGTTCTCGCTGCCCACCTGCGTGACGGTGACCGATTCGAAGAGGTCTTTGTACACGGTGACGGTCTGCGCCTTGACCAATGAGGGGTCGGAAAACGTGACCTGCCCGCGCGCATCGGTGATGCCTTGAAACGGAGTCGCTGAGTCGAGGCCCAGCTGCACGTTGGCCTGCGACACCGGAGCCCCGTAGTTGCCCTGTGTCGAGTCGAGCACGGTGATGTTCAAGGTGCCGACGAGCGGGCCACCGGAGGCGCCCCCTGAGATGCTGCGTGGGTCGAAGTAGCTGAAACCACCCGGCAAATTGTCACTCTGTGTGAGGCGCTCGGCTCGAACATCGACGGTGCCCACATCGCCCGTCGGAGTGCGGCAGGTGAGCGTATGCGAGTCGACGATCTTCACGTCTTTGGCGCGGTTGTTCGCGAAGACGATGACGGTGCTGTCGCCGAACCCAGCGCCGAGCACGGTGACCAGGGTGTTGCCAGCGATGGCGCCGCGGTCGGGTTGCACGCGGCCGATCGCCAACGCTTCGAGAAAGGTGAATGCCTGCGAGAGGCTGGCTTCGTTCTCGGGGTCGGCGGCTTCGCGAATTCGAACGCTGCTCGCAGCGCCACCAGCGCCGGGCGGAGTCACCGCGGTGAGGCTGGTCTCGCTGCCCACAGTGACGGCTGTGGCGCGTTGCGACCCAACGAAGACCTCAGCGTCAGCGGGCAACGCAGCGCCGGTCACCGCGATGGCGGTGCCGCCCGCCGAGGGGCCAGTGGGGGGCGTGACGCTCAACACGTCGAGTCCCCAGGTGATGGCCGCGGGCAACGTCGCCGAGTTGATCAGCAGATCTGACTTTCTCGGCGCAGCGCCTCGAGCGGGCACGGTGAGGGTGACCGTCGAGAAGGTCTTGATGCCGACCGTGGCAGGCACTCCGCCGATGCTCGCGGTGAGCACGGCGGCGTCGAGGCCTTGGCCGGTCACGGTCACCACCTCACCTGGGCGAACCACGTGCGGGTACACACCGAAGACGGCGAAAGCACCGGCGGCAGCGAAGTAGGTGAACCCGTTTCGAATCGTCAACGTGCCTTGCGGCGTCGTGACGGTGACCGAGGTCGCCCCGGCCGTGCCCGCGGGCGTGGTGACGGTGAGCTGCGAGTCAGAGACGACGGTGAGCGCGGTGCCTGCGTTCGCTCCGAACTTCACCTCGGTGGCGCCGGTGAAGCCCGAGCCAGTCAGGGTGACAGAGGTGCCTCCCGCGAGGGGCCCGGTGAGCGGGGCGATGTTCAAGACGCGAAGGTCGCCGGTGTAACGGTACGCGCGCCGCTGAGTCGAGGTGCCGTTCTTGTTGTACACCGAGAGATCGACCACGTCGGCCGCGGCACCCTCAGGGGCGATGACCTTCAGCTGCGTCGCGCTCACCAGGGTGATGCTCGGGCTCGAGCGGCCACCGAAGAGCACCTCGACATCGCTGGTGAAGCCGGTGCCGGTGATGGTGACTTCGTTGCCGCCGGCGAGCACACCCTCTTTGGGCGTGAAGCCCGTGACCACCAGCTCATCGAAGTAGGTGAAGCAGTTGTTGCAAACCAGGCGGCCGTTCGGGTTCTGAATCGAGACCGACGCGTTGCCAGTCGCGCCCGGAGGGACTCGGGCCTCGAGCGTCTGATCATCGATGATCTGAAAATCGATGACCGTGTTCGAGCCGAACTTCAGCGCGGTGAGCGGCTTGGCCTGCGTGCCCGACCCGGCGAAATTGTGAAGAAAACCAGAGCCTTCGACCAGCACATTCACGCCGCCAGCCGAGGGCGCGCGCGGTGGGAGCACGCGGCTGATCTTGAGCTCAGGCGGCAACCCCGCGTCGGCCGTCGGCTCCCGACCCGCGTCGACTCGAGTCCCCAGCCCTGCGTCGACTTCACCTGCGTCTCGCACCGACGCATCGAGGCCCGACCCACCGTCGGTACCCGTCTTGACTGGCCCGCAGCTGCATGCGCTCGCCGTCGCCAAGGCCAACGCCATCGCGGTGAGAAGAACGTGTCTCATGGGTACTCCACCTGGAGCGTGTACGGGTTGGCGATGCGATCGGTGCTGCCGATCACGCGAACCAGCACGGTGGCTCCGCTGATCTGTGCCGACGAGGCCATCACCACCGGCGCGACGTCGTCTGAGCACCCGAGCTGCGAGGTGCCATCGCTCGAGAACACGCACAACCGCAACAGGCCTTTGCTGGAGTCGTAGTTGGTCAACGACACCTTGGCGCCCCTCGAAGCAGGCACGGTCGCGCGGAACCAGTCTTGATCTTGCGGGCAGATGGCGCCCTCGATGTGGGTCGAGCTGTTGAGCGCGGTCGCGTGCGTCGCGTCGTCGTTGGCCTCGTTCGCGTCATCGTCACACGGCGTGCCGCGCGAGACCAAGAACGTCGAATCGTAGCTTTGAAACGCATCGGTCGCGCTGATCACCACGAAGTACTTCGCAGTCAGCGGCGCCACGTAGCTGACCAGCAAGTGCCCGCCCGAGAGCGTTCGCCCGGTCGTGTCTTTGATCACCGTGGTGTACGCATTTTCACTGAACGGGTCGGCGTCGAGATTCACCCCGAGCTGATCTCCGCGGTTGAGCGAAATCGAGAACCAATCGACGTCGGCCTCGCACAACGTCAAGTCTCGATAGGCCCCCGCGGCCACGGTGAAGGCCTTGGTGTCGCTGTTGTTGGGCTCATAGCGGTCGGGCTGACAGGTCTTCGCGACGCACCGCCCGCTGTTCACCTCGCACCGCTGCACCGAGGTGCAATCATCGTCTGAGATGCACGGAGGCGCTTTGGGCAGACACGCGCCGGTCTGCACGAAGCAGGTCAGCGGCACCATGCAGTCGCGATCGGTGTAGCAGCGATCTCCCGCAGAGCACTGACCCGAGGTGTTGCAGATCAACCCGACTCCGCATTCGGCGTTGGTGGCGCATTGCACGCAGCGCTCCTCGACGCAGCGCTCACCGGCCGCGCACACCGAGGCTTGCGTATCGACGGTGCAGCGAGGCACGCAGACCCGGCTGCCGAGGTTGCAGAGCTCTCCGCCAGAGCAGTCGTCGTTGGTCGAGCAGCCCAGGTCTTCTTCACACACCGTCGTCACCACGTTGCAGCGAAGGCCCTGCGGGCACTCCGCCTTGGTGCCCAACGGGCAGAGTGAGACTTCAGAGCGCTCGAGACACAGGCCCTGCTTGCACCAGCTGCCCGCCTGGCAGTCTTCGTTGCGAATGCACTGCGTGCCCCACCCTGCCTTCAGCGCGCACAAGCGGGTGTCGCTCGAGCAGGTCTCTTTGACGCTGCACTGCCCCGACGAGCCGCAGCCCTCGCAATACGATTGCGGCGTGCAGATCAGCCCCGCATCGCATTCAGCGCGCGTCGTGCACTCCGGCGGCCGGCCAGCATCGACCTTGGTGGTGGTCTTCGGGCAGCCGCTCAACAGCGCGACCAGCATCAGGCCACCAAGCGCCCGCTTCACGGAATCTCCCGAATGACGCCAGAGGGCCAGGTCACGAACGCGACCTCCCAGACCTCGTTGGCCTTGGTCAACGTCTTCGAAAATTCGCCCTTGAGCACGCCGAACTCGTACACCCGCACCGTCGCCTTGCTCTGTGGAGTCGCCGACAGCAGCTCGCTGTTGAACACCACGACCGCGCGGTAGGTCGAGTCGATCGGGTTCTGGTAGCCGAAGACCTCGGGCCCGTAGCCGGTCAGGGCATCGCGAACCAGCTCGGGGTTATCGGCCGGGGTCACGCCCCACATCGGCTTTCGGTTTTGAAAAAAGCAATCATCGGTGACCGAGAACAGCCCGCTCGCCTCGGCCTTGAGCACGTGCAAGTCGAGGTCGGTGCCCGGGTTGTCCCAGAACATCTCGACCAACAACTTCTGCGCCGGAGCCGCCACCACCGTCGCCCGCGCCGGAGTGCACGACTTGACGCCCGTGCTGTCAGTCAAATCGAGCTGCACCTCGTACGCGCCCGGTACCAGCGGGTCGAGCCGCATCGAGGTCAGCGCCCGGGTCGGCTCGTTGATCGCCGTCGTGCTCGAGAGCGGCTTCGACCGAATCGTCCACTTGAAGGTGATGGGCGAATCACCGTCGGGGTCGCTCGAGCCACTGCCATCGAGGCTCACCAACTCACCCGGCGAGCTGTTGCCGAGCATCGCGATGACGCCCACCGGGGCCCGGTTGATCGTCGCCGTCATGGGGATGACCACGTCGACCTGATCAGGGTCAGTCGTCTTGAGGTGAATGCCGCCGGTCACCGGCCCCGTGGTGCCCGCGGGCACGGTCAGCCGCACCGTCAATTGAATCTGCCCCGGCAGGCCATTCGCGCCCGTGATCTTCACCGTCGCCGGAGTCTTGGTCGAGCCGACGAAGCCGAACCCCGAGAAGGTCTCGGTGGTGAAGCCGATCTCCGTGATGATCAAATCTGCCGTGCCCACCGAGGTGAGCGTCACCTGCGCCACCGTGCCCGCGCACTCCGCGACCCGGGCGAAGTCGAGCATCGCCGGCATGAAGCCCAGCTTGGCGGCGGTGAGCCCGGCGCCCGTCAAGGGCAGCTCGAGGTGGGGGTTGTCGAGATCATCGGTGTCGATGATGAGCGTGTTCGCATACGGCGCCTCTTTCACCGGCGTGAACGTCACGACCACGTTCTCGGTATTGCCGCTGGCGACCTCGACCGGTGCTGGGGTGAGGTGAAAAATACCGTCTTCAGTGGCGAGGGCGACGGCGATGACCTTCAGCGTGGCGCGGCCGACGTTGAGGAGCGGCACCTCGAGCTTTTTCTGGTTCAGCACCGGCAACGTGCCGAAATCGATGGGAGCTTCAGGCACCCGCAGCTGGGGCTGCACCCGATTCACCGTCGGCCCCGGGCATGCGAGCAACGCGGTGACCGTCAGCAACACCCACCGCCGCATCACGGGCCTTTGCCTTCTTCGTAATACTGCAATTCGATTTGCGAGTTGAGCCCCGGCACCGATTCGCCAGAGAAGAAGACGACGTTGTTGGTCTCTTCGTAGCTCCACCCATCGGTGCCGCCCTGAGGCACGGTGCAGACCGCATTGACGGCATCGGGAGCGGCCCCTTCGCACAAGGCCTTGTCGACGGAGGTGCAGATGGCCGTCACCGAAGCGGCCGCGTTGCAGGGGTACTTCACCAGCACCTTGAGCGTCGCCAGGTTGGGCTTCACCTGTAGCGCGAATTTTCGTTTGAGGCCCACCGCGTTCGAGGCCAGCTTCTTTAAAGTCAGCGCGAAATTGCCGTCGCAGATGCTGCCGACCTCGCCGCCGGTCAGATCAGAGAGGGCGCGGTACTTGAGGCCGGGCGCCGCTCCGCAGGTGTTGGTGGGGGTGTCACCCATGATCGCCGCGGTCGCCACCGTGCCGTCGTTGCCGATGCCCTTGATGGTCTCGAAGTACCGGTAGAAAAACCGCGTGTCTTCAGAGCTCTTGTCGTCTTCATCGCTCACGAAGATGATGTACAGGTACGCGTCGGGCCGCAGAAACGTGAACTGGGTCTTGGTCTCGCAGTCACTCGGGCAGCTGGGCACCGCCGCGACGCAGGCCTTCTTGCAGTTGGTCACCGCCGCCGCGTTCTGCGCGATGTTCAGCTCGAGCGCCATGCGGGCCGCCTCCATGCCGACTTCGTACGGGGCTCCGGTGATGCCGACCTTCACGTTCGCGGCGAACGCGCTGACCAGGTTCGCGGTCTGCGGGGTGAGCACCTTGGGGGTGCCGACGAACTTGCCGGCTTCTTTGAAGATGTCGGTGGTGGTGATGCCGATGCGAAAGTCGACGGAGTTGGTGGTGAACTCATTGATGAAGGCTTGAAAATTCTTGGCCAGGTTTTCTTGGCGGGGGGCCATCGAGCCCGAATTGTCGATGACCCAGAGCACGTCGATCTTCGAGGCGGCCTGTTGGGTGTAGGTGTCGACGCGCACATCGGGAGGCAGCGCGGCCTGCAACTTGGGTTGGTTGCACGCGCAGCTCAGCGCGAGCACGGCACCAAGCAACCAGCGGGGTCGAAGTCGCTCAAACACGGGGAAGGCCTCCTGCAACGCCGGAACCTACCTTGTAATCGCGCTCCACACCCGCGGCGATTCTGCAATGAACCAGTCCTTTGGTGGCTCACGCCAGGCGCTTCGGCGGGTGCGCGGGGCGGCCCTTTCGCCTGAGGAGCCACTGCGCTGCGACATGCACGGCACACGGTGACCGAGACGAGGTCGATCCGCAGCTGATCACTTGAAACCAGACCCTTGCGCAACCCGCCAGAATTCAAGGCCCTGAGGCGAGAACTGACACGCAACTAAAAGGGCCTCGACCACGAGAATGATACACGATGTCTCGATTGCTTCTCACATCAACGGCGGCAAGCATCACGGTCCCCGGGCGGGCGCTTGAAGAATGCGGGCTCGAGCTGCCGGTGCTCTTCGGTTTCAAACTGGTGGCCTGGCGATCGGTCGAGTCGGTTATCGACGGAGCCGTTGAGCTGCTGCTGCACGAAGACTCGGTGTGGGTGTGGAGCCAGCTCGTGCCTCCCGATTTGCGCGTCGGCCAGTGGTTGCGCTTCGAACGACGCGGCTACAACGTGCTGGTGAGCCTCGACCTGCGGGCGACCCTGCGCGGCGAAGCCAAGCTGACCGGCCTGTTCGAGCTTCTGACCGCTCACACCGGGTCACCAGCGACCTAAGATGCATTTTTGACCCAGGGTTCCTGTAAACAAACTCATGGGTTATCTCGGACCTCGAATTGCAGAGGCGCAGACAGTGCAAACGTCTGACCAGAAGCTGCGAGCGACCGTGTTCGTGACGACGGGCGGCTTGTTGCTGTTGGCGGTGCTCACGCTGACCCTGATGCGCGAGAGCCCTGTGGCCCAGTGGGCGTGGGGGCTGGGCGCCGGAGCGGTGCTGATCACGACCGGCCTGGCGCTTCGAAACGCGAAACGGGCGCGGGTCGACGCCATCATGGGAACCCTCGGCGTGGGCCTGGCGCTCGCGGTGCCATTGCTGCTGCGGCTCGACGGTGCGCGGGTTTCACTGGCGTCGACGGTGCTCGCTTTTCCACTCGTGGTGACGGTGCTGTTCTTCGACCGCTTCTACGTGGTGGTCGCGGTCTCGGCCGCTGGGCTGCTTGGCAATGGCGTGCTGGCGCTGGCGCTGCTCGACCACCAACCCAGTGAGCTGCTCGCGTACATCGTCTTGATGGCGGGCATGTACGGCATCGCGGTGCTGGCGGCCTGGGCGAATCACCGCTCGCGCGCCTTCGAGATGCAGTCTGAAGGTGAGCGAAATCAGGCGCTGCGAATGTCTGAAAACCGCCGGGCTCAATCAGAGCGCCTGGCCATCGTGGGCCGCCTGGCTGCCGGCGTCGCGCATGAGATCAACAACCCGCTGGCCTATGTGAAGGCGAACGTCGCCACCTTGCACCGCGAGCTGCTCGACCCGCGCGCGGTGGGTTTCTCGCCGCAAGAGTTGGGTGAGATGCTCGAAGAAACCCTCGAGGGCGTCGAGCGCATCGTCGAGATCGTCTCTGACCTCAAGTCGATCGCCCGCGAAGACAAGAGCGAGGTCGAGGCCGTCGACGTGGCTGACGTGGTCAGGGCCACGCTGCGGCTGGCCCACGTTCGCCTGTCGCGAAAGCTGCAGCTCGAGGTCGTGGTGCCCGAGGGCCTGCCGCTGGTGAAGGCCAATCGGCGCAAGCTCTCGCAGGTGCTGCTCAATTTGCTGATCAACGCGAGCGACGCGCTCGAAGAGCACTGCAACGGCAAGGGCACCATCAGCCTGACCACCTCGGTGTTGCCGGGCTGCGTGCGCATCGACGTCATCGACAGCGGCCCGGGCATCGCGCCAGAGGTGCTGCTACGCCTCTTCGAGCCCTTCTTCACCACCAAGGCGCCGGGCAAAGGCACCGGGTTGGGCCTGGCGCTCTCTCGCGAATACGCGCAGAGCTTCGGAGCCACCCTGAGCGCGAGCAACGTTGCGAGTGCTGGCGCCTGCTTCAGCCTGCTGATGACGACCATGATCCCCTCCAGTGAGGTGCCCACGCCCGAGGCCCAGCCGGCTGCGGTCGGCGTCGCGCCGTTGGCGCTGGGGCACACCTCACTGGGCTAAGCGTGGCAGCGCGGCCCAAGGCCAAGTGGGTTATGAAAGCCCCCGTGCGCTCGATCTTCGATTCAGCCAAGACGCTGCTGCAGAACCTGGTCTCGCCCTCGAGCCTCCGCTCGACCTGGGAGGTGCTCAAGAAGGCCCCGGGCGGCGGGGTGCTGATGGGCCGGTTGATCGGCCGAATGGCGCCGTACACCGGCACGATACGCCCCGAGATTCTCGCGCTCGCGCCGGGGTACGCCAAGGTGCGAATGAATGACACCCCCCGGGTGCGCAACCACTTGAGGTCGGTGCACGCGATTGCCTTGATGAACCTGGGTGAGGTGTCGACCGGTACGGCGATGCTGGTCTCGGTGCCTGATGGGTCGAGGGCGATCATCACCAAGCTGTCGATGAGCTACTTGAAGAAGGCCCGCGGGCCGATCACCGCCGAGTGCTCGTGCGAGCTGCCCAGCTCCACCGAGCGCCGCGAATACACCGTCAGCGCCGACCTGAAGAATGAGGCCGGCGACATCGTTGCCAAGGCCGACGCCACCTGGCTGGTGGGGCCGGGCTGAAGATGCAGCTGCGATTGGCGCAAGAAGTGCCTGACACCGAGGCCGAAGGGCCCGGCAAGCGCTACGCGTTCTGGGTTCAGGGCTGCACGCTGCATTGCCCCGGGTGCTGCAACCCCGAGAT
Source organism: Archangium sp. (assembly GCA_031367385.1). Taxonomy (GTDB): domain Bacteria; phylum Myxococcota; class Myxococcia; order Myxococcales; family Myxococcaceae; genus JAEUJT01. Next base: position 31,324 of record JANLPS010000527.1, on the reverse strand, counting down.
GTTCGCGCCGAACAAGGGCGGCCAGCGCATCGACGCCGAGGTGCTCGCGGCGCGCATCATCGCGACTCCGGGCATCGAAGGCATTTCGGTGCTCGGCGGCGAACCCTTCGAGCAACCCGTCGGCGTCTTCGAGGTCGCGAAGCGGGTTCGCGCGGCGGGCTTGTCAGTGATGATCTACTCGGGCTTCACCCTGGCTGAGCTGCAGGCGCGAGCGACCCGCACCGAGGGCATCAGCGCGTTGTTGGGTGAAATTGATCTGCTCGTCGATGGCCGCTTCGAGCAGGGCCAGCCCGAGAAACAGCGCCGCTGGTTGGGCTCGAGCAACCAGGTGATGCACTTTCTGAGCGACCGCTACAGCCCGAGCGAGCCTCGATTCTCAACCGCGAACACCGTCGAGCTTCGGTTCGAGAATGGCCGGCTGACCGTCAACGGCTGGCCCGCCGCCGCCGACGCGATGCGAGGGGTCAAATGAGCGGCCAGGTCACCCTGCCCGAGGCCTCGCTGCTGACGCTGGCGCGGGCCACCCTGGGGGTCTCCGGGTCGGCCGATGTGCAGCGGTTGTTGGTGACCAGCGTGACGGCGCCTTCGAAATTGGGGCCTACGGCGCGCGGCGTGTTGCAAGACACCTTGGCTCGAGGCTCGGTGCTGGCGCTGGCTCGCGGAGGCGGCTGGGCCGAGGGCCACCACGGGCGCCTGTGGGAGCGGGAGTCACCTCCGAAGCTCGAATTCACGAACAATGTCATACGGTTGCTGCAGTGGGTGCTGAAGACGCCGCTGGCCGAGCACGACATTTCGCCGCTGGTGATTGAGGGGCCGCTGACCCCCGCCGAAGAGCTGTTCGCGGTGCTGTTGTTCGAGCGGGTCAAGGGCACGGCGTGCGAAGCCGCTTTGGCGAAGCAGGCCGCGCTGCGAACCTCTGCGCTGGTGGTGCTCGCCCACACCGGCACGTTGGCGTTGGCGCACTCGCTGCCGGCCAAACCTCCAGTGGTTCGGTTGGAAGACCACGGCGTGTACTTGGCCGGCCTTCGAGACGTGATGGCGAAGTCGTGGGCCTTCGATGAGTCGGCCAAGCGTGAAATCGATCGCCCCGAAGTGCTGCGTCGCGTGGGTGAAGCACAGGCCGCGGTGAGCCACTGGTACCTCGACGCGATCGAAGGCTCGCTGAAGACGCGGAGGCTGGCGGGCTTTCTGATCGACGCCGCTGGGCAGTGGTTGTCGACGCCCCGCACCGCCAATGACTACACGACGGCGATGAACGCAACCGCGCCGCTGCGTGAGCGAATGGAGGCCCGCAAGAGCGCGGCGTCGCTGCTCCGCGCCATCGCCCGGCTGCAGGGGTGGGACGCTGAGCATCGCGCGATGCATTTTCTGGACGACGACTACGCCGAGGGGCAAGCGTTGATCAAAGACTGGCACGGGTTTGGCGACGCAGGCTTTCGCGAGGCGGCGCGGTTGGTTTCCGAGCTCGAGGCGCTGCCGACCTAGCCGGGTGCTACAGCGGCGCGATTGCCAGAAGGCGGCAGCTCTCGAGGTAGAGCGCCTTTTCAAGCTTCGAATCGTTGGCGTGCGGGGCACACGGCGTCTGTTTCGAGTCGCTGTAATACGTGCCGCTCTCCTGCACCGAGGGCGAGGTCGCGCAGAACACGCTGGTCTTCGCGCCCGCCACCAACGACGCCCCGCTGCTGCCCCAGCCGTGTTGGAGCAGCTTGGTCGAGATGACGCCCGGGTGAAGCGCGCAGCTCACGACGCCGGTGAGCCGTCGGGCGAGCTCGTGGGTGAAGTACACGTTCATCAGCTTCGAGGTCGAATACGCCGAGTAGCCATCGAAGCGCTGCTCGAGGTTCAGGTCTTTGAGGTCGACGCGCCCGCGTTGGTGCGTGTTCGATGACACGTTGACGATTCGCGCCGCGCTCGAGGCTTTGAGCGCCGGCAGGAGGTGGTGCGTCAGCGCGAAGGGCGCGAGGTGGTTGACCTGAAAGGTGGTCTCGAACCCGTCGCCGGTGACGGTGCGCTCTTTCATGAAGACGCCCGCGTTGTTGACCAACACGTCGAGCACCGGCGCGGCCGCTCGAATCTGCTCGGCCAGCGACCGCACCTCGGCCAAGACCGAGAAATCGCCCCACACCGGCGTGACCGCCGAGACTTTGAGCGCCTGACAGGCGTCGAGCGCCTTTTGCTGGGTACGGCCGTGCACGAGCACATGAAAAGCGTGGTTTTGGGCAAGCTCGAAGGCGGTTTGACGCCCGATGCCGTCGGTCGCTCCAGTCACCACGACAGTTCTGCCTGGGGTGGGAGCGCTCATCGGCCGTGACACCCTACCTCAGCCTCAAGAATCGGTATTGGTACCTGGCGGCCGCGTGGTGTTCAATGGCACGAAGATTTCTCGAACATGAGCCAGGGCCTACCTTCTCAGCGATTGCGACCCTTCAAACCTCAGCGGTTTGGTCGCTACACCTTGCTGATGCCCATCTCGACGGGTGGCATGGGAGAGGTGTTCTTGGCCCGACTCGAGGGCGCCCATGGGTTCGACAAGCTGTGCGTGATCAAAAAGATTTTGCCGCACCTCGCCGAAGACCCTGAATTCACCGAGCGCTTCGTCAACGAGGCACGGGTGCTGGTCAAGCTCTCGCATGGCAACATCGCTCAGGTGCTCGACATGGGGCTGTTCGAGAAGGCCCCGTACATCGCGCTCGAGTTCATCGACGGCAAAGACCTGCGTCGAATCTTGGCGCGCATGCGCGACCGGCAGTTGCCGATACCGCTCTCGTTCGTGTTGTTCGTGATGACCCGGGTGCTCGATGCGCTGGCGTATGCGCACCGCAAGGTCGGAGACGACGAGCGCGAGCTCAATCTGGTGCACCGCGACGTGAGCCCGCAGAACGTGCTGATCAGCTACGAGGGCGAGGTGAAGGTGATCGACTTCGGCCTGGCCAAGTCGACGCTCTCGAACGCGAAGACCAACCCGAGCATCATCTTGGGCAAGTTCATGTACATGTCGCCCGAGCAGGCGCGGCACCAAAAGGCCGACCGCCGCAGCGATTTGTATTCGGTGGGCCTGTGTCTGTACGAGCTGATCTCCGGGCACAGCCCGTTCGATGAAGTGCCCCCGGGCGATTTGATGATCAAAGTGGCGGCGCCGAGCATCGCCCCGCTCAACTCGGTCGAGCCGATGTGCCCCCAGCCGCTGAGCGACGCGGTGATGAAGGCGCTGGCCATCGACCCCGAGCAGCGGTGGCAGACGGCTGAAGAGTTTCGCGGCCGATTGCAGCTGATCTTGAATGATCTCGACCCATCGGCCGGCGGAGAGACGGCCCGGCGCTTCATGCGCGACGCCTTCGCCTCGGAGTACGGCACCGAGCGAAAAATGCTCTCGGCGCTCAAGGAGCAGGCGAAGAGCCTTGACGATGGTGATGACGATGACGAGGTCACCGAGATCGCCGATGACGCCACTCGGGCCAAGACCGACCTGAATGAAGCCCTGCGACTGCCCGAGCCGATGGCGGTACCCGCGGTGATTCACCCTGAGCCGATGGGCCTCGAGGGCGCGCACGCCGAGCCAGAGGCTGACGACGACAGCTCGACCGCGCTGACCGAGGCGCTCTCGCTCGAGCCGACCGCCCTCTCATTCGAGCCGACCAAGAAGAGCGTCTCGGCGGTGCGGAGGAGCGAAGAGAAAAAGAACGAAGACGCTGAATCGCATACGCACCCGAGCATTCCCCTCCGAACGCGCGACACGGATGAGCGCCTCGACCCGGTGACGGGCGCGCCTTCGGTGGTGCTCGACGGCGTTGAAGCGCTGCCGACGCCCGATGATTCTCGAGGTGCGAAGACCTTGCCCGCCATGCCCGCGGTCGAGTTCGACGAGCACGACAGGGCGCCAACGCTGCCCCCGACACCCAAGCGGCTGTCCGGCTCTCGCGGAGGCGTCTCCCGCGCCCCGGCAAACCCGTCAGGCCGCGTCAGGTCTGACCCGAAGCGCTCGGCGGTGAAGACGCCGGCAAAGGCGCCCGCGAAGAGGCGGCCAGGCTCGTCGATGGTGTGGCTGGTGTTGCCGGTGCTCGCCGTGGTGGCGGTCGGCAGCTACATCGCGTGGGACCTGTACACCGAGCGCTTGAAAGAGGCGCAGCTCGAGGTGGGGTCGGGCCAGACGCCGCCCAAGAAACCCAAGGCCTCGAAAGCGGCCCGGGCGTTCGCGTCGCTCAAGAGCGATTACGAGCGGCTGCCCAATGGCCCGGCGCAGCGGCGGTTTCGCGCGGAGGTCGATGCGTTGGCGGCACAGGTCAACAGCCCCGCCGATGAGACGGCGTTCGTGAGAGCCGTCGATGCGCTGCACGCCAACGTGAGCGCCGCGCTCGAGAAGCAAGAGTAGATGCTGGCGCGCCTCGAGCACGTCGACGCGGCCTATGCCCAGGCGTTGGTGCTCCACGATGTGTCGATGGCCGTCGAGGCTGGCCAGCTGTGGGCGGTGCTGGGCCCCAATGGTGCGGGCAAGAGCGCACTGGCCAAGCTGATGGTCGGAGCCCTGCGGGCCCGCTCGGGCACCGTCACGGTGTGTGGTCTCGACGCGGCGACCAGCGAGCCGAATGCGCTGGCGCGCGAGGTCGCGTGGGTGCCGCAGACGATGCCCGATGACTCGGGGTTCACCGCGCTCGAGCTGGTGCTGATGGGGCGAACTCCACACCTGGGGCCGTGGGGGCTGGCCGGCCGCGCCGACGTCGACAAGGCGCTGGGCGCGCTGGCGCAGCTGGGGGTCGCAGAGCTCGCCAATCGCCCGCTGGGCGAAGTGTCGGGCGGTGAACGGCGGCGAATATTTCTGGCGCGGGCACTGACTCAGGCGCCGAAGCTGCTGGTGCTCGATGAGCCGACCGCGTTTCTCGACGTGCGACATCAGGTCGAGGCGCTCGAAGTGGTCAGCAAGGCGGTCTCTTCGACGTTGGGGGTCGTCGCGGTGCTGCATGACGTGAATGTGGCCGCCCGGTTCGCCACCCACGTGATGCTGCTGCGAGAGGGCCGGGTGCTCGCCTCGGGGCCCTCGCCCGAGGTGCTGACACCCGGGTTGCTGAGCGACGTGTATGGGGTGCCGATGCGGCAAGTCGCTGGCTGGAGCCCCGCGTGAGACGCAGGTGGGTGTTCGCCGTCGTCGTCTCGACCGCGTTTCACGTGGCGTTGATCATCGGGTTTCGAGTGCTGGTCGCGCGCGCGCAGCGTGCAGACGCAGCCGAGGCGGCGGCCAAGGCGCCTCCGGCCGCGGCCCCGCCGCCGTCGACGCAGGTCGAATTCATTCGGGTGGGAGTGGTACCGAGAGCCGCGGCAGCGGCTCCTGAGCGTGCGCGCCCGGTCACTCCAGGCGTCGGCCCTGCTGCTGCTCCGCCCGCGATGGCACCCGCCGACGCGAAGGCGGGTCGGCCCGGGGTCGATGCGGTACCCGTCGAACTCGCCGGTACGGCCGAGGTCGTGCCCGAGCACCCGGTGGAGGTCGCCGAGACTGGCCCGTCAGCCGAGCTGATTGCGCTGGTGCAAGCACGGCTGGGTCGCGGCGCGGCCAAGTGCTACCCGGCCGCTGCACAGCGCTTTCGGCAACGCGGCGTGGTGAGCGTCTCGTTCTGCGCGAGCGCGACGGGCTCGATTGACGTGGTCACCCTCGGCACTTCGAGCGGCTCGGCCTTGCTCGATCGCGCTGCTACCGACTGCGTCGTTCAAAGCGCGAACCCACTGCCGGCAAAGGCCGCCGGCGCGTGCTTTCGATTGCCCGTACGCTTCGGTGAGGAGTGATGAGCATTTCGCCAAGCAATTGAATTCATTAACGTTATGTGGCGCTGGGTCATACTCGCGCCTACGCCTCATCACAGGTTTCAAACTTCTTCATACGTCAGCGAGTGGCGGTTTTGTTAGTAAGCGCTTACTAACCAACCCCCATGGCGCGACCCCGAATGATCAGCGATGAGCAGATTCTGGCCGCCACGCGCTCGGCGGTGAGCCAGTTCGGGCCTGGGGTCTCGCTCGATGTGATCGCGGGCAACCTGGGGGTCTCACAGCCGGCGTTGCTGAAGCGATTTCACTCGAGAAAAGAGCTGATGGTCGCGGCCCTCAAGCCCTCCGCCCAGCCTGCGCACGCGGCGCTCTTGCGCGCCGGGCCCGACGGGCGACCCCTTCGAGAGCAGCTTCAAGAAGTGGTCTCGTGGCTCTCGGCGTACTTCGAGGAAAACGCGCCTCGCATCGCCGCGCTCCGCGAGAGCGGTATTCCGATGTGCGACGTTTTTCCTCCATCAGATGGCGAGCCGCCCCCGCTTCGAATCAAGCGCGGCGTGGCGGAGTGGCTGCAACGAGCCAGGAGCTGCGGCCTGGTGACCAGCGACTTCGACACCGAGACGCTGGCCTTCTCGCTGGTGTCGACCGTCTCGGCGCGCTCGCACATGCGGCACCTGTTCGTCGGGCTGCCGTTGCGCGGCACCGAACGCGCCTTCTTGAACTCAGTGACAGACTTTTTTGTGCGAGCGCTGACCCCCACGCTCGACCGGCTGCGTCGACCTCGGGTCGCGACTCGGCAGGCTCCCCTTTCGCGCCCCGCGCGCAGCTCTCGGAGAACGTAAATGAAGCGAATCATTCTGGTGTCGTGCCTCACCTTGCTGACCCTCGCCGCCTGCAAGAAGCCCGAAGCGGCGGCGGCGCAGAAAGCCCCTCCTGCCCCGCCGATGAAGGTCGAGGTCGGAGCGGTCGAGACGATGAACGTGCCGCAGTTTCTCACCCTGACCGGCAGCATCGTGGCTGATCAGCAGTCAGAGGTTGCGGCCAACGTGTCGGGCCGAATCGTGGCGACCTACGTCGAGCGTGGGCAAACGGTAAAGAAGGGGCAGGCGCTGGCCCTGGTCGACGCGAAGGGCGCCACCTTTTCGGCGACGGCGGCCTCGGCGCAGGCGCGCGCAGCCGAGACCAACCTCGCGCTGGCGGTGACCGACTGCGAGCGGTCAGACAAGCTCTTCAAAGAGGGCGCGATCGCCAAGTCAGAGTACGACCGGCTGAAGTCGACCTGCAGCGCGCAGGTCTTTTCGGCCGAGGCGGCCAAGTCGAACGCTGGGCTGGCGGCGAAGCTGGCCGATGACACGGTGATTCGCGCGCCATTCGACGGCACGATTGGCGAGCGCTTCGTCAACGTCGGTGAATACGTGCAGCCTCCGAGCCGAGTGGCGTCGGTGTATTCGGTGAACCCGGTGCGGGTGCAGATTTCGGTACCCGAGACCGCGGTCGGCGCCGTGCAACAGGGCCAATCGGTCGAGGTACGGGTCAGCGCCTTCGAGAACCGCATGTTCCCCGGCAAGGTGCGCTTCGTGGCGCCGAACTTGCGACCCACCACCCGCGACCTGCTGATCGAAGCGATGGTCGACAACACCGATGGCTCGCTCAAGGCTGGCATGTTCTCGACCGTGCGGTTGGTGGTCGGAGAAGCCGCGCAGCCCACCGTGCCGGTCGAGGCGATTCGCGCCGACGGCACGACCAAGCGGTTGTTCATCGTCGAAGGCGACAAGGCGATCGAGATGGTGGTGCAGACCGGCTCGACCAAAGACGGGCGAATCGCGGTGCTCGAGAAGCTAGCCGATTCGACCAAGGTGGTCGTCAAGCCGCCCGAAGGCCTGCGCGATGGCTCGGCGATTCTTCAATGATTTTGCGTAACACTCTTCAGGAGAACCCCCATGCAATGGCTCGCTGAGCTCTGCGTCAAGCGCCCGATTTTCGCGACCGTGTTGTCGCTGGTGATTCTCGTCGTCGGTGGTGCGTTCTACACGCAGCTCGGCGTCGACCAGTTTCCAAAAATCGACTTCCCTGCGGTCACCATCGTCACCCGCTTGCCGGGCGCCTCGCCGGCCGACGTCGAGACCGAGATCTCCGACAAGATCGAAGGCGCGGTCAACACCATCAGCGGCATCGACGAGCTTCGCTCGGTGTCGTCAGAAGGTGTTTCGCAGGTCATCGTCACCTTCGTGCTCGAAAAAGAAGTGAACGTGGCGGCGCAAGAGGTGCGCGAGAAGGTCAGCGCGGTGATGCCCGAGCTGCCCAAGGGCGTCGAGCAGCCGGTGATCAGCAAGATCGACCCCGACGCGCAGCCGGTGTTGTACGTGGCGCTGTTGGGCAAGGGCAAAGGCGTGCGCGACATCACCGAGCTGGCCGACCGCACCGTGCGGCGCCGCCTCGAGAGCCTCAACGGCGTCGGCGAAGTGCGAATCATCGGTGGCCAGAAGCGGCAGATCAACATCTGGGTCGACCCGGTGAAGCTGAAGGCGCTCGGCATCGCGCCGGCCGAAGTGTCGCGGGCGATTGACGCGCAGAACGTGACGTTGCCAGGTGGGCGCGTCGACACCAGCCGCGACTTCTTGACCGTGCGCGTCTACGGGCGCGTGAGCGACATCGCGCAAATGAGCAACATCGTGATCAAAGAGCAGAACGGCCGGCAGGTCAGACTCTCAGAGCTCGCCACGGTCGAAGACGGCAAAGAAGAGGCCGAGACCTCCGCCAAGTGGAATGGCGAGCCGACCGTGCTGCTCACGGTGCGCAAACAATCGGGTACCAATACCGTGCAGGTCGTTGACGCGGTGCTCAAGCGGGTCGAGGAAATCTCGAAAGACTTGCCGGCCGGGTATGCGCTCGAAATTCAGCGTGACGCCTCGGGCTCGATTCGTACCGCGGTCGACGCGGTCAAGGAGCACCTGGTGCTCGGCGCGCTCTTCGCGGCCCTCATCGTGTTGGTCTTCTTGGGCAACCTGCGCAGCACGATCATCGCGGCAGTCGCCATACCCACATCGATTATCGGCACCTTCGCGCTGATGTACATGAAGGACTACACCCTCAACACGATGACCTTGCTCGCGCTCGCGCTGGCGGTGGGCATCGTCATCGACGACGCCATCGTCGTGCTCGAGAACATCTTCAAGTACGTCGAAGAGAAGGGCTACTCACCGCAGGCGGCGGCGGTGGCCGGCACCAAGGAAATCGGCTTGGCGGTGCTCGCGACGACGCTCTCGCTGATCGCGGTGTTCGTGCCGATTGCGTTCATTGCCGGCATCCCCGGGCGGTTCTTGGCGAGCTTCGGCATCACGATGTCGTTCGCGATCGCGGTCTCGCTGTTCGTCTCATTCACCTTGACCCCAATGCTGGCCTCGCGCTGGTTGCAGGCCAAGAAGACCGGTGCGCCGCACAAGACCTGGCTCGAGAAGATCGTCGACATCGGGTACCGGCCGGTCGAGCGCGCCTACATGGTCGTCTTGCGCTTCTCGATGAGCCACCGCTGGGTCATCGTGATGGCGTCGCTGATCGCGATCGCCTCCTGCTTCCCCATGGCGAAGGCGGCTCGAAAGGGCTTCATACCCATCGATGATAAGGCGCAGTTCGAGGTGACGGTGCGGTTGCCCGAAGGCCGCAGCGTGGCGGCGACCGACATCGTCGGCGAGCGGGTGGCTCGGCAGATTCGCGACTTTCCCGAGGTGACGGCGACGTTGCTCACCATTGGTGACGACCCGGGCCGCACGCCGAACCTGGCGCGCATCTACGTGAAGTTGGTCGACCCCGGCGCTCGCGCGAAATCGCAAGACGAGGTCAAAGACATGATTCGCAAAGAGGTGCTCTCGAAGCTGTCGCCCGAGCTGCGCACCCTGGTCGCCGACGTGAACGAGTTCGGCGGAGGCCAATCGACCGCGCGCATTCAGTACGTGCTCTCAGGGCCCGACTTGGGAACGCTCGAGGTCGCCACCGGGCACATTCTGGAGAAGATCAAAGCGACTCCAGGCGCGGTCGACGTCGACTCGACGCTAATCTTGGGCAAGCCCGAGGTCGGGGTGTTCATCGATCGCGAACGGGCCTCTGATCTCGGTGTGCAGGTCGCCGACATTGCCCAGGCGCTGCAGCTTCTGGTGGGCGGCGCGAAGGTGTCGAACTACGAAGAGCACGGTGAAGAATACGACGTGCGGCTGCGCTCGAAGCAGGAGTACCGAGACCAAGCCGAGGCGCTCAAGCTGATCACCATACCGTCACGCAGGCTCGGGCAGGTCACCCTCGCTGACGTGGTGCAATTCAAGGCGGGCAGCGGGCCGTCGACCATCAACCGGTACCAGCGCGAGCGTCAGGTGACGTTGACGTCGAACGCGGCTCCTGGTGTCGACGAGTCGTCAATCGGCGCGGCAATTTTGAAGGCCGCACAAGAAGAGAACCTGCCTCCGGGGTTTCATGTCAGCGGCCTGGGTCAGACCAAGCTGATGGCGCAGACGGCGAAGAGCTTCGGGTACGGGCTGCTCGCGGCCTTCGTCTTCATGTACCTGATTCTCGCCGCGCAGTTCGAGTCGTGGATTCACCCGCTCACCATCTTAATCTCCCTGCCGCTCACGCTGCCCTTCGCGGTGGCCTCAGTGGTGATCTTCAACCAGGCGCTCGACATGTTCTCGCTGCTCGGCATCTTCGTGCTCTTCGGCGTGGTGAAGAAGAACGCGATTTTGCAGGTCGACCACACCAATCAACTGCGAGAGCAGGGCATGCCTCGGCTCGAGGCGATTCTGCAGGCCAACAAAGACCGCTTGCGGCCGATTCTGATGACCACGCTCGCCTTCGTGGCCGGCATGTTGCCGCTGGTGACCGCCAAGGGCGTCGGCGCCGGGTTCTCTCGCGCGACCGCCGGTGTGGTCGTCGGTGGTCAGTCGATGTCGCTGATTCTGACCCTGCTCGCGGTGCCGGTGGCGTACTCGTTCTTCGATGACCTCCAGCAATTCTTCCGTCGGGTGTTTCGCGGCAAGGCCCATGTGGCCGAGTCGCAAGAGAAGACCGTCATTGCTCCGGTGCCCGGCGAGCTGGGCAAATAATATGAAAGCCCCAATGAATCGCATCGCGTTGCTCACGGGCCTGGCGGTCAGCGTGACTGCTCTGGCCCAGACTCCGACTGGCTCGAGCCTGAAAGACTTTCTCGACGCTGCCGACCAGCACAACATCGACCGCCGCATCAGCGCCGAGCAGCGCATCGGAGCCGCCGCGCAGCTGACCCAAGCGTGGACCTCGATGCTGCCGGCCCTCACCGCCCAAGCCTCATGGACGCACAACCAATACCCGGCGGTGGTCTCGATACCGACCGGGCAGGTGAGCCCGACGGGCATGCCAATCACCAAGAGCGCGACGATTACCCCCGAAGACCAGCTCGACGGTATCTTGCGCGTCGACTTGCCTTTGATTGACACCACCCGGTGGTTTCGCACTTTCGCGGCCGATGCGAACGCTCAAGCCGCCGAGCAACGCGAGCTGGCGACGCGCGAGCAGGTGAAGCGCCAAGTGGTCGGCACGTATTATTCACTGGCGGCCGCGAAGGCGTTTCTGCAATCGGCGCAGAAGTCGATGTCGTTTGCACAGGCGCAGCTCGATTTGCAGACGACTCGCGTCGCGTCAGGTGTCGTCACCGAGCTCGACCAGATGCGTGCCAAGGCCGAAGTCGAGCGAGCTCGGCAGAGCGTGGCAGACGCGACGGCGATGGTCGCCACGACCGCGCGAAGCCTGCGTACCTTGAGCGGCGTTGAGCCAGGTGACATCGCTGGGCTCCCAACCGACTCGCTGCACGCAGAGGCTCCGCTGGCCGAGCTCGAGGCGAAAATCGAAGATCTGCCGTTGATTCGCGCCGCCGAGAAAGACGCCGAGGCCGCGGGCCAGAATGAGACGCTTTCGAAGCTGAGCCTGGTGCCGGTCGTGGGTGCCCAATTCACCGAGCGCTTCAGCAACGCCACAGGCTTCACGGGGCAGGTGACCTCGTACAACTTCGGCGTCAACCTGGTCTGGAGGCTCGACGGCCCGACCATCGTCTCGCCGCGCATCTCGCAGGCTCAGCAGAACGTCGCGGTGTTGGCGGTCGAGCGAAACCGGCTGGCGGCCAGAGATCAGGTGCACTCCGATTGGCAGCGCATCTCGTCGACCATCATCAAGGTGCAGGCGACCGGCGCCCAGGTGCTGGCGGCACAGCGGGCTCTGGTGCTCGCGCGCGACCGCTACGAGGGCGGTGTCGCCACGCAAATCGACGTGATTCAAAGCGAGCGCGATGTGTTCTCGGCCGAGGTCGCCCAGATTCAGGCGATGACCGAGCTGGCCTCGGCGCGGGCCTCGCTGCGCATCAGCACCGGGCAGCCGGTGCTCGCCGAGAAGTGACGTGAAGACCCTCACCGAGTACCTGTGGTTCGAGACCGCACAGAAGCGCGAGCTGGTTCGCGTCACCGACACCGTCGCGCAGCTGGTGAAGAAGAGCGGTATCGCAGAGGGCATGGCGCTGGTGTCGGCGATGCACATCACCGCGGGCGTGTTCGTCAATGACGACGAGCCCGGTTTGTTCGAAGACATCTGGGCCTGGTTGGGCAAGCTCGCCCCCGAGGCCGACTACCGGCACCACGCGACTGGCGAGGACAACGGCGACGCACACCTCAAGTCGATGCTGGTGCACCACCAGGTCATCGTGCCGGTGACGAAGGGGCAGCTCGACCTCGGGCCCTGGCAGCAGATTTTCTACGCCGAGTTCGATGGGCAGCGCCGCAAGCGCGTCATCGTGAAGATCATGGGCGAGTAGCGATTACCCGGCCTGCTTGGCAACCGAAGCGGCACCCGCGGCGGCGGCGGCTTCATCGAGGTACTTCGGGGTCGAGGCGAGCGTGAAGTCGTCGTTGAAGGTGTACATGCGCGGCATGCCGGTGGGGATGTTGAGCTCGGTGATGGCGTCGTCGGGGATCTTCTCGAGGTGCTTGACCAGCGCGCGCAGCGAGTTGCCGTGCGCGACGATGAGCACTGTCTGACCGCTCCGGAGTTGCGGCACGACCGTGTCGAACCAGTAGGGCAGCACTCGGGCGACCACGTCTTTGAGGCATTCTCCGGCGGGCAGCGCGTCTTGCGCGAGGAGCCGGTAGCGGGGGTCGTGACTGGGGTGGTGCTCGTGGTCGGGCGTGACCTGCGGCGGCGGCACGTCGTAGCTGCGGCGCCAGAGCTTGACCTGATCAGCACCGAATTGATCAGTCATCTGCTTCTTGTCTTTGCCTTGCAGCGAGCCGTAGTGCCGCTCGTTGAGCCGCCACGTGCGGTTGACCGGCAGCCACACCTGCCCTGACTCTTCGAGGGCCAGGTTCGCGGTGCGCACCGCTCGGGTGAGTACTGAAGTGTGTGAGGTGTCGAAGCTGAGCTTCGAGGCGGCCAGTAATCTTCCAGCCTGACGGGCCTCGGCTTCGCCTTTTTCACTCAGGTTGACGTCGACCCAGCCGGTGAAGAGGTTCTTGGCGTTCCACGTGCTTTCGCCGTGGCGAACGATGACGAGCGTCGATGGCATGGGCTCGGTGTTAGGCTCCGCCCGATGAAAACCGCAACGGCATTGTGCGTTCTCTGAACCTGCCCTGCGCCTTTCACAAAGCGATCAGCCGGGCGCGTTCTTCAGCGAGGGTGAGGTTCAGAGCGCACGCGCTGAGCTCGGCTCGGGCACGGTACGAACGCTCGTTTCGATTAATTCTGCGGAGTGCGACGGAAACATCTGCCTCCGCGACGCGAGCATGCCCAAGGGCTCCGAATTGAGCCCTCCAGGCATGGGGTACTGCTCGGGGTCGTGCACGCGAAGCGAGCTCCCGTGCGTCGGTGGCTGAGCAGCTGGGCATCACGAGCTCACTCTTCTGCGCGCGCGCTGGTGCGACCGCGAACGGCATCGACTCACGACGCTGAGCTGCTGCACGGCGAGCACCTCGCTGACTTCAGGCGTCCACCGCCGCTCTTGAGCCGGGCGGGGGCCGGGTCGCCGCGGGCTCACTGCTCGTCGCGATGAGCTGGCTTGTCGCCAGGCGCTGGGTGACGAGGCGGCTCGTCGATGTGCGGCGATGGTCAGGTTGGGTGACGATCTGTGTGCCGCCGGGGTCCGCGCCAGACCTCAAACTGGGTGATGAGCGCGGGCCTTCAACGATGACAATGGGTTTGAAGAGCTCGAGGTACCCCGGGGGCTCCCGGTGGTTTGAGAACGTCAGTCTGGGTGACGAATCAGGGGTCAATTCATCGAGCACTGCCTCCGACGCCCTGACGCTGGCCCGCTCCCAAGCAACACACGTCACCAGTGCGCGAACCCCAATCACACTTCCAACTTTGTAACGTCTGATGTTCCACCGGCGTGGCCGAGCGACCTCAGCGATACTGCAGCGTCAGCACCACGCTGAAATGCAGCGCAGCCGCCGCGATCACCATCACGTGAAACACCTCGTGGTACCCGAACAGCTCGGGCCGAGGGTTGGGCCAGCGTCGCGCGTACACCCCCGCCCCCACGATGTAGACGAGTGAGCCGAGCAGCAGCAGCCCGGTCAAGGTCGGGCCAATGACGCCGTAGAGCCCAATCACCATCGGCGTCGCCCAGAGCCCCAGCACCACATAGACGCCCGCTCGCAACGCCCGGTGCGCATAGCTCCACCCCACCATGAAGATCACCCCGGCGATCGCGCCGAGCCACATCACCGTCAACGAGCCCGACCAGCCGCCGTGCGCCGAGTACACCGCCAACGGCGTGTACGTGCCCGCGATGAGCGCAAAAATGCCCGAGTGGTCGACCTTGCGCAGCCGCTGCCGGGCGCGGTGGCTCCAGGTGGGGCGGTGATAGAGCGCGCTCGCACCGAACATCAGGCACAGGCTCGCGCCGTACAACACGCCCGCCAGGTACTGAAACCCGGTCGCCGGGGCCATCGCGAGAAACACGGTTGCCCCGACTGAGAGAAAAAAGCCAAAGAAGTGCGAGACCCCGCGCAGCTTGGGTTTGACCTTCTCGATTGGTGACGCCAGTGCTGCATCCATCGGCCCTCCCATAGCCGAAGGCCCGTCACCGCGCAGTCATCGCCTCAATCCAACGCGAGCTGGAGCGCCTGACCCAAGGTCTCGACGCCCATCACCTCGATTTTCATCGGCTCGAGCCGCTTCGCGCTGCCCGAAGGCAGAATCACTCGCCGAAAACCCATCTTCATCGCCTCAATCAACCGCGGCTCAATCTGCGAGACCGCGCGCACCTCACCGGCCAGCCCCACCTCACCCAGAATCAAGGTGTGCGGCGAAATCGCCCGGTTGTTCAAGCTCGACACCAGCGCCGCCGCGACCGCCAGGTCACTCGAGGGCTCTGAGAGCTCCATGCCACCGGCGACGTTGACGAAGATGTCGCAGCCCATCAGCTGAACGCCCTCCTTCTTCTCGAGCACGGCGGCCAGCAAGGCCACCCGGTTCGAGTCGACGCCCATCGCGGTTCGCCGCGCCGTGCCGTAGCCGGTGGGTGCCACCAGCGCTTGCACCTCGACCAGAATTGGCCGGGTGCCATTGAGCGTCGAGGTCACCACGCTGCCCGAGGCGTTCTTCGGCCGCTCGGCGAGAAACAGGGCCGACGGGTCAGGCACCTGCACCAGCCCCGACCCCTTCATCTCGAACACGCCAATCTCATTGGTGCTGCCGAAGCGGTTCTTGTGAGCGCGGAGCAAGCGAAACGGGTGGCCCCGCTCTCCCTCGAAGTAGAGCACTGTGTCGACCATGTGCTCGAGCACTCGCGGCCCGGCGATTGACCCCTCTTTGGTGACGTGGCCGACAAGAAAGGTCGGTACTCCGGTCTTCTTGGCGTAGGCCATCAACCGCCCGGCGCACTCGCGCACCTGGCTCACGCTGCCCGGAGCCGACCCGAGCTCTGGCAAGAACATCGTCTGAATCGAGTCAATCACCAGCGTCGCGGGCGCCAACTTCTCGGCCGCCTGCAGCACCTTCTCGAGGTCGGTCTCGGCAAACAGGTGGAGGTTCGAGCTCTTCACGCCGAGGCGGTCAGCCCGCATGCGGGTCTGTTTGAGCGACTCTTCACCCGACACATAGAGCCCCGGTCGGTCTTTGGTCAGGTCGTCAATCGCCATCAGCAGCAGCGTCGATTTGCCGATGCCGGGGTCACCACCAATGAGCACAAGGGAGCCCTGCACGACCCCACCGCCCAAGACCCGGTCGAGCTCGGCGATGCCGGTCAACTGCCGCGCCTCACTGGTACCCGTCACGTCTTGCAGCAACACCGGCTTGCTCTGCCCGGTCGACGAGCCCCACGCCGGGCGCGACTGCGACGCGTCACTCAGCGCGACCTCTTCGACGAGCGACCCCCAGGTGCCGCACTCGGGGCACTTGCCCATCCACTTCGGGGCTTGGTGCCCACACGCCTGACAGGTGAAATGCGTCTTCGACTTCGCCATACACGCCCCTTTGTCCCGAACAGGCTCATACACAAGGGGTCTGACAAGCAGCCGCTCAACGCGGCGCCGGGCGGTCTCCTCAAGCCCGGCCCGAGCTGGTAAGGAGCGCGAACGCGGTCACTCGAATCGAGGTCCAGAATGAGCACGGCGCACAAGAAGCCAACTCGATCGGGTTCGTTGCGCATCGCGTGCTTGCTCGCCTGTGCCGCTCTGGCAGCGTCGTGCGCTGGGTCGGGCGCCCCGGCCGGCAGCGTCGATTCGAACGGCGGCACCATCACCAGCCCAGATGGGAGGGTGTCCGTCACCATTCCTCCGGGGGCTCTTTCGGGGCCGAAGATCATCACCGTCACGCCATCGCAAGCCGAGGGCGCGATACCAGGGGCGACCTACGCCTTTGCGCCTGATGGGCTGACCTTCAGCAAGCCGGTCACGATTGCCATCAAGTACGAGACGGCGAGCGTGCCTGCCGGCGTGAACGAGGCCGACCTCAGACGTGCCTCAACGCCCTGATTCTGCTCGACCCTCGAACCCCGGGGTTGCGACCATCGCAGGTACCGGAGCCGGAGCCATCGCCACCGGCGTGTCGATTGGCACGACGACCATCACGGCCACGTACGGGGTCTGCTCACCGAATGAGCACCAGACGGTGATGCTGGTCTTCAACCAGAACGACGCGGGTGCATCGACGCTGGCGTCGGCGCGGGGTCCGGGTGCGGCCTCGGAGCGGATGGCGGGGCCTTCATGCCCTTCGATGGAGGCTCCGGAACCAGCGTCACCTTCACGTGGACCGTGAATGGCCAGCCCGCATCAGCCAGCAGCTGCGGTGGAGACATGACGCACGTTCGCGTGGTCGTGCCACGGCTCGATGAGGTCAACGGGCACGTCACCTACAACACCCAACGGGGTTCTCTGCTCGACCGGCACGTACACGTTTTCCAACGTGGCCAGCGGCTGCTACCGAATGAGAGCAGCCTTCAACGAAATCACGAACGCCGCTCCGACCGGAGTGCTGCTTGATTACCCTCCGGAGAGAGCGGTGGAAGTCGGCGCGACTCCGCTTGCGCTGTCGCTCGCCTTCACGGCACCCTGAGGGTGGTGCTCGGCCGCACGACCTGCCCGCCTCAGCGCTTCGGGGGCTTGGTCGAGAGGTGCACCACGCCTTCATCATCCGTCCACCGGTAGATGTCGGGGCCCTTCTCTCGGGGCTTCGAGGCCAGCTCGGCCTTGCGCTCGTCGTCTTCTCTCTCTTTCTGGCGAGCGGCGGTCGCTGTGGCCACCTGTTGTGCGGCGGCCCGTTGCTGCTCTGCCGCGGCGGCCAGTTGCTGCGCAGCCGATTCTTGCGCGTAGGCCAACTTCAACTGCTGCGCGGCCAATTCACGCTCGGCGATCAGCCGCTGCTGCTGGGCCAACTGCACCCGTTGATCAGCCAATGCCTGCTGCTCAGCGGCGAGCTGCTCTTGCGCCAGCATTGCCCGCTCACTGGCTTCTCGCTCACGCCGGGCCACCCGGGCCTGCTCCTCAACGTAGGTCTGCTGCACGATGAGCTGCTGCGCCGCCACGGCCTGGGCCGCCCAGTACGGGTTCACCGTGAGCACCGAAACCCGTGGCGCGTACTCGGCCGCCAGGTTGCGATTGCCGATGTAAAACGACGGCCGTTGTTGATCAGCCGCCCACCCGCTCACATACCCGCCCCACGAGCCAGAGCGCGGCTGCGCCCACCCCGAGGAGCCCACCAAACACAGCGTCAGAAGTGCGAACCGCATGGCTGGGCACCTTAAAACACCGCCCCGCCGCGCGCGAGGGCCGCTCACTCGTCGTTGGCCCGAACCACCGACCCGTCGTCGAGAATGAAGAGAATCGGCGTGTCCCACGCCACGTTTGGGGTCTTTCGGAACTTGAGCGACCCGGCCTTGAGCTTGGTGTGCAGGTACTCGCTGTCTGCGGTGTGCTTGAAGATCAACTGTTTGGCGTCGAGCTTGAGCTTGGCAGGGTCGTCGGTCGCCACCCGGTCTCGGTGGTGAAGGGCCCACTGCTGAAAGGCCGGTGAATCGAAGAACACCCGCGTTGCGTCGCGCTTGTCGGCCACTGACGCGTCGCTGACCCCACCAAGCACCTGCAGCAGCTCGTCTTGGTAGTACAGCGCGAAGTACACCCACCAGATGAACTGCGACAGGCTGACCGTCGGCAACGGGCACGCGGCGACCAGCGGCTCGGTCACCCAGAGCAGCGATTTGGGCAGCACCTCGTCATAGCGCCTGAAGGCCTTGTCGTAGCCGAAGCGGGTCAGCAGCGTGTGCGAGTTGAACAGCTTGTCACCGAGGCCCCCGGTCACGTTGAGCAGCGCCGGGTCGATGAAGTCTCCCATGCAGGGCAGCTCGAGGTACGCGTGGGCCTGCCGGTCAGGCACGAAGTTGTGATGGGGAAACGCGCGAATCTGCGTGCGCTTCACGCCTGGTGGCACCGACCGGGTGAGAAACTCCGGGTATTCGATCATCGAGTCGGCGGTGTAGAGCAGCTCGAGCTGATCAACCGGCACGCCGGCCATCAAGAACGAGCAGACCACCAGCGTCGAGTCGATGCCGCCTGACCAGAACACCCGCAGCGGTCGGCCCTCGGCGGCGAGCTCGCGGGCGCGCTCGAGACAGATCGACTCCAGCGGCGCGGCGAACGACTGATCAACCGCGGGCATCGGCCGCAGGTTCTCGATGCGCAGCGGGTGCGGCAGGGCCCCCGTGCGGTCGAACAAGCTGTCCCACGCGTTGAGCTCTGACCAGAGCAGAAACCAGGTCATCGCCTGGTTCGGCCGCTCGATGAACGGGTCGATGGTGCCGGCCCAGCGATCGCCAGTGAAGCGCTGGCGAACCATGCCGCCGTTGTAGAAGTGAATGCGTCTCACTTAGAAGAAGGTCGCGATCAGCGGAGAATGGTCAGACAACCCGTGCTGCTCGGCGACCTGCGCCTCGCTCCACCGGGCTCCGCGAACCAGCAAGTGGTCGATGTCGGCACCCTCGCCATCGGGGCTCTGCCGGGTGCGCCGCGAGCCTGCCGGCGCCTCGGCCACCACATACCCGTCGCCCAGCCCTCGGGTGACCTCGTCGCGGTCGGCGTTGAAGTCGCCTCCGAGCACGACGGTGCCTGGCAGCGCTGAGATCACCTGGTGCAGCGCCCCAAGCTGCGCGAGGCCCTTCGAGCCCCAGCTCACATGCGTCGAAATCGCGACCAACCCCTCATTCACCCGCGCCGCGATGAACCCCTTGCCACCATCGTCAGCCGCGGTCTGGGCCCTCACGGTCTGCAACGTGCCAGGCCCAATCACCACCACATGCTCGCTCGAGTCATACAGCGAGGCCTTGGTGTCGACCTTGAGCTTGGGCATGCGCGGCACCTGGTGGGAGCAGATCTTCAACTCGGGCGGCAGCCGATGACGCAGCTCGTTGAGAACGTCTCCGCTGACCTCTTGCAGGAGCACCAGGTCGCACCCGTCGGCCGTCACGGCCTTGAGCACCAGCGCCGACACCGCTTTGACGCGGGCTGACTCATCTGGCCACTGCGTGACCGCCGGCTCCCGGTAATTCTCGGCGTGCACCCGATGCAGCACGTTCCACGTCATCACTTTCATGGCAGGGCCCAAGCGTAAAACAGTGCGATGCTGCGCGCCCATTTCATTGACCGCACCAAGAGAAACCGAAAAACCATGGCTACCAGCTTCACGCCGATGTCGAAGAAAGTGCGCAAAGAAGACGCACTCGAGTACCACGCTCACGGCCGCCCCGGAAAAATCGAGGTCATCCCCACCAAGCCGGCGGCGACGGCGCGCGACCTGTCCCTCGCGTACACGCCAGGGGTCGCCGAGCCCTGCTTAGAGATCGCCCGAGACCCCGACCTCTCGTACACCTACACCGCGCGCGGCAACCTGGTCGCGGTCATCACCAACGGCACCGCGGTGCTGGGCCTGGGTGACATCGGCCCCTACGCCGCGAAGCCAGTGATGGAGGGCAAAGGCGTGCTCTTCAAGAAGTTCGCCGACATCGACGTGTTCGACCTGAACCTCGACGCGAAAGACATCGAGACCTTCTGCACGGTGGTCAAAGCGCTCGAGCCGACCTTTGGCGGCATCAACTTAGAAGACGTCAAGGCTCCCGAGTGCTACATCATCGAAGACCGGCTCAAGAAAGAGATGCAGATACCGGTCTTTCACGACGACCAGCACGGCACCGCCATCATCAGCGGAGCGGCCCTGCTCAACGCCCTCGAGCTGCAGGGCAAGAAAATCGAGCAGGTCAAGGTGGTCGTCTCGGGCGCCGGCGCCTCGGCCATCGCCTGCACCAACTTCTGGGTCACCCTGGGCGTCAAGCGCGAGCACGTGCTGATGGTCGACACCAAGGGCGTGCTGCACACCGGCCGCACCGACGGCCTCAACCCGTGGAAGGCGCCGTACGTGCGCGAGACCACCGCCCGCACCCTCACCGATGCCTTGGACGGCGCCGACGTGTTCTTGGGAGGCTCGGTCAAAGGGCTGGTGACGCCCGAGATGCTCAAGCGCATGGCGAAGAAGCCGATCATCTTCGCGCTGGCCAACCCCGACCCTGAAATCGGCTACCACGAAGCCCGCGAGGCGAGGCCCGACGCCATCGTGGCCACCGGCCGCAGCGACTACCCGAATCAGGTCAACAACGTGCTCGGGTTTCCCTTCATCTTTCGCGGGGCGCTCGACGTACGCGCCCGGCAGATCAACGAAGAGATGAAGCTCGCCGCCGCCAAGGCTCTCGCGGCGCTGGCCCGGCAAGACGTGCCCGAGTCGGTCTCGCACGCCTATGGCGGAGAGCGTTTCACCTTCGGCCCCGACTACATCATCCCCAAGCCGTTCGACCCGCGGGTGCTGCTCTCGGTCGCTCCGGCGGTGGCCGAGGCGGCGATGCGCACCGGCGTGGCCCGCATCAGCGTCGACCTCGATGAGTACCTGGGGCGCTTGCAGCGCATGCAGTCGCGCAGCCACCAGGTGATGTCGACCGTGTTCACCAAGGCCCGCAAGAAGCCCACCCGCATCGTCTTCAACGACGGAGAGCACGTGCGCGTGCTGCAGGCCGCCCGCATTCTGAAAGACGAGGGCCTGTGCGAGCCGATTCTGCTCGGCACCCGCGAGGCCATCGAGAAGGCAATGGCCGAGCACAAGCTGGCCGACGACCTGAAGGGGGTCTCGATCATCGACCCCGCGAAGAGCCCAGAGCTCGAGCAGCGCTACGCCGAAGAGTATTACCGCCTGCGCCAACGCCGCGGCATCAACCACGAGACCGCGCAGGTTCGGGTTCGACGCCGGGGCTACTTCGCCTCGCTGATGGTGCACCTGGGCGACGCCGACGGCATGGTCACGGGGTTGACCGACAGCTACGCCGACGCGATTCGCGCTCCGCTCGAGGTGATTCGTACCCGCTCGGGCCGCAAGGCGGGCGGCGTGTACCTGGTCATCACCCGCAACGACTTCAAGCTCTTCGCCGACTGCACCGTGAACCCCGAGCCGGGCCCCGAAGACCTGGCGCAAATCGCCATCGCGACCGCCGACCTGGCGAAGTCATTCGACCTCACGCCCCACGTGGCCTTCTTGAGCTACTCGAACTTCGGTGACGCCAATGGAGGGCCCTCACCTTCGCGCATGCGCAAGGCGGTCGAGCTCGCCCGGCAGCTGCGCCCCGACTTGGAGCTCGATGGCGAGATGCAGGTCGACGCGGCCCTGGTGCGCGAAGAGCGTGAAGGCCGCTACCCGTTCTCGAGCCTCAAGGGCGACGCCAACGTGCTCGTCTTCCCCGACTTGAACGCGGCCAACATCGCCTACAAGTTGCTCTGGCGCTTCGGAGGCGCCGAGGTCATCGGCCCGGTTCTGCTCGGCATGAACAAACCGGTCAACGTGCTGCAGCAGAACGCCGGCGTGCAAGAGATCGTCAACCTGGCCGCGGTCACCGCGCTGCGGGCCCAGGGCGGCGAGTTCGTGTTCTAATGCGCGGAGGCCGACCGGGCTTTCACTCGCAGGAGGCCGGCCCGCCGTCTCGGCTCATCGAGACGGCAATGGTCAGGTCACCAATGGCGTCTTCGACACGCCCCAGCATCTTGAACGCTTTGGCTCGGTCGGCGTGGGCAGTGGCGTTCGTGCCGCCGAGCTCGAAGTACTTCGTGTAGTCGTCGGCGGCCTGCTGAAAATGGCCCAAACGCAGATGCAGATACGCGCGCATCTCGAACCCACTCGCATACCGTGGGTCGACCGCCACCAGTTGATCAGCCTCGGCGAGCGCGGTGTCGAGCTCCTTGAGGTGCGTATGCGCCCAGACGCGAATGTGCAGCAGCTCCGGGCGCTCTTTGGCGGCGGCGAGCGCGGCGTGAGCGTCACCCCGGTGCATCGCTTCGGTGGCATCTCGGCCTGCCCTGGCGTCAGGGTGAATGATCGGCCATGGCCGAACACTCAGCGCCACGATCGCGAAAAGCGCAACGAGCGGCACCCCACGGCGCCACGGGCTGGCCTCGAGCGACCAGATGAAGGCCGCTCCGAAGACCATGCCTCCGAAGTGCGCGTAGTTGTCGAAGTGCGCGATGACGCCCACCCCGAACCAGATGACAATCGTTCGCACCTGTCGTTGAAATTCAACCTGCCCCAGCAGCGCGCGCAGGTCGCGTGCGCCCATCGCCCAGATCGCGAGCTGGCCACCGATCAACCCGAACATCGCGCCAGAAGCACCAGCGCTCACCGCGTTTTGACAGATGATTGAGAGCGCCGACCCCGCGATGCCGCTGCCCAGATACAGCAGCAGAAATCGAGCCTTGCCAAGGCGCTCTTCAAACTGCGCGCACAGCCCGAAACCGCCAAACACATTCCACACGAGGTGAAGGGCGCCGATGTGCAGAAACATCGAGGTGACCAGACGCCAATACTCGCCCTCCCACACCTTGCCGCGCCAGACGCCCCCGAAGCGAAGCAGCGTCTCATTGGTGTGCGTATCGCCATTGAGCTCGGCCACGATGAACAGCGCGATGCACAGGCTCAACAAGCCGACCGTGACGGACGCAGCTTCGATTCGCTTGCCCAGGGTCATGGTTCGCTCAAGTGCTCAAAAAAAGATGCGAGTGAGAGGCTTTTGAGGGCCCTTCACTCGCATCATTCACATCGAAGACTTCTTCGGGGAAGCGATTACTTCACGAAGTACGGGCTGATCGCCGCGTCGATGCGGGCTTGCAGGTCTTGGGTCAGCAACAACGGCTGGCCGCTCAACTTGGTCGCGTCGTAGGCAATCTTCGCCTTCGCATCGCTCAAGATTTGGTACGCCTGAACGATTTGGAAGTACTTGAGGATGTCGACGTTCGAGCGGCGGTTCGCGAACGAGCGAACGCCGTCGAGGTTGTTCAGGTTGCCCGAGAGCTCGTTGAGCGAGTTCACCATGATGAACGCGGTGCGGGGCGGGTCAGCCTTGAACGAGCCGCGCAGGGTGGGGTCATCGATCCACATGCGGTTGAGCAGGCGCTTCGACAACGCGTCTGCAGCGGCGCCATAGACCGGGCTCGACGAGAGCAAGGTCGAGCTGATCGGAGCCGAGATACCGTCGAACGCGAGCTTCCACGCGTACTCGGCCTGGGCAGGCGTACCGGCTCGCACGTACTTGAGCAGGTTGTTCGCGGTGGTGTTGGGGGCGGTGCCGCTCTTGCCTGACAAGAAGTCGGCCTTCACGGTCGAGAACGCCTTGCCGTAGGTCTCGGTCAGCGGGTCAGCGCCAACGTCGTAGGGGGTGCAGTCGGGGTCGATGCCAACGCTGTCGTCAGTGCAGAACGGCATGGTGGGCAGGTCTTTGCCGAGGCCGTACAGCAGCTTCACCACGACGTCGTCGTAGGCTTGCGGGCCGGGGGCGATCGCCGCGTCTTCGTAGCCGGTGTAGTCCATCACCGAGCTGGTGGGCGGCACGAGCGAGCCCTTGAAGTTGTGACGCAGACCGAGGGTGTGACCGACTTCGTGCGCGAGAATGTGCAGGAGCAGCGCTTCGACCTTCTGCTTCTTGGTCAAGCCCGCCACCATGTGACCGACTGCCGCGTTCGCCGCAGCGAGCTCAGCAGCGTCTGCGCCACCACGGGCGTACTGCGGCGCCCACATCATGCACAACGGCTTCTCGGCCATCGGCTGCCAGCCAATCATCGGCGTGGTCTGAGCCTTGCGGGGAGCGGTAATCGCCGCACCAGCGGCCGGGCGGGTGCCCTTGACCGACGGAGCGAGACCCGGGTCATCGCTGAACGAACCGTCAGCTTCCCAGAGCCAGAGCGAGCTGAAGTAGATCGACGCGCCGCGAATTTCGCCGGTGTTGGGGTTGCTGCGCCAGTTGGCGAAGGCCGCGCCGTAGCTCGGGTCTTCGTCGAAGAGCACGTAGTTGGTGTCGTCGTTGCCGGCCGAGTCGGTCTCGGTCGCGATCTCAGCGCGCAAGGCCTCGAAGCCGAACACTTTGTTCCAGCTCTCGATGGCGCCCTTGAGCGAGCCGACGATGTCGTATTGCCCGAAGTACGGGTCGTTCTGCACGTCGAGAACGCTCTTCGCGATCTTCCAGGTGATGGGCTTCATGCCCTTGTAGATGTTCCACTTGGCGGCGGTCTGAAGCGAGCCACCCGAGTTCGGCACCAGGTGCGAATCAGAGCGGAAGAAGTACTCTTCTTTCGGGAGCTCGGTCTCGGTGAAGCCAGTGCCTTCGGTGTAGTGACGCAGCGACATGCCCAAGGTGCCCGAGGCGCGGAGCACGTTGCCGTCGACGGTGCCGTCGCTGATCGCGACGTTGCTGGTGCCGGTGAAGACTTGCTCCCAGGTCGCGCCATCGCTGATGGAGCGGAAGTTCTGCAAGAAGCTGACGTCGATGTTCATCGGCAACGCCGCGCCGCCGAACCAGTCGGTGAACAAGTTGAACTTGTTCAGGCCCGACGAGGGGTCGAAGATGACGTAGTCTTTCGCGTTGGCCGAGGCGTTGAACGCCGCGTTGTCAGTGACAATCGGGTACGCGTCGAGCAACACCTGCGGGTTGAACGTGCCCGAGGTCGCGTTGTTCGAGCTGGCGTCGAACATGAAGAGCTTGCCGTTCTGAACCTGAAAGCTGACCACGCGGGTGCCCATCGAGCGGGCCGCGCCGCCCGAGACTGCGCCCGGGAAGAACTGGGTGATGTAGGTCGACAAGAACCATTTCTGGGTCATCGATTTCTTGCTGATCGCCAAATAGAAGCTCGAGCTCGAGTCAACCTTGGCCTTGTTCGCACCCGACGCAACCAAAGCGCGCTCGCGCTGGCCGATGATGTCGGCGCTCACGTCGCGGGTCAGCGCGGCGAAGCTCGACCCAGTGGCAAGCGGGTCTTTCGGCTTGGTGGTCGAAGCCGTCTCGTCAGGTGAGGTCGTCGCAGTCGCGTCGCCGCAACCCGCTCCGCCCACCAGGGCCATCGTTCCCATTGCGAATGCTGCGACTTTTTGAGTCCAGTTCATGTGTTCTCCACTGCGGAAAGTGCTGCGAATGTGTGAGGACCTGCGTTCAAGTGCGCGCGGGATATACGCCACTCGTCGTTCGCGACGGAAGGGGGCCAGAGCGTTTCTGTTTCTTTTTCGACACGCGCCGTCAGATCGGCCGTCGAATTCTCAAGCGCCGAGAATTCGAGACGGTTTCCACGAATATTTGGCGTTTGAAGTGACGTGGCGTGCCGTGTTCGGCCGCAGGTCAGATCACTTTTGAGAGTTTGCGAACGCGGGGCGTGGGCTACTTCTTCTTGCCCGGCTTGCCCGGTGGCTTGATCGGCGGGGCAGGTTTCGGGGGCGGTACGGCCTTGGCGCCCTTCAAGGTCACCACGCAGTGCAGAAAGCGGCCATCGACGAGCGCGGCGAGAAAGTGCCCGTTGGGGTGCCACCAGGTCTTCTGCAGCTTCGAATCTTCGTGCAGGCCCGAGACGTAGCAGCTCTGCTTCTTGCCAGCGGCTTCGAGCACGATGCCCGGGCTCTCGCCGTCGGTGACGAGCTCAGAGAGGGCGGCGATGCCGTTGTTCTGCGTCACCGGCGCGGGCAACACGAGCGCGTTTTTCCACTGGTACGGGGCCTTGTTCACGTCGATGAGGCGCACGCACGAGAGGCCTCGTTCATCGGTGCGCTCGAGCTCGTTCAAGCTCGCGGGCCAGGTCGCGTTCACCGCCGCGTCGGTCTGGCAGAAAAACAGCTCGATGAGGTCGTTGTTACCGGGCGCTTGGTAGGCCAGGTACGAGCCGTCTTTCGACCACCCGTGAAACGTCTCGACCTGAGCCAAGGCCGAGCTGGCAACCAGACAACCGACGGTGAAAAGAGCGCGCATCATGGTGGTGTAGACGGGGGCTCCTTTTACTTATTCGGTATGGGCGACGCCGTAGAGGCGGGGGCGTCGATTTTCGCGGGTACTTCGGGCATCGAGGTAGGCGCAGGTGCGACCGCGCCGGGCGGCGCCGGGTCAATTTGGTACCCAGGCACACCGGCGGGGAGCAGCACCACCAAGACGGGGTTCTCATCGAGGTACTTCTTCTCGACCGGCAGCGCGAAGGTGCCGTCGGCCGCGGTGGTCACGAAGACCTTGTTCTTCCACTCGCTCATCTCGAGCTTCACGTTGCCCAGCGTGGTGTCGCTGTCTTTCTGACGAAGCACGAGCTTGGTGGTGGGCCCGGGGGTCGTCTCAGAGACGAAGTCGCGATACCGCGGCCGAAGGGCGCAGCCGGTGGAGAGCCCAAGAACCAAGACGGTGGTGAAGAGTCGGCGCATGGCTTCGGCTTCTACCCGCCGGTGGGCAAAACACATAGCGCTACCAGCGCACGGCCTGATCTTCGGTGACCCCGGGCACGTCGTGAATTTCATGGGTGACGCCGTTGAGCGTGACGGTGCCGTGCCAGAGCCCGAGGGGTTGTGCGAAGTGACTGGCGACCAGTTTCAGGTCTCGCTCTTCACGGTGCACGGCGATCGGCGTGAAGTGCAGGTCGAGCGCGCCATCGGTGGTGGTGACGTGCCAGCGGTCGAGCAGGTCGCTCTTGTTCCACTCGAAGCGGGCGCGGCCGACGGGGTACAGCTCGGTGCCGAGCCAGACCGCGTTTTCGCTCACGTCGTCGCGGGTCTCGTTGAAGCCTTCGACCAGGTTGATGCCGATGGGCGTGCCGTCGCGCAGGCGCCCGCAGGCGAAGGCCCAGCGCCAGGCGGTCTCTCGAGCGAGATAGCCATGGGTCGAGTCGAGGCCGCCGACTCCGCCGTCGAGCATGTAGCGGCGCCCGTTGGCCTCGAGCTGGCCGAAAGAGAGCAGGCCCGCCCATTTCTGGGTGACGTTGACGATGCCTCCGTCGACCGGAGCGATGACCGTCAACGCCGGAGACGCCCGCGCGGTAAGGAGCGCCGCGTCGAGTGAGAACGTCGGCCGGGCGAGCGGCACCGGAGGGCCGAGGCGGGCGCGCAGGTGGTAGCGCTGATCTCCCGAGGAGCGCTGCGCACTGAAGTCGGCGCCGGGGCGGCGAAACCACACGTCGAGGCCCTCGTTGGGCAGATCATTGACCCGGGTCAGCGGCCGCGGAGGCCCCAGAAAGCTCTCGTCGACCAGCACCTGCTTGCTGCCCAGGTCGACCGCCATGACGAAGGCATTCGAGGTGTAGTTCAAGTCGACCACCGCCATCAGCACTGCGACCTGGGGCGTGGCGACGAAGGTGTAGAGCCATTTCTTGTGGCTGCGCAGCTTGCCCACGCGGCCCAGCTGGTGACGGCCTCGCAGCGACTCGAGGCTCAGCGAGGCGAGGCCTCCTTCGAAGGTGCCGAAGCGGGGCGTGCCCTCGGGGTCATGAACCGTCGCTGGGCATGCCGGGAGAGCGCTCATGGCTCTCTTTTACACCGTCGCGAGGCAGCACCGTTTGTGCTTCTTGCCGCTGCCGCAGCCGCAGGGCTCGTTGCGGCCCAACCGGGGCTGCCGGGCGAGGGGGTGTTCATCGGTGTTCTGAGCACACACAGCGGTGAGGCTGGCCTCGATGGCACCAAAGCTGATCTGCCGAAGACCCGACATCTCCAGCACGGCGTCGGGCAGGTACAGCTCCTCGGCTTTGCAATGCGCGATGAAGGGCAGCGCCTGCGCCAGCCGCGTCAACGCTCGCGAGTCGGGCTCCCAGAGGTTCGCCGGCTGCAGAATGGCGAACTGCAGCGCCTCGAACCGTGAATCACTGCGCACGGCGTACGCGCGCATCAGCCGCTGCCCCTCGTCTTCGAGTGATTGGAGAGCGGCCAGCGGTGCGTCGAACATCGCCAGCAAGGCCTTTTGCACCTGGGCGATTCGCGCTCGCGCTGGTGTGCAGCCGGCGTCGAGACCAAGCCACGTGCGGGCCTCATCGAAGAAGGTCGGGTGCGACAACCCCAACACCGCGACCTCGAAGAGCCGGCCGATGGCGAGGGTCGCGGAGGGCGCCTCGCCTCGTGCGTTGCGCAGGGCTTCGATGCGCGGCCACCCCCAGCGGGCCGAGGCCCAGAGCGCACGGGCGCAGGTCGACATCGCGCCATGGGTGAAGGCTTCGGTCTGCACGCTGTTGCAGACCTTCGCGACACCCCCTCGGTCGAGCCCATCGAAGCGGCGACCCGACATGCCGAGCAGACTCGCCAGGTGACCGTGCTTCTGCACCGCACGCCAGTAGGCTTCGAGACCCTTGAGCGAGAGCCGATCTTCTTCCCACCGCTCTCGCAGCGAGAAGGTCTTCTCGACGTCTTTGATTAGCTGATCAACGACCAGGTGTTCGAGCGCCGGTTGGAATTTGGCAATGACCGAGAATTCTTCGCGGGAGATGACGGCCTGTTTCGAGAGCATCGTCAGCAGCGCGGGGTGCTCCTGCAGAAGCTCATCGCCCAGGCTCACGAGAGCCTTGTTCTTGAGCGCCGCTTGAACCTCGCGACGCTCGATGCGTCGGGTGCCGTTCAGGCCCATGCCGCGCGCAAGGCAGGTGATGAAGCCTCCGTCGCCGCCAACAATCAGGTGCGGGCCTTGAGGGTCAGCGGTCAACGCCAGGGCAGCGCGGTCGCTCGAGCTCACGCAGACGGTCGAGATGAGCTCTTTGACGATGCGGGGGTCGCGGTAGAGCGCCAGGGCGAGGTCGACTTCGGGCGCGGCGAGGCGTTCGAGGCGGGTCAGAAAATGCGCGGCGTGTGACATGGCGGGCTCCAGGTCGGCGGGTGGCCTGGCGACTGACGAAAGCCGGCGCGCGCGTATTCACTGGACCCTGCGAGGCATCGGTCGATTTTGTAAATACTGAAAACTTCACATGAATCAGGCCGGCTGGGCTCGACCTGGCCCCAGCCGGCGTACCGCGTCACCTTACGAAGGCATCACCGGCTCGGTCACCGGTGGCACGAGCGTCTTCGCCTTGCGACGACCTGCCCCTCGCAGGCCAGCGACCACCCGCTGGGCCTTCTTGAAGGAAGAGACCAACGCCACCACCACGCGCAAGCGATCATGCCGCTGAATCACCATCGTCGCGTAGCGGTCGCGCAGGTCGGCACTGACAGACGCTTCGGTTTTCGACTGCGACCTGGCACCCATCGACTTGATGGCTGCATCAGCCGCCTTGCGCGCCTTCTCGAGCGCGCCCTTGCCGAACGCCGCGGCGACCACCGCTTCATGAGGCTCGAGCGCGAGCGTCAGGTCGATGACGTCTTGCACGTGATTGGCGACGCCTCGACCAGTACGAATTCCATCGACGATCGATGCATCGAGCGCGTGGCTTGCCACCAGCGAGTCGGCCATAGGGAGCAAGCGGCGCCGCCACTCCAACGCATCGTCAGTCAATTCGCGCGCTGGGTTTTCTTCTCGCCGGAGGTTGTCGGTCTCTCGCTGGGCGCGCGAGATGCGGTCGCACAGCTCAGGCAACGCGTCGACCTCAGCCAGATCGAGGTTGGGGTGTTCTTTCTGCAGCGCGGCACGGTGTCTGTCGAGAAACGACAAACCCTCTCCGCAGATGCGCTTCGCATGGAGCGGGTCGAACGCGAGCTGAACGACGTCCTCCGCACGAATGCTGTTCGCGAGAAACAACAACGCATCACCGACGACCGATTGACCTTTCGACATGAGCTGCCTCTGTGTGTGCGGCGCACGAGATGTGCGTCGCATCGATGCACACGCGCGGTGTCGAAAACCGATTGCGACACCAAAAATTCTTTTTCAGAGAACCGCACAAACTCAATTCAAATCAAGAAGATGCCGCGGCAGAAATCGTGTCGAACATTCGAGCGGGAACCAATGCGTCGTCTCAACTGTGCGGGCGCGACTTCGAGTGCTCGGCCATTCGACTGCAGATCACGCTCAAGCACTTCACCCAATTCTGAATTCGACACGCTCCGCGCCGTCGGGCTCCACTTCACGGGTGAATTCGAGACGTCTGAGGGCTTCGACTTTCGCCCATTTCTGAATTCGAGACACCCTCAGGGCTCGGCGATTCAACCAGGTGTGAATTCGACACGTGCACGGGGCCACGTTTTCAGCCGTTTTCTGAACTGGAGTCACGTTGAGGGCTGGGCGCTTCGTTCAGCTTTGAATTCGAGACGCGCGCACAGCCAAGCTGAGCCGAAGCCTGTTGCCCTTTCTCATGCAGCCCGTGCCCGTGACCAGCCAGTCAGGAGCACCGCCGCCACCAGCGCCACTCCGGCGCCGACCCACAATGCCGTCGGCGCTCCGAAGTTCTGCCACAGCGCTCCGGTCAACAACCCGGCCGGCACCGACGAGAGCCCGAGCATCGCGTTGTACGCCCCGAACGCGCGCCCGCGAATCGGCTCGGGCGTCAGGTCTTTGATCAGCGCCTTCTCGACCGGCTCGGTGAAACCGTAGAACGCGCCGTAGATCACGAAGAGCCCCCACACCTGCCACGCTGAATTCGCGAACCCGAGCGCCACATAGGTCGCCACGTAGACTCCCCAGCCGATCAGCACCAAGCGATGGCGGGGCATGCGGTCGCTCCAGGCGCCACCGAGCACCGACCACACCATCTTCGACACGCTCAGCGCGCACCACAGCACCGGCAGCAGCGCGTCTGACACGCCCAACTCTTTCGCCCGCAACAACAAGAACGCGTCTGACGAATTCGCCAACGCG
>JANLPS010000518.1:0-2261 GCA_031367385.1 Archangium sp. | reverse complement strand
GAGAGCGGCATGACTTTGACTTTTACGCGACCCATTTTGAAATTGTGCTGTGCTCCGCGCTCCTTTTGATTGGAGCCACCGAACATGAGCGACCCTCAGGCAGCAGATCGCGTCATCAAGCAGCACGTCATCTGGTCGCTCGGCGCGGGGTTGTTGCCGATACCCATCGCTGACTTCGTCGCGGTGACCGCGATTCAGCTCGACCTGATTCGGCAGCTCTGCTCACTCAACGGCGTGCCCTACGAAGAAGGCACCGGGAAGATTTGGGTCGGTGCGTTGACCGGCGGCGCGATGGCGCGCATCGGGGCCTCGGCGATCAAGGCCATACCCGGTATCGGGAGCATCATCGGCGGCATGTCGATGTCGATCGCCTCGGGCGCCTCGACGTACGCGGTCGGCCAGGTGGTGAAGACGCACTTCATGACCGGCGGCTCGATGGGCAACTTCGATGTCGACAAGGCCAAGCAGCAGTACGCCGAGCAATACGAGGCGGGCAAGAAGGTCGCCAAAGAGGCCAACGCGAACGCTGACAACGCGAAGACCGTGGCCGAGCGGCTCGAGAAGCTGGGCGAGCTCAAGGCCAAGGGGTTGATTACCGAGGCGGAGTTCGACGCCAAGAAGGCCAAGCTGCTCGAAGAGCTGTGAAGAATTAGCGAAACGTCGAGTAGCGAAGCTGCGGGCCGGTCGCAGTGGGAGCCCCCCAGGCGGCGAAGGCGTTGCCAGCGCGATCCATCGTGAGGGCATAGGGCCAGCTGTAAGCCGATGAATCGGCTACCGCGACGTCGCCGACAAACGCCGCGGGGCTCCAGCCGGTCGCCGGGTCGTAGCGCACGTACGTGAGGTTCAAGTCTTGAAGCCACATGGCCATCACCGCGCCCTTGCCGTCGCCCGCCAGCCGGCAATCGGTGGTGCGCTCGGCTGCCATACTCGCGTCGTCGAGCCGAACCGGCGCTTGCCAATCGCCACCGGTGGGTCGCCTCTGTGACCAGACCCCTCGCGCCTGGGTCGAGTAGCTCACCGTCACCCAAGTCAAGGTGGTGCCTGTGGTGTCGACGAAGACCGACGGGTTGCCACCCTGGCCACTCTGCGCATCGCCGGCGTGGATGATCGCCGACCAGACGTTGGCGGTGAGCGTGCGCACCCGAATGCCAACAGTTTTCGCTTGCGCGTTGGCTGACGTCCACGCCACCACCGCATCGCCGTTGGCGGCAATCGCAACCGCGGGCGCATTGCCCGACGCGCCGGTATTGGCCGCATCGTCGAGCTGCAACACGGGCTGCCAGCCCGCGGCGCGCGACCATTGCGCGGCGAACAAGGTGCTCGACCCGTTCCACACGGCGACTGCGCTCGCTCCATCGGGCGTGATGGCGACCAGCGCGTTGCCAGCGGCCGGTGCGGTTGAGGTGTGAATCGCCGTTGGCTCGGCAAATGCGCCCGTGGCGGTCGACACAGCGGCCCATTGGTTCGCCGAGTAGCTTGACTGCGGGTTGACGTCGCGGCGACTCCAGACGGCGAGCGCTTCGCCGGTGTCGGCGAGCGCCACTGCGGCGACAGGGCCAACGTAACCGTATTGTTGGTTGGCCATTGCGGTCTGTTCTATCGCGGCGGCCCAGCCTGTGGCCGGGTCATACCGCCGCAGGCTGACGGTGAGGGCGGGCGCGACGATCGAGAGCCACGCGGCCTCTGCCAGGCCGCTGGCGTTCACCGCGACTGTGGGCACCGCGGCGTACGACCTGGTCGCCGTGGTCGTGCCAAGGACCTGCGGTGCGCCACAGCCGCCGCCGGCAGGGCAAATCGCCGCCGAGACCGTCGTGTGCGTCGCGTCGGGCGTTGCATGCCACACGAGAACGGCGTTACCCGCTGCGTCGACGCCAACGTCTGGAAACGAACCAGCGCCGATCGTGGTTGGGGCGTGCCAACTGCGTACGCCCGATGACACGGAGCCACCATCGGGCAACGAGGCACCACCATCAGCGGGAGGGAGCGCCGAGCCGCTGCAGGCCGCGGTCACGATGATCAACACACAAGACGTTCGCATGGTCTTCTCTCTCTTCGCCGCGCCGGAGGCCACGACACGCGGAGGCGCGTAACACATGACGCACGGAGTCACCTCAGCTCTGGGGTGCACGATCGATTTCAGCGGTTTGACGCACGGCGTTTCTTAAACATTGGGAGCTTTTTGACCTTGGGCCCGTGCCTCCCGGCCCAATGAATCGCCCCGTAGAATCGCTCTGCGCCTGCGGTGCGGTAGGCGGCACGAA
>JANLPS010000508.1:0-15846 GCA_031367385.1 Archangium sp. | reverse complement strand
CCTGAGCCCCGTCGCGCACCTCGGTGGCATGCCCGGCCTGCCTCCCTTCGTTCGCGGCCCCTACCCCACGATGTACGTTCAAAAACCGTGGACGGTGCGGCAGTACGCCGGCTTCTCGACCGCCGAGCAATCGAACGCCTTTTACCGCCGCAACCTCGCCGCCGGGCAAATGGGCCTCTCGATCGCCTTCGACCTCGCCACGCACCGAGGCTACGACAGCGATCACCCCCGCGTCGTCGGCGACGTCGGTATGGCGGGCGTGGCGATCGACTCCATTCTCGACATGCGGCTGCTCTTCGACGGCATACCCCTCGACAAAATGAGCGTGTCGATGACGATGAACTGCGCGGTGTTTCCGATTCTCGCGCTCAACGTGGTGGCCGACGAAGAACAAGGCGTCTCGCCCCAGCAGCTCTCGGGCACGATTCAAAACGACGTGCTCAAAGAGTTCATGGTGCGCAACACGTACATCTACCCGCCCGCCCCCTCGATGAAGATCATCGCCGACATCTTTGCGTACACCTCGCAGAAGATGCCGAAGTTCAATTCGATCTCCATCTCCGGGTACCACATGCAAGAGGCCGGAGCGACCGCCGACCTGGAGCTCGGCTACACCCTCGCCGACGGCCTCGAATACGTGCGTACCGGTGTCGCCTCGGGCATGAGCGTCGACGCCTTTGCTCCGCGCTTGAGCTTCTTCTTCGCCATCGGCATGAACTTCTTCATGGAGGTCGCCAAGCTCCGCGCCGCCCGCCTGGTGTGGACGGAGCTGATGCAGACGTTCAACCCCAAGAGCGCCAAGAGCCTCGCGCTGCGCACCCACTGCCAGACCTCGGGCTGGTCGCTCACCGCGCAAGACGTCTACAACAACGTCATTCGCACCTGCATCGAGGCGATGGCCGCGACCCAGGGCCACACCCAGAGCCTGCACACCAACTCGCTCGATGAGGCGCTCGCCTTGCCGACTGATTTCTCGGCCCGAATCGCCCGAAATACGCAGCTGCAGTTGCAGCTCGAGTCAGGCACCACCCGCCCGGTCGACCCCTGGGGCGGCAGCTATTACGTCGAGCGCCTGACCCACGACCTGGCCGCCCGCGCGCGCACCCACATCGCCGAGGTCGAGGGCCTGGGCGGCATGGTCAAGGCCATCGAGGCCGGGTTGCCGAAGCTGCGCATCGAAGAGGCCGCGGCGAGAACCCAGGCTCGAATCGACTCGGGCCGGCAGGCGATCATCGGCGTCAATCGCTTCAAGCCGCGCAGCAAAGAGACCGTGCCGGTGCTCAAGGTCGACAACGCGGCGGTTCGAAAGACGCAAATCGAGCGCCTCGAGCGGCTGCGTCGCGAGCGAGACTTCACCGCGACCCAGGCGGCCCTCGACGCGCTCACCGCCTGCGCCGGAGGAGCGAAGGGCAACCTCCTGGAGCTCGCCATCGTCGCGGCGCGCGCCCGGGCGACGGTGGGAGAGATCTCGCTGGCCCTCGAAAAAGTGTTCGGCCGTCATCAAGCCGAGATTCGGGCCATCACCGGCGTGTACGCTGGCGAAGTGGGAGAAACCGCATCAGCCATCACCGCCGTGCGCGCGCGAACCAAGTCGTTTCTCGAGCGCGAAGGCCGCCGGCCACGAATTCTCGTCGCCAAGCTGGGCCAAGACGGTCACGACCGCGGGCAGAAGGTCATCGCGACCGCGTTCTCTGACCTGGGCTTCGACGTCGACATTGGGCCGCTGTTTCAGACTCCCGAAGAGACCGCGCGGGCGGCGGTCGAGAATGACGTGCACGTGATTGGAGCCAGCTCGCTCGCCGCAGGGCACTTGACGTTGGTGCCTGCGCTCCGGGCCGCGCTCGCCGCGTTGGGCCGGCCCGACATTCTGGTGGTGGTGGGCGGGGTGATACCTCCCGATGACTACCAGGCGCTGCGCGACGCCGGAGCGGTCGACATCTACGGCCCCGGTACGGTCATCGCCGAGGCCGCGCTTTCGCTGCTCGACCATCTGGAAAACGCTTCATGAGCCGAAGGCTGCCTCGCCTCTCGGTCGACGACTACGAACGCGGCGTGCGCACGCAAGATCGAGCGATCTTCGCGCAGGCGATCACCTTGATCGAGAGCCGTGATGAGGCTGACGAGGCGTTGGCGCAGACGTTGTTGACCAGGCTCCTGGCGACCGCGCGAACCGGGCTTCGCGTGGGCATCACCGGCGTACCCGGCGTGGGCAAGAGCACGTTCATCGACGAGCTCGGCATGCGGCTGCTGCGGCAAGGCAAGCGCGTGGCGGTGCTGGCGATCGACCCGTCGAGCTCGATCTCTGGCGGCTCGATTCTCGGCGACAAGACCCGCATGGCGCGGCTCTCGGTTGAGCCGCACGCGTTCATTCGCCCTTCACCGAGCGGCCTGTCAGCCGGAGGCATCGCCCGCCGCACCCGCGAGGCCATTCTGCTCAGCGAAGCCGCTGGGTTCGACGTGGTGCTGGTTGAGACGGTCGGGGTCGGCCAAGGCGAGACCGCGGTCAGTGAGATGGTCGACTTCTTTCTGGTGCTCACCCTGCCCGGCGCCGGTGACGAGCTGCAGGGCATCAAGAAGGGCGTGCTGGAGCTCGCCGACGCCATCGCCGTGAACAAGGCTGACGGCGACGGAGCGGCCAAGGCCCGGGTCGCCCTTGGTGACTTGAAAGCGGCGCTGCGGTACCTGCCGCGCAAGCGACCCAGCTGGGAGCCGCAGGCGTTGGCGATTTCGGGCCAGACCGGCCAAGGTCTCGACGCGCTGTGGGCGGTGGTCGAGCACCATCGCAAGCAGTTCGAGGCATCGGGTGAGCTTCAGACGATGCGGGCTGAGCAGCAGCGGGCCTGGCTGTGGTCGCTCATTGGTGACCGGCTCGAACGGGCGTTTCGCGCGCACCCAGAAGTGGCGAAGCACCTGGCGAGGCTCGAGACCGAGGTCACAGAGGGAAAAACAACCGCACCGTTGGCCGCAGAAGAGCTGATCAACGCGTTCACCCTGAGCGAAGGCCGAAGGCCGAAGTCGAAGGACCACTGAGGCCACGCCTGTGCACCTGGCCCGACTGGGTCCTTCGAGTGCCTGAAGATGAACGGGTGCTACGGTCGTCGCGTGACTCCCGACCCCACTGCCCTCGATATGCTCCAGCTCATTCTTCGGCTGGGGAGCGCGCTGCTGGTCGGCTCGGCTCTCGGCATCAACCGCGATCTGCGCCACAAGGCCGCCGGTCTGCGCACCCACGCACTGGTCAGCGTCGGCAGCGCGTTGGCGGTGCTCGTGCCAATCACCATGAGCCCGCTCAATGTCGACGCGGCCGCGCGGGTGATGCAGGGCCTGCTGACCGGCATCGGTTTCTTGGGCGCCGGAGTGATCATTCACCATGAGCGTCACAAGCGGGTGCAAGGCCTCACCACCGCCGCCTCGCTCTGGGTCTCGGCCGTGCTCGGCATGGCATGCGGCGCAGGTCACCTGGTGCTCGTCGGCCTTGGCGTCACCGCCGTGCTGCTGGTGTTGATCGCGGGCGGCCCGTTCGAAAGAGCCATCGAGCGCCGCTTTCTCAAAACCGACGACCCCGAGCCTCCTGCGCCGTAACTCGGCTCCGAGGTACCCACATGTAGGCCCAAGCAGGTGATTTGGGTCTTCTGAAACGCGCCCAAGACCCGCACAGTCCCGCCTCAATCAAGGGGGCCCCGTGCGGCTACGTCTCGCGTTGTTCGTTGCGTCACTGTCGTTCGCCGGGTGCTCGTTCGACCTCTCGATACCCGAGGCGCCGAGCCGGGGCCGCATCGTCGGCAGTGTCGACACCGGCAAGCACGTGCCCCTCGAAGGCCAACGCGTCGACCTCGCTGGCGCTGATGGCGCCCAGCTCAACCAGACCACCACCGCCACGGGCTCCTTCGTCTTCACCGATCTCCCCCCCGGCATCTACACCGTCGCCCTCGCCATACCCGGGTTTGCGAAGTTCAGCTCGGGCATCGTGCGCGTCAAGGGAGGCCAAGACACCGACCTCGGCGTGCTCACCCCCGACTGGCTGCAGAATACGCCGCAAGAGGCGACCCTCACGGGCCTCGTCACCTCGACCAGCGGCGGCGACGTCACCGGCACCAAGGTCGAGTTCATGCTCGGCACCACGCCCATCGCGCAGGTCACCGTCAGCGCCGATGGCGCCTTCGTCGCGCGGCTGCCCCCGGGCACCTTCTTGCTGCGCGCCACCAACCCCGCCTACGTCACCTTCGTCAGCGAGCCGGTCGTGCTGAAGCCCGCCGAGAACAAAGACATCTCGAAAGCCCCGCTGGTGCTCGACGTCAACCCCGCCACGCTCAACGGCACGGTCTTCGAAGAGCGAGACGGCGCCGCCGCGGTCGCCTCGAGCGGAGCGCTCATCACCATCGAGACCGGCCAGACCACCACCGTCGACGCGACCGGTCACTTTCAGCTCACGGGCCTGCCCGCGGGCGTGCACCAGGTTCGCGCCGGCAAGGCGGGTCTCCACGACGGCCAGCCGAGCCACCCGATCACCCTCACCGCCGGCAACACCTCGACGCTCGACAAGATCTCCCTGCTCATCGACCGCGGCAACATCATCGGCACGGTCATCATGGCCGACCGTGCCCCCGCCACCGGAGCCCGCGTCGAGGTCAGCGGCACCCGCTACGCCGCGCTGGTTGCTCCCGATTCGACCGACCCTTCGCAAGGCGTGTTCATCATCACCGCCGTACCCGTCGGGCAATGGACGGTGACGGCCCGCAAAGATCAGTACTCGACCTCTTCAGCGATGGTCACGCTCACGACCGACGCCCCCGCCGACACCGGCACCCTCACGCTGGCCCGACTGCAAGGCGACTTTCTGATCGACGACGGCGACGCGACCAACGTCTACGGCTACACCCGCACCCGCGCAGTCACCCTCGACTTCGACAAGTTCCCCTCCACCGGAGTGACCTCGTACCGCGCCAGCGAAGACGGCTCGTTCGATGGTGGCGTGTTCTTGCCCTACACCGGCAGCCACCAGCGCTTCACCTTGAGCCCCGGCGAAGGCGTGCACACCGTCTACGCGCAGTACCAAGACACCAGCGGCCAGGTCAGCCAAGGCTTCACCTCGAACGTGGTGCTCGACACCATCGCGCCGGTCGTCACCCAAGTCGACTTCGAGGCCACCGGCGTCTCGGGCATGACCAAGTACACCAACGTCTCACAGAGCCTGCGCCTCAAAGTGCAAGCGGGCGACGGTACCGGCGGCTCGGGCGTCTCGAAGATGGCAGTGGGCGAAGCGGTCGACGGCACCGGCAAGGTCGTAGGCCCCGGCAGCGCCGCGCAGAGCTACCAGGTCGACGCGGTGCTCACCCGCTCGGTCACCACCGACGGCGCGCAAGCCGTCTACGTGCAAGTCAGCGATCTCGCCGGCAATCTGAGCACCGCTGGCACCGACACCATCACCGTCGACGTCGCCAAGCCGACCGGCAACATCACCATCGCGCGAGGCACCAAGGCGACCGACGACGGGTACACCAGCAGCCCGCTCGTCAACATCACCGAGACCTTCTCAGATGGCGTGGGTGGCAGCGCGGTGCTCGTGAAGCTCGCCAACTCGCCCAGCGACCTCGACTCTGCCGTCTACCAAACCGCCAGCAGCGCCACCGGCTGGTTCTTGAACCCGCAAAGCGAGGGCCTGAAGACGGTGTACGCACGCTTTCGCGACATCGCCGGTAACGAGTCGACCGACGCGTTGAGCACCGTCACCTACGACGTCACCCCGCCGACCCCCGCTGCGATCTCGTTGATCACTCCGGCGATCACCAACTCCGCGGTGGTCACTCTGCAGCTCACCACCAACCCCGCCGACCTCTCGTCGACGCAGGCCCTGACTCTGAGCGACGAGTCGAGCTTCACCGGCTCGGCCAGCGTCGGGCCCTCGGTCTTTCCCGTCTCGGGTCAGTCGCCCTTCACCCTCTCGGCTGGCGACGGCGCCCGCACCATCTACGCCCGCTTTCGCGACAAGGCCGGCAACGACTCGGTGGCCTCGACCCAAGTCACCCTCGACACCCAGCTGCCCACCGGCAGCTTCACCATCACCGGAGCGCTCGCCGATGGCACCCCGTCGAGCACCGCGACTTCGACCAACGTGGTCACCATCACCATCGCCGCCGGAGGCGCGACCCAATTTCGGTTGAGCGACAGCACGATGACCAGCTGCCCAACCACCGGGTACTCACCGCTGGTCGCGACCGTGCTCGCCAACCAGACCTTGCCTGCCAACGGCATCGTCACTCTCTGCCTGCGCGACGACGCCACCAACACCCAGGCGCTGCTCACCCAGAGCATCATTCTCGACACCACCGCGCCCACCGGCTGCTCGCTGGGCGCGGCGGGCAAGAAGACCGACGGCGTCACCGCCGCACCCGTTGGCAAGACAGGCGTTCGGCAAATCACCGTCACGGTCTCGGCCTGTGCGGGAGCGACCGAGATGGCCGTGCTCGAAGGCGCGGTCACGTGCAGCAGCAGCTCGCTCTCATGGGTGCCCTTCACCACCACCGCCAGCCTGGTGCTCGGCGGTGCTGACGGGGCCCGCCCCATCGTCGGCTGCGTGCGCGACGTGGCACGCAACGTCGCGCCGCTGACCCCCGCTGGCATCGTGCTCGACACCACCGCACCGGTTGGCCCGAACGTATCGATCGACGGCCACAACCAGTACATCAACTTGGCGCAGACCGTCACCCGCGGTGGCAACGTCGGCTTCATCAGCGGGTCGGCGGTGAACGCGGTCGAGTGGGCCATCACCGAAGACACCTCGGTCTTCCCCGCGTGGTCGCCAATCGCGGTCACGGCGTTCACCTTTAGCGGCACCGGCCAGCGCACCATCTTCGCCAAGTTTCGCGATGACGTCGGCAATGAGACCACGGCCGTGTACGACTCCGTCACCATCGACTTGACGCCGCCCTCGCTCACTGGAGTCACCTTGACTTCAGTGCCTTCGGTGGGCGCGCAGGCGGGCTTCGTCAACGACGCATTGGCGGGGTTCGAGCTGGCCGGAGTGCCCAGCGATGCCGTCGGTGGCCAGGTCGCTCAGTCTCCAGGGGTCACCTGCCCCGCGTCGGTCTTCAGCGCAGCACTGATTCGCGGCGTGCTGACCTCGTTCACCTTCAGCCTGTTGGGCGGCGACGGCCCGAAGACGCTCTGCGTGCAGCTCTACGATGCCGCGGGCAACCCATCAGGCTCGCTCGCTCCACTGAGCGTGACCCTCGACACCACGCCGCCCACCGCGCCAGTCATCACGACCACCCCGAGGGGCTTCAACATCGCACAGGCCTCCTCGGGCGGGCTGCCGGCGTTCACCGTGAACACCACGGCTCCAGGTGTCACCGAGCTCAACTTTCAACGTTACGAGCGCGCCGGCGGCAACTACGCCGTGTGGACGACGAACGGCGGCAGCGACACCAACCGAACCTCGACGAGCTTCACCTACTCGCTGCAAGCAGACCGCTCGAACACCCTGCGGCTGCGCGCGGTCGACAAAGCCGGCAACGTGTCGACCGAAGACACGGTCACCATCAGCTGGGACAACACCCGCCCGAGCCCACCGGTGATGAAGGGCCAGTGGGTCGACAACGCGAGCAGCCGCTCCACCGTGTATTGGCAAGCCAGCCCGAGCACCGACGTCACCAACTACCGGGTGCACTACGGGCCGACGCAGGGCACCACCAGCGTCACCCCGCCGATTGATTTCACCGGCTCGAACGCGGTCGAGGGCCCGTCGCCGATTCTGGTG
This sequence comes from Archangium sp., assembly GCA_031367385.1. Classification (GTDB taxonomy): domain Bacteria; phylum Myxococcota; class Myxococcia; order Myxococcales; family Myxococcaceae; genus JAEUJT01. The sequence continues at coordinate 8,090 of JANLPS010000508.1, read as the reverse complement.
CCGTCAACCGGAGCCGCTGACCAAGCGCTCGCCTTGACCGGCCTGACCAACTCGTCGGTCTCGTACGTCACCGTGACCGCGCTCGACGCGGCGGGCAACGAGAGCAGCGCTCCGGCGGTCAACACCGATCTCCCGAACCGCCAAGCCATACTCGAGCCGAACGAGGTTTCGCTCAACCGCGTCGCCCAGCTGGCCATATCCACCGCGGGCATCAACGATGCGGTGGTGATCGTCGGTCACCGCGCCTACCTCGCCGGGCACACCAACAACGGCTGCGTGGTCGGCCAGAGCACGCTCACCGCGCTCGACCTGTCGGTGCTGACCTCGGCCTTGAGCCTGGGGCACATCGTGGCGTCACCCGGCGTGCCCACGGTAACGGCGGGCCCGACGCAGTTCGCCGACAGCCTTGGCTGCAGCTCGTCACAGCCGGTGATGGTCGACCTGGTGGCCGATGGTCAGTGGCTCTTCATGGGCTCGGGCTCGAAGGTGCGCATCTTCTCGCTGGCCAACCCCGGCGTGCCGGCGCTCACCACCACCATCGACGTCGGCGTGTCGTTCGTGCAGCAGCTCGCGCTGATCGGCGACCGGCTCTTCATCAGCGCGACGCCCAGCGTGGTCGCGTTGAACCTGAAGAACCTCTACGACGCCGACTCGACGACCGTGCCGACTGCGGCCGACATCATCGGCACCGTCACCGTGACCCCCGCGATGGACGTGGACGCCATGTGGGTCTCGGGCATGAACATCAGCCGAGATCGCATGGTGCAATTCACCAACAACGGCGGTGAGAACCTCTCGTACCTGCTGACCTCGGCGCTCGGCGCGGCCCCCACCTTCAGCACCGCGGCCAACTACATCGCGGTCACTGGCGATTATCTGAGTGGCCAGGTGCTGTACCGAAAGCAGCTGACCTCGGGCAATTACCTCTACACCTCCGACGACGTTCAGTTTTCGGTCTTCAACTTGAAGAAGCTCTGGGGCAGCACCACCGCTGGGCCTGGCATCTCGACGACCGACCTGGTGACGCAGCTCTCGTCAGCCGGCGGCGGCGCCTTCGACATTCAGGGCTCCGAAGGCGTGGTGGTCGACCGCAACGGCAGCGCGATGCGGGTGCTCGACATGTCGAACAGCGCCGGCGTGTCTGAAGCGTCGTACCTCTCGACCGCCTCGCTGCGAACGCCGGTCATGTATGGCAACTACGTGGTGGTGGGCGGGTACGGCCTGGTGCAGTTCTTCGAGACCGCCACCCCGCGTTCGATGCATGAAGTCAGCAGCGTCGCGAGCGGCGCCGCATCGCAGACCAACGACGTGAGCCCGGGCCTGCTCTTCACCGGCAACGGCGTGACCTACGACCTGCATCGCAGCTCGAGCCTCGCGCCGATCTCCCCCGCCCTGCACTACCCCGCCGCCAACGTCGATGTCTGGGCGTACGACATGGCGCGCTACGAGAACATGGTGGTCTCGGCACAGGGGCAGGGCTTCATGCTCTTCGACGCCGCGAAGCAGACCGATCGCGACCCCTCCACCAACTGGTCGCTGGCCGATGGGCCGAGCACGATCTTCACCGACACCACCCGCAGGGCCACCGGCCTGGCCGCGTACGGCAACTTCTTGTTCGCCAGCGAAGTGCGGAGCGACGGCATCTGGATCGAGGTCTTCGACGCCCGAAGGCTGCGAAACCCCCAGGCCGGTACGTTCGACATCAACACCCAGTCGAAGGGCAGCTTTCAGGTGGCGGCCATCACCACCACCAACTCGATGTGGGCCACCATCACCGTCGTCGATGGCCGCGCGATCATCGGCATCGACGACCACGCCTTCTTGACCCCTCCTCCGGCGACCGGCCTCTACGTGGTCGACATTCGGCCGATGGTCGATGACAGCGCGGTGGGCACGGCCTCGGTGTTGGCGAGCCTGCTGGTCACCGCGGTTCACCAGACCGCGGTTCGCGGAGGCTGGCTCTACGCAGCGACGATCGGAGGGCTCACCATCGTCGACATCAAAGAGGTGATGGACGAGAACCCACTCACCACGCTGCCGGCGTCACCCGCTCGGGTCACCACCCTTGCCACCACCCCGATGGACGCCGTCGCCACCTATGGGAGCTACCTCTTCGAGGCTGACCGCTTCGGCTACAACATCAGGGCCCTCGATGTGCTCGCCCCGCTCACGCCCGTCGTGGTGTCGGTGATTGGAGGCCCGGTGTACGCGGTGAGCGGCTACGCGACCATCGAGGCCGCCTACGGCCCGAGCGTCAAGCCAGCGCGACGCGCGATCAGCGTGCGCGGCTCACGTCTGTTCTCGACCGCCTACAATGAAACCCGAATCATCGAGCTCGAATGAACCCGGCCAGAAAAGGGGACAGGCTGGTTTCCGGCGCCAGCGCACCGACGCTCCGTGGGTCCTTAGCGGCGCTGAAAACCAGCCTGTCCCCTTTTCTCGTCGCCGCGCTGCTCACCGTGACGCCAGAACCCGTGGCGGCGGTGGGTGATGACCTGGTCGAGCCACACGTCTTCGACGCCGATGATCACCCTGTCCCGTTTCCTGACTTCGGCGAGAAGGTGTTGGCGGTGTTCTACACCGACGCCGACGTCGCCGACCTGAACGACCCGCTGGTCGACACGATGAAGGCCAGACACCTCGACGCGTCACTCTGCCGCGGCGTCGGGGTGGTCAACCTCGAAGACTCCAAGCCTCCGAACTTCGTCATTCGCGCCGTCATTCGGGGCAAGAACCAGCGGTGGGCCACCTCGATTCTCACCGACCCGGCGCACGGGCTCGCGAGCGCCTGGCACCTCGGCGACTGCAACAACCAGTCGGTGGTGATGGCCGTCGGCAAAGACAAGAAGCTCAAGTACCTGCACCGCGGCGCCGTTCGTGGCGACGACATCGAAGCGTTCATCTCGCTGATCGAGACCCTCAATACGCAATGAGACTCTGGCCCCTGCTGCTCTTGACGCTGCCCGCTGCGTGCCGGCTCAACGAAACACCCCTGCAGACCCTCGAGCGCAAGTGCGCCAAGAACGATCTCATCAGCTGCTACAACCTGGGGTACTCGTTTCGCGAGGGCCAGGGCGGCGCCGCGGTCGACTTGAAGCGGGCCATCGCGCTGTTCGAGAAGGCCTGCGACGGCGAGGTGCTCGAAGCCTGCGAGCACCTGGGCTTGATGCATGACCAGGGCATCGGCATGCCCAGCGACCCCGAGAAGGCGCGCCAGGCGTACCGGTTCGCCTGTGACCGCCACGGCGCTGGCAGCTGCGTCAACCTGGGCTTGATGGTGACCGAGGGCCGAGGGGGGCCCGCCGACGAAGCGGCTGCGACCGAGCTGTTCTCGACCGCCTGCGACCTCGGCGCGGCGGTCGGCTGCATGAACTTGGGCTCCCAATACGCGCACGCCCGCGGAGTGAAGAAAGACGAGGCCCGCGCCGTGGGGCTGTTCAAGCGCGGCTGCGAAGGCGGAGAACCCGGCGCCTGCGACGACGTCGGGGTGATGCTGCTCGATGGCGCCGGCGTTCGGGTCGATGCCACCCGCGCCGCGAGCTACTTCGAGCGCGCCTGCGCCGGAGGCCACCCCCGCGGCTGCCACAACCTGGCCGTCGTCTTGGCTGCCGGCCGCGGCGTACCCAAAGACGAGGCCCGCGCTCAGGTCATCGACGAGAAGGCCTGCGCGCTCGGCCATGCGGGCTCGTGCTCGACCGCCGGGTGCCGGTTGCTGGGCTGCCACGGCGAGAAGCGGCAGGCGCAGAAGGCGAACGCTCCGCTGCGAAAGGGCTGCGGGCTGGGCGACGCGATGGCTTGCTACAACCTGGGGTGGCTCTTGGCCACCGGGCCCGACGGCGTGAAGATCGACGTCGACCTCGCCATCGACTCGTACAAGCGCGCCTGCGAGATGCACATCGCCGACGGCTGCGATGGGCTGGGGCACCTGTTCGTCGAGGGCGCCGCCGAGCACGACCTGCCCCGCGGCTTCTCGCTGTACCGGCAAGCCTGTGACATGGGCAACCAGAACGGCTGCAACGACGTCGCGTACAGCTACGAGCTGGGCAGCGGCGTCGAGAAAGACGAGGCCAAGGCCGCGGCGATGTACCGAGACCTCTGTGACCACCACTTCGCGCTGGGCTGCTCGAACCTGGGCGAGCTGTTGGAGTCAGGCCGTGGCGTTCACCGCGACCCCGCCGCGGCGGTGAGGCAATTTCGAGCGGCCTGCGACGCGAAAGAGCAGTACGGCTGCGCCAACCTGGGCCGCGTGTTGCGCGAAGGCAAGTGGGTGAAGCAAGACACGCTTCGCGGGGCAGAGCTGCTGCGCGAAGCCTGCGAAAGCGGCATCACCAAGGCCTGCGACCCGTAACCCTCTGTGGCGGGCCCGGCCGCGCCGCTTGTAGGTGGTTGCCAGACAGTGCTTGCCGTGTGTCAGTGAGGCCCCGGCACGCGTTGGCCTGGCTGTTGATAGGCTCTCTGGAGTGGCAATTCGACTGGGTGACCTGCTGGTTCAAAACGGAGTGATTTCGGCCATGCAGCTCGCCGAAGCGCTCAACGCGCAGAAGGCGTATGGCGGGCGGCTCGGCACGAACTTGATCGAGCTCGGCTACATCAGCGAGCAGGCGCTGGCGAAGTTCTTGTCTGCACAGCTCAAGCTGCCCTCGGCCTCGGCGGCAGACCTCGACGAGATTGCGCCAGCCGCGCTCGCATTGGTGCCCAAAGATCTGGCCGAGAAGTACCGCATCGTGCCGATCGCGCTGAACGGCCGCCGGCTCTCGCTCGCGATGGCCGACCCCACCGACCTCAGAGCGGTCGACGAAGTGGCGTTTCGAACCGGCTGCACCATTCAACCGATGGTGGTGCCCGACGTGCTGCTCTCATACGCGCTCGAAAAGCACTACGGGGTGCGGCGTCAGTCTCGCTACGTGCGGCTCTCGGGAGCGCCTGACAGCGAGTTTCAAGTCGTTCAGCCGACCGCGGGCTACGACATCGTGCCAGGGCTCGAAGAGGGCAGCACCAACGCCGTGCAGCTCGAGGAGCGCGGCTCGTTCATGCAGCTCGAGAACGTCGAGTTCGCGGCCCAGCACTATTCGCTGGCCGACGCGTCGCGCGAGCTGGCGGCGAGCCAACAACCCGGCGAAGCGCTGGCGGCGTTGCGGCGGTTCATCTCGGAGCACATGGCGCACTCGCTCTTTCTCTCACCGCGGGCGGGCCAGCTCTGGGGCCACAGCGGTGAGCGGCTGGCGGTGTCAGACGAGGCGCTCCGGGCGTTCTGCATGACCCCGGCCGAGAGCCCGCTGTTGATGCAAATGACCCAGCGCATGCACGTCGGTTTCTTCGAGTGCGCCAGCGGTACCATCGACGCGGTGCTCGGAGGCCTGCTGGGCGTTCAACCCCACGGCCGAATCATGGCGGTGCCGGTGATGGTCAACGGGCAGCTGCTCGGGCTCTACTTCTGCTCGATGCCGCGTACGACCGAAGAGCAGGTCGTCGGCCCGGTGCAGGTGGTCGCGACCAAGACCAGCTACGCGCTGCAGATGATTTACCTGCGAAAGCGCATTCTCGAGCCGGGCTGAAAGTGCGGTCAGGGCTTACAGACGCCCTTTTTGCAGAAATACCGGCCGCAGCAGTCAGTGGTCTTCTTGCATGAGCCGCCTTCGGGCGAGCAACTCTTCTGCTCGTCGCGCTGCGGCTCAGACCCCACCGCGCTGGCGGCGACGCCGAGAATCAGACCGGTGCACAAGGCGATGATGGTTTTTTTCATTCACGTATTCTACCCGGCCACCGGGTGCGCGGTCACCGGGGCCCCCAGGCTTTTTAAAAGCCCGGTGCACACTCGAGGGTACACTCCCGGGCCGCGATGCCAACGCTCACCACGAACAGTCGAAGCGTCCTCGAGGTGATGGCCGACGAGCGGGTGCGAGCCGAGTTGGTGGCCCTGGTCGGCATGAGCTGGGTTCACCCCGAGCCGCTGCTCACCGACGCGATGACGCACGTCGACTCGATGCTGCTGGGCCGCGACGAAGCCGGCAGGCTGGTCGGGTTCATGACCTGGCGGCTGCAGCGGCTGACGCTGAGCACGGGCCGAACGTTGGCCGCGGTGTACGCAGGCCTCGGAGCGGTTGACGCTGCCTGGCAGGGCCAGGGCTTGGGCAAACACGTCATCTACGGAGGCATCGAAGCGGGCATCGCCGAGCTCGCGCGTCACCCCGCCTCTGACCAGACCGTGGTGTGGACGACGACCGCTTCGCCCATCGGGTACCTCGGCCTCGCCAAGCGCTTTACCAAGGGGTTCAACCCCAGGCCTGACGGTGGGTACGACGACGCGGCGCTGCCGGTGCTCGACTCGCTCAAGCAGGTGCTTGGGGTGCTCCCGCAGCACCACGACCCCCACCCCTTCGTGTTGCGCGGGTTTTCACAGAAGCGCTACGCCTCGACCACCCATCAAGCGCTGACCGAGGTCACCGCACCGCTCTTCGTCAGCCACCGGGTCGACGAGCGAAATGGCGATCGCCTGATTCTGCTCTTCGACGCGTGAGGCGTCGGCTCACGGCGTGTCGATGGGCTTGACCAGCACCGGCTTGTACACGCCGTCGATCTGCACTTTGCGCACGCTGGCCGAGCCCCACGGAGCGATGACGCCATCGCAGCCGCGAAAGGTGCTCTCGAAGTCTTCATCGAAGAAATGCGGGTCGACGTCGAGCGCCTCGGCGGTGTTGCCGCGGCGCAGGTCATAGGTGGGCGACTCGAGGTGCCAGTCTCTGCCGGGCGTCTCGTCGAAGCTGGGCGTGTGACCTTTGACGACCTTCGCCGAGAGCCCCGCGTAGTCGACCCGCGCGTAGATCGACTTGAGCGCGTCGGTGACGGAGTGCTGCGGCGCATTGGTCGCGGTTCGCGCGACATTGGAGAGCTCGGCGTAATAGAGGTCAGTGCGCAGCTTGCCGTTGGGGTTCATCTGCGAGTCGGTGTCTGATTTCGAGAGGCCGATGGCGACGCGAAGGGTGGGCGGCACCGCGAAGGCCTCTTCGAAGCGCTTGAAGGTGAACTGGCCCCCGGCCTTGGGCTCGGCCACGAGCACGTCGAAGGCCTCTCCGTTCTGAGTGGCGCCGAACACCGTGAGCTGAGGGTTCATCACCACCAGGTTCACGTCACCGTGCTTCACCACTTTGATGGCGGCCCATTCGGTCTTCACGCCCTGCTTGGTGCCTTCTGGGTACGCACCGAACAGGCCCGACTTCTTCATGAACGCGCGGGCCGCGCTCTGTACCGACGCGGCGCTGAAGTCACCGGTCTTCTCGGGCGCAGACGCGTTGAAGAGGCCCATCTCTTTCTTGAACTTCGCTTCGTCGTAGGCGGCGGGGTCGATGTCGGCGCCGGTCTTCTTCACCACGAAGTCGAAGATGGCGTTGGCCGCGGCCGATTGATTGAGGCTGAGCGCGTCATGGCCGCCATGCACCGGGTCTTCGGCGCGAGCGACGGTCGCGACAGTGACTCGCTTGCCCGCCTTGTCGGTGACGAAGAAGTCACCCGCGGAGCTGCCCATGCTCGTGGCGCCGCCCTCGCGCTTGGCGATGGGGCCCTTCTTGGCGGCTTCGATGTTCGCTTTGAGCAGCCTCAGCTCGGCCGCCGTGAGCTTCTTCTCTTTGACGGTCTTGGGGGCGCCGGCGGTGAATTCGAGGTGGGTGACGACTCCGGTCGGTGAGACCTCGAGCCGGCTGCGCTGGGCCTGATTGCCAAAGTCGTATGAAAGCAACGGTTTCGAAGCGCTCGTCACGCGAAGTACCCCCAAAGGAGGAGTGTCGCGTCGAAGCCCCCGAAAGTTGCGTTCTTCTTACCTGTGGGGTGCACGTTCGATTTCAGCAACGCCTGGCGGCCGAGAAAAATGAAGCAATGAGATCAACTCTTTGCGAAATGTGACGATCACCCCTGCATGACTGAAGAAGAACGAGAAAACGTCTTAGCCGTTGAGAGACTTCGCGCTGTCATTGAAGAGGGTCTGAGCAAGAAATGCCTGCTCAGTCAGATGGAACTCGAGGTCGAAGAGCAGAAGCGAGCGCTCGGTCAGCGAGCGATGGACGAGAAGCTGGCATCGCTGAAACCCGAAGACGGCA
>JANLPS010000482.1:0-14639 GCA_031367385.1 Archangium sp. | reverse complement strand
CGCCAGCGTCGGCAACATCGCGTCACCCAGCAGCGCCGCCATCGCCCCCACCGCTCGCAAGTCACCCGCCGTCACCGGAGCCCCCTGATGCGAGGTGCCCACGATCAGCCGGCCCAGGCGCTGTTTCAAGTCAGCCACGTCATTCGAGAGACACAGCGTCGCCATCACCTCAGAGGCCGCCGTGATGTCGAACCCATCTTCTCGTGGCACTCCATTCGCGTGCCCGCCGAGCCCGATCACCGTCTGCCGCAAGAAGCGGTCATTCATGTCGATGCAGCGCTTCCACGAGACGGTCTTGAACTGCTGCTGCCCAAAGTGAATCGCGTTGTCGACCAGCGCCGCCAGCAGGTTGTTCGCGGCCGTCATCGCGTGCAGGTCTCCGGTGCAGTGCAGGTTCAGCCGCGCGCTTGGCTCGAGCGAGGCCTTGCCGCCGCCAGTCCCGCCTCCCTTGGCTCCGAACACCGGCCCCAGCGACGGCTCACGCAGCGCCGCCATCGCCCGCACCCCCCGCCGAACCAAACCCTGCGTCAGGCCGATTGACGTCGTGGTCTTGCCCTCTCCGTACTTCGTCGGAGTCATCGCGCTCACCAGCACCAACTTGCCCTTCATCGGGGCCTTCTGCAGCCGTGTCATCGTCGGCCACGACAGCTTCGCCAGGTGAGGGCCGTACTGAAGCAAGTCGTGACCTGACAGGTCGACCGACTTCGCGACGTCGAGAATAGGGCGCATGCGCGGGGGTCTAGCAGCCGAAAACCCGCGCGTCAGGCCGAACAGAAGTGAGATACACGCGCCACAAGAGGACCAATGCCTTCAGCCTTCTCCGGGTTGCTCTACTCGCTGCACGACAGCCTGATGCTGCTGGCCCCCGCCGGCTGGCGCTCGGTCGATATGCGCTTCGAGCCGATCAACGGCGTGCTGCGCGTCACCGAATTGTCGACCCGCGGTGAAGGCACCAAGGCCCCCAAGCCCAAACCCAACCTGCACGTCGAGCCCCGCACCGAGGCCGAGCGCCTCTCAGACGCGATGGCAGAGCTCGCTGGCATGGTCACCCAGGGCGGCAAGCCGTGGTCGCAAGGGGCCGTGCGGGTCGAGCGCGACACTGACTTCGCAGAATGGAAGTTGCTCAAGCCCGATGGGTCGACGCTGTGGTTCTCGCGCCTGACCCTGGCCGAGCTCGACGCCTTGCTCGTCACCGACGCGCTCTTCGACGCCATCGAGGGCACCGAGCGGGCCTTTCACGACCTGCAACACCGCCTCGAGCACCGCCTGGGGGCCACCATCGGCTTCGCGTTCGACTCCGAGGCCGGGCAGCTCAGCCTCAAGCGCGAGCAGGGTGAAAAGCTCGTGCTGCCGGTGCAGGTCGTGGGGCAGTACCTGCCTGATACGTTCACCTGGGCCTGGAGCTGGGGCGACCCGCACGCCAACCCCGCGGTCTGCGACAAAGTTCGAAAAGTCTGCGCGCCCGACTTCGAGCCCGCCGGTCTCGCTGCTCTGTGGAAAGCCCACTTTCACTGCGACGAGGGCTTCGCCTGGGCATTGGCCAGCCACGTCGTCATCAGCATCGGCGCGCGCGGGCTGTTCAGAGCCGAGCTCCCCGAAGGGCAGGGCGCCGTCTTCTTCGCCGTGATGAAGGACCCGTAAAACCGAAAGGGCCAACCAGTTGCCCGGTTGGCCCTCTCGAGTGACCCCAGCGAGATTCGAACTCGCGTTTCAGCCTTGAAAGGGCCACGTCCTAGGCCTCTAGACGATGGGGCCGTCTAGACAACGCTTTCACCGACACCTGCAATGAGTTGGGGGGGATTTGAACCCCCGACCCTCGGCTTAAAAGGCCGGTGCTCTACCAACTGAGCTACCAACTCGTACACTTATTTCGACTTCTTCTCCGCTTCGACCACCACTGCAATTTCAGCTGTTTTGCCGTCGACACTCACCACGACGACCCCCGACCCCGGATCCAGACCGAGAATCGAATTACCGTTCACGATCTGCGCGATCTTCGCGTCTTTGCTCACCATCGTCGCCTTGCGTGGCTCGAGCACCCGCCCATCGAACCCCAAGCTGGTCACCTTCACCGGCACCGCGGGCGCGCCTTCTGTCACAGTTATGCTCTTCGGTTCGACAGAAATACTTTCGGTGAACAACACATTCACCAATGCCCGGGCCTCGACCGAATCGCTGTACCGCGCGATGACCTCGGTCAGCCCTGAGGCCAGCGGCTTCACCTCGCCCTTCGAATCAACCGAGGCGATCTTCGCGTCTTTGACCGACCAGGTCACCGACGCCGTCGTGTTGCGCTGCCCCGCCCGTGACATGCACTTGGCTTCGAGAAAACGCTTCTCGTTGGGCTGCTTGAAGGTGACCGATGCCGGCTCGAGCTCGACATAGTCGACGTTCGCGCACGCACAGAGCGTCAGCGCGGTCACCATCGGTATGGCCAGCAGCCGGGTCATTGGCGCGGGGCCATAGCACATCGATGACACAAGGGAACCCTCGCGAGGTATGGGGGGCGCCATGGGCAAGTCGTCTGAACCCGAAGATCTCGAATTCTCGACAGGTGAAGAGGCGGAAGAAGAAGTCGAAGCCCCGAAGGGGTCGCTCTACATCACCGTCGAGGGGGCCAACCGGCTGCGCGCCGAGCTCAAGCACCTCTTCTCGGTCGAGCGGCCCAAGGTCACCAACGAGGTCTCGGTCGCCGCCGCCATGGGCGACCGGTCTGAGAACGCCGAGTACATGTACGGCAAGAAGCGGCTGCGTGAAATCGACCGCCGCATGCACTTTCTGCAGAAGCGGCTCGAGAAGCTCACCGTCGTCAACCCCACCGAGCAGAAAGACGAGTCGAAGGTCTACTTCGGAGCCACCGTCACCCTCGAAAATGACGACGACGGCACCAAGGTGACCTACCAGCTGGTGGGCCCCGACGAGACCGACCTCAAAACCAGTCGCATTTCAATCGATTCTCCAGTGGGCAAGGCGATGGTCGGCAAGCGGGTCAACGACCTGGTCACCGTCAACCGGCCCAAGGGCGAAGTCGATTTCACGATCATCGCCATTCGTTACGTTTAAGCCCCGTCTATACTGAAGCCGGCGTTTCGCTCACCACACGGTTGACCACCACCACCCCCCGGGGGCCTTTTTGGCGCGGAAGAACTTCGTTCTCGACACCAACGTCCTGCTGCACGACCCACGCTCGATCTACAGCTTCGGTGACAACACGGTCGTCATACCGATCTACGTCATCGAAGAGCTCGACCAATTCAAGAAAGACATGAGCGAGCTGGGCCGCAACGCCCGGCAAGTCGCCCGGTACCTCGACGCACACCGTCAAGAAGGCACCCTCGCCGAGGGCGTGCCGATGCCCAACTTAGGCTTGCTCAAAGTCGCCTTCGTCGAGCACGACTTGCCCAAGTCGATGGCCGACGGCGGGCTGATGGACAACCGCATTCTCGCCACCGCGATCGAGGTTCGAAAGAAAGACCCTGAAGCGCAAACGGTGTTCATCACCAAAGACACCAACCTGCGCATTCGCGCCGACGCCTTGGGGTTGATCTCGCAAGACTTCGAGCCCGAGCGGGTCGAGATTTCAGAGCTCTACTCGGGCATCGCCGAGCGCCTGGTCTCGGCCGAGGTGATCAACCAGCTCTACCGCCCGGGCGCCGAAGTCGACGTGCCTGAGATCGACCAGCTGGTCGCCAACCAGTTCGTGCTCTTCAAAGACGTTGCGAACCCCTCGCACACCGCGATGGGCCGCTACGACCTCGAGCGCAAGCGCGTGGTGCCACTCAACCGCCAGGCCAAAGAAGGGGTCTGGGGCGTTCGCGCCCGCAACATGGAGCAGACCTTTCTCATCGACCTGCTCCTCAACGACGACATCAAGCTGGTCACCATCGTCGGCAAGGCCGGCACCGGCAAGACGCTGATGGCGATCGCCGCAGGGCTGCAGAAGGTGACCGAAGAGGCGATGTACCAGAAGCTCCTGGTCAGCCGCCCCATCTTCCCCCTCGGCAGAGACATCGGGTATTTGCCCGGCTCAGTCGAAGAGAAGCTCAACCCGTGGATGCAGCCGATCTTCGACAACGTCGAATTTCTGCTCAACCTGAGCCGCACCGACAAGAAGGCTGGCCGCGGGTACCACGAGCTGATGGACCTCGGCATCGTCGAGATCGAGCCGCTGACCTACATTCGCGGCCGCTCGATACCCAACCAGTTCATCATCGTCGACGAGGCGCAGAATCTGACGCCGCACGAGGTGAAGACCATCGTCACCCGCGTTGGTGACAACACGAAGATCGTGCTCACCGGCGACCCGTACCAAATCGACAACCCGTACGTCGACTCGACCAACAACGGTCTGGTGCACGTCGTCAATCGCTTCAAAACCGAGAAGATCGCTGGGCACATCACCATGTCGAAGGGTGAACGCAGCGCTCTGGCCGAAGTGGCCACCAACTTGCTCTAAAGCCAACACCTCATGTCAGACGAACCAGCCGACCCCGAAGCGCCCAAACCTCCGCCGCCGCTCATCGAGTACCCCACGGTCTATGCCTTCAAGGTCATGGGCAAGCTCGAGCACGGCTTTCGGGAGTACGTGCGCCAGTTGTTCAGCCGGCTGATGGGCACCGAGGTCTCGCTCGACTCGATCTCCGAGAACGTGTCGACCAAGAACACCTACGTCTCGTTGACGGTGTCGGTGTATCTGCTCTCAGAAGAGCAGCGAAAGAACATCTATGCGCAGCTCCACAAGGAAAAGCGCATCGTTTACTACCTGTGACAGCACTCCCCAAGTTGTGTAAGGCGCAGTGACCGATGGCCGACTCGTTTCCGCTGTATCTCCCACCTGAGGCGCGACGGCTCTTTCAGACGGAGTCGTTGCTGCGGCGCTTCGCCAACAACGCGCACTGGAACGCGTCGGTGCGGCTGCTCGAGTTTCACGGCAGCCTTGGCGGCCTGGCGCTCTCGAAGGCCCTCAACTGCACCCTGACCGTGGTCGAGCCCGACACCCGCGTCATCGACGCCTTGCGCGAGCGCGCCAAGGCCGCGGGCATGCTCGACAAGGTCACCTTCTTGAACCAGCACGCCGCCGGCTCGTCGTTCGGCGTCGGCAGCTTCGATGGCATCTTCTCGTTCGGCCGAGTCGTAGGCACGTTGGCCGACGTCGCCGCGACCTGGCGCACGTGGCTTGCCCCGCGTGGCCGAGCGGCGATCACCACGGTCGTCAAGGTGGGCCGTTCACCGGCCGCTGAAGCCTTGAGCGCGTGGGAGGCCCGCCTGGGCGCTCCCCTGCTGCTGCCCCGAGATGCGTTGCTCTCGGTCGAGGCCCAGGGCTTCGAGCCCGAGATGGTCGAGTCGGCCGGAGAGCTCGAGCTCGAAGACTATTACCGCGAGCTGGAGATGGTGCTCACCAAAGGCCAAGACTCCGCCGCGGCGCGCACGCTGCGTGATGAAATCGCCCTGCATCGCTCGCTGGGTGGCAAGTCGGGCGTGACCTACGCCGCGATGATCTTTCGGCGCAAAGAGCCCGACGAGAAGCCGCCCGCTTCACGCGATGGCGGCTAAGCGGTTCAGGCTCGCTTGAGAAACAACGAGAACGGGGGCGACTTCGAGCCCGCATCGCTCAGCTTGAGCGAGGTCAGCTCGTTCTGCCGGCCCAGGGTCATGTCGTCGACCGTGTAGACCAGCTTCTTCCCTTCGCCCGACAGCGTCAGGGTGTCGTGTGCCGAGGCTTCGACGAAGTGAAACTGGCCCTTGAGCGACTCGCCGGTTCGCAGCTCGGCAGCGAACTGCTCTCCATCGAAGGTCAGGGCTCGAATCGGGCTGAAGACGCCCCAGACTTCTTTGGGCGCGAAGGTGCCCCTCGCAACGAACGATGCCTGGGTCGTCGAAGAAGCGGCTGAAGGCCCCGCAACCGAAGGTTGCGAGATACGCGTGGCCATACTTCTACAGCATCAGTGAAGTGCGCCCGTGAAGTCAACCAAGTCGACGGCTTCAGGCGAGATCTGAAAGCGCACCTCTTCGCGGTAGCCCTCGGCGTCGCCCGCGATTTGAAACGGCATCGGCCGGTTGAAGCGAATAGTCGCGTCAGACACCAGAATGTCGCGCAGCCCTTCGTGGCTGTACTCGCCCTTCCACAACCGTGAAAGGTTCGCGAGCACGGTGTGGGTGGGCATGGTCGCCAGCCGCAGGTTCATCATGCCGCGCCGCTTGCCCGCGAAGGGGAACATCTTCAGCTCGAAGCCATAGAACGGCACCGTGCCGGCCGCCGCCATCATCAGCGGGCCCTTGTAGATGACCTCGCCGGTCTTGATCGGGTCTCCCACTGGGGCGCCGTTTGGGCCCATGCGGTACGCCGGGCCACCGTTGTTGACGACCTCGCATTCGACCGAGGTCGAGTGGGTCAGGTAGTAGGGCACGGTCTTGAATGCAACCGAGGTGAAGTAGCCGCCCGCACCGGTGAGCACCTTCGCCAACGGGCCCTGGGCGAAGGTCTTCTTCACGTCGATGTAGTCGTTGAGCACCTTGCCATCGATGCCCAGGCCCGCGAACGGAGCGCGCTTGCCATCGACGAGCAGCAAATCGACCGACCGGTACCCGGGCACCTCACCCGATCGGGCGCGCAGCACGTCATCGAGAATGCCGTCTCCGCGGGTCGAAGAGGCGTTGACCAACGAGGCGACCGAGTTGCCAGTGCCGAGCTTCAAGATGCCGAAGTTGGGCAGCCGGGTGGGGTGGTGCTGACGGCGCAGAACGACCTGATTGATGATCTCGTTCATGAAGCACATCAACGTGCCGTCGCCGCCCCCCAAGAAGACCGTGTGGTAGCCGCGATCGACCACCTGTTGAGCGATTCGGCGCGCGTCGAGCTCTGAGCGCGAGAGATAGAGGTCTCCCTCGGGCACCACGTGAGAGAGCGCACGAATGACCTTGGGGCTGACCTTTCGGGCGTTGGGGTTCAGCAACACCGCGACCCTGTGCTCAGTCTCGAAACGCGGAGGTACGTGCTCGACGGCGGCGCTGCGAAGCGGTTGAACCCACATGCAGTGCGGCTAAGCACAGGCCTTGCCAACATGACGTATCGCGTTAACCGGCTGAAACGATTCAGAAACACTTCAGTGATTTCGAGGGTATTGCCACCCGGCGGTGGCGGTTACCGCGTAGCCGGCTACGCACTTTCGTGAGCGCGTTCAGTGCAGAGCAGCGCTTGACGCGTACATCTCGGTGGTTAATTTGGGCGCGTCGCCGATTCGAGAAGAAATCGGCCAGCAATTCAACAAGTTACGGAGACTCAAACACCATGGCTAAAATCATTGGCATCGACCTGGGCACGACCAACTCTGTGGTTGCGATCATGGAAGGTCGCGAACCGAAGGTCATCGTCAACGAGGAGGGCAGCCTCATCACCCCGTCGGTGGTGGCGTTCACCAAAGACGGCGAGCGCCTGGTGGGTCAGGTCGCGAAGCGTCAGGCCATCACCAACCCCGAGCGCACCATCTATTCGATCAAGCGCTTCATGGGCCGAATGTCAGACGAGACCACCGAAGAAGCCCGGTTGGTGCCGTACAAGGTCGCGAAGGGCCCTTCGAATGACGCTCGCATCGAGATCGACGGCAAGCTCTACAGCCCCCCTGAGATCTCGGCGCAGATTCTGCTGAAGCTCAAGCGAGCGGCTGAGAACTACCTGGGCGAGAAGGTGACCGACGCGGTCATCACCGTGCCGGCGTACTTCAACGACGCTCAGCGCCAGGCCACCAAAGACGCGGGCGAGATCGCCGGTCTGAATGTGCGCCGCATCGTGAACGAGCCCACCGCGGCCGCCCTGGCCTACGGCCTCGACAAGAAGAAGAGCCAGAAGGTCGCCATCTTCGACTTCGGCGGCGGCACGTTCGACATCTCGATTCTCGACATGGGCGACGGCGCGGTCGAAGTGTTGGACACCAACGGCGATACGCACCTCGGAGGCGACAACATCGACCAGCGAATCATGGACTGGCTCATCGCCGAGTTCAAAAAAGACACTGGCATCGACGTCTCGAAAGACAAGATGGTGCTGCAGCGCCTCAAGGAGTCGTCTGAGAAGGCGAAGATCGAGCTCTCGTCAGCGAACGAGACGCAGATCAACCTGCCGTTCTTGACCGCAGACGCCACCGGCCCGAAGCACCTCGACGTTCGTTTGAGCCGCGCGAAGTTCGAGCAGATGGTCGACGACCTCATCGAGCGCTCGCTCGAGCCGACCCGCAAGTGCATCAAAGACTCGGGCCTGACGGTCGATAAGATCGACGAAGTGGTGCTGGTCGGTGGCTCGACCCGCATTCCCAAGGTTGGCGATGCGGTGAAGAAGCTGTTCAACCGTGAGCCCAACCGCTCGGTGAACCCTGACGAAGTCGTCGCCATCGGCGCGGCGGTGCAGGGCGCGGTGCTCGCCGGCGAAGTGAAAGACATTCTGTTGCTCGACGTGACCCCGCTGTCGCTGGGTGTCGAGACCCTGGGTGGCGTCTTCACCAAGCTCATCGAGCGCAACACCACCATCCCCACGCGCAAGGGCGAGACGTTCTCAACCGCGGCCGACGGTCAGTCGCAGGTCGAGATTCACGTGCTGCAGGGCGAGCGCGAGCTGGCGTCGGCGAACCGCAGCCTGGGTCGCTTTCACCTGACCGGGTTGCCTCCGGCGCCGCGTGGCGTGCCTCAGATTGAGGTGTCGTTCGACATCGATGCCAACGGCATCTTGAAGGTGACCGCGAAAGACAAGGCCACCAGCAAAGAAGCCAACGTCACCATCACCCACAGCTCGGGCCTCAACAAAGACGAGGTCGAAAAGATGGTGAAAGACGCGGCGGCGAACGAGGCCGATGACAAGGCCAAGCGCGAGGTCATCGAGCTCAAGAACAAGGCCGAGAACCTGGCGTACCAGCTCGAGAAGTTGGTCACCGAGAACAAAGAGAAGCTCTCTGCTGACACGGTGAAGTCGCTCGAAGAGGCTTCGAAGACGCTGCACACCGCTCGCGCGGGTGAAGACAAGGCCGCGATCGAGACCGCCCTGAAGGCGGCTGAGCAGGTCAGCTACAAGGCTGCCGAAGAGATGTACAAAGCCTCGGGCGCGCAGCCAGGAGCGCCGGGTGCTGAAGGCGCGGGCCCAGAAGCGGGTGCTCCGGGCGCGGCTCCGGGAGCCAGCGCGAAGAAAGACGACGTGGTCGACGCTGAGTTTCGCTCGAACTGAAAGTCGCAGCAGATGATGTGAAGTGACCTGGGCCCCTCATCGCGAGGGGCCCTCGTCGTTTCAGGCGGAGCGCAAGCGCCTGCGCCACCCGAACACGGCCATGAGCCACAAGAGCGCGCCCAGCGGCCCCGTGCTGCTCTGGCACTGACAGCCCAACTGGTAGATGCCGACGCCGGTTGGGCCTCCATCGGCGGTGGGGGAGCAGCCATCGGCGGTCGCGCAGCAGAACCCCCCGACGCAGAAGCCCGACACGCAGTCGGTCGCTCGTTCACATGTACCACCGACGGCAAGCGAGTCGCGAAACGTTCGAGCGTAGACGCGCTCGGCGGTCGGCGAGCCGGGTTGCTTGCGGCTGTAGGCAATCAGCAAAGACCCATCGTCGAGCGTCGGCCCTGCAGCGACTCGAGACACTTCGGCGATGTCTTCAAACGCGACGGCTGCGGAGTCAACCACGCCTCCGTCTTCACTGAGTCGCCAGACCCACAGGGCAGACCCACCGTCGGCGACGGCCTGTGTGCCCAAGATGTGAAAGAGCCCGTTTCGCACGCCAATGTCGTTGATTTTGGTGAAGTACGAACGCGAGGGCACTTCGATGCTCGCGGCCCGGGCGTCGAGCGGGGCTCCGTCGAGGTTGAAGCGGGCTGCAAAGACGGTGGCCGTCGTGACCCCGGGCGCGTTCGCGGCTTGCCAACTCACCAGCAGCGTCGAGCCCGACTGGGCCATGCGCGCGGCCGTAATGCCGGCGTCGAGCGACGCAAGCTGGGCGAGGGCGGTCACCACTCCCGAGGTGTCGATGCTCGAGAGCCGCAGAACGCTCACCTCCGAGGTGAGCACAAGCTGAGCCTGCGCAACGGGCAAGATGTCGAGCACTTCACCGGCGATTGGCATTTGCCCCCTCAGCGGGTTGCCGTGCGAATCGACACTGCGCGATACCCACGGAGGCGGGTAGTTCAACCACGAGGCGAGGTAGCCCGAGCCTGGTGTCAGCGTTGCGGGGGCGACCAGCGGAGGGCCGAAGATACTGAAACCTGTGGTGAGCCCCGGCTTTCGCGTCACGGTGCCGCCATCGAAGGCCCATTCGATCGGCGTGACCTCGAACCCATTCCACGCGGTCAACAGAAAGGCGGTGCCGTCGCTCGCGATGAAGCGGCCGTTGGCGTTGCTGGAGGTGAAGTCGCTCGTGAGTCGCTCGAGCGAGGTCGGTGAGCCCAGGCGGCCATTCGAGAACACCCGGGCCGCTTCGAGCAACGGCTCCCTGGGCAGCTGGCGGTCGTCGTTCCACGCGAGGGCGTTGGGGGCGCCGGGCTGGCGGGAGGCGAAGCTTGGAGAGAACTGCGAGCTTGGCCGGGTCAGCGCGATCTCGGCTTCTCCCTCGGCCGACAAGCCGTCGCTCGAGAGCGGCAATGCGTAGGTTGCCCGCCACTCACCGCGCCCCACCTCGGTGAACACCCGCTCGAAGAACAGTCTCCGCAGCGGCTGGGTCACCACCTGCGTGACATCGACGCGGCCGCCGTCTCCCGGCCAGAGAACCGAAGAGGTGCTGCCTCCGTCTGCCGACAGGCGAAGCATCACCAGGGCTGCACCGCGAAAGCTGGCGTTCGGCTCGCCGCAGCCGAGCCACACCTCGTCGCCTTTCGACGCACCTGCGATCTCGGCGCAGGGCTGACTGAAGGCACCCCGGCCGATGGTGGTGCCATTCGGGGCCAGAAACGAAAACTCGGTGTTCGGCGACCCCGGGAGGGAGGTCACCACCGCTACGCCCTGAGGCGTGGGCACGAGGGCTCGTTCGAAGCCGTCGAGCGACGCGGAGGAGAGCACGTGCCCGTCATCGCCCAGCGCGGCGACCCGCGTGCCGGCGCCACCGTCAGCGAGATACACGGTGGTGCCGACCCAGTGGGTCTGCGCGTTGCTGCCGAAGTCGCTGACCGAGCCGACCTCTGAGACGTCAAGGTCTGGGGCCTGCGCAAGGCCGTCGTCACTGAGCCGGGTGGCAAGGACCCGGGTGCCTCCGTCAGGCTGCGACTGCACGCGCACCCACAGCACCCGCCCGGCGCCTCCGGTCACGATGATGCGAGCTGACAGCTGACCCTCTTCGAGCAGGTGAGGTGGTGAGAGGGGCTTGCCGGTGGCCGGGTCGAAGAGGCGCGAGAGTCGCTGCGACGGGTTTCGCAGGGTGTAGACGCCGAGCAGCCCAAGCGAGGTCGACACCAACACCAGCTCGCCATCGGTCGTGCCTGCCGAGACGCTGGGCGACCAACCTCCGTCGAGCGAGATCACGCGAATGACCGTGCGCTCATATTTGTCGACCAATGAAACCGCGAGCCCGGCCGACGTTGAAACCACGTTGCCCTGGGCGCCGCAGGGCCACCACAGCGGTTCATCGACCCCTCGTTCTGGCGAAAGGGCCTGGGCGAGCACCATCACCGCAATCAGGCTCAATGCCATGCTTGCCGCGACGCTGCCTTGAACCCGCCGCGCTGTCTATCTTTCGTGGTCTGCGTTAGGTCGGCGTGCTCGGGCCTTCATGCTCTCGTTCGCGCTCTGTCTTCTCAGCCTTTCGGCAGGCCCCAAGGTCGAGGTTCGGCCCGCTCCGATATTTCTGGTGCTGCGCACGGCTTCGACTCCTGCGCAGACCCGCCGCGAGGCTCGCCTGCACGACGAGGTCTCGCTGTTGCTCGACAACTTCGCGGTGCTCTCGCAACCGGTCGATGACGCCACGTTTCAATCGCGGTCGATGGCTGATCAACTGAAGCTCGTGCTCGAGGTGGCCAACCACAACGAGGCCGTCGGCGTGCTGTGGCTGGCCGAGCCGGCCAAAGGCCAATTGATGGTGCACGTGGTGGGCATGGGCACCGGTCGGGCCTTGATTCGAACGCTCGAGTTCGATCAGCGCAGCGGCTCCGAAAAGGCGTTGGCCTTGATCGTTCGCGAGCTGCTGGGCACGGCGTTCTTGCAGGCCACCCCTGAGACCATCGACCCTGGGCTGGCCGAGGTGGTTCGGGGTGTGCGGCGCCAGCTGCCCAAAGACCCGCTGCTCGAAAAGGTGGCGCCCGTCGAGCGCCCGCTCCCCCTGCCGGTACCCCCGAGCGACGAGCCCCGCTGGTCGGTCTCGGCCGCGGCAATGACCGGGGTCACGCTGGCCGGAGCCCAGGGCCGGTTTCTCAGTGTTGGCGGGCAGCTCCAGGCTGAGCGGGCGCTTGGCTCGCTCTTCAACCTCGGGCTGGTGCTCGAGCTCCACGGAGCGCGAGACCTCGAGCCGGCGACCCAGGTCAGTTCTCTCGAGATACCGTTTGGGGTGACCGCGAGCCTGGTGCTCCCGGTCGGGGCGTTCGCGCTGGTGCCACGCCTGAGCGTGTTGCCCGGGTGGAACCAGCTGTGGGCCGTGAGCACGCTGGGCACCACAAGCGCCCACGTGTGGACCCTCCGGGCCCGCGCGGGTCTGGGGTTTCGCAGCGACCAGGCGAAGGCCCTGCAATTCATGATGGAGCTGTCGGTTGACGCGCTGCCCCTGCGGGGTGCCGCGCGCGATCTGGCCACGGGGGCAGACCTCTGGCGAGCCCCTTTGCTCGAGCTCAACCTGACCGCCGGCGTTTTTTGGAAAGTTTGATCTTCGCGTGCGGAACTACCCGTCAAAGGAGGACCCGAAGGCCGAATTAGAGCGAGCGGAGCTCGACCAGCAAGACACCCAGCTGTTGCACGCCCTGGCTCGAGGCGACCTGACCGCCCTCGAGCAGCTCTACATTCGCTTTCGTTCGCCAGTGATCACCGCGTTGCGGCGACATGGCGGGGTACCCCCTGATGACCTCGAAGACCTGTGCCAAGAGGTGTTTTTATCGCTGCGAGAGCAGGCCGGCGCCTTTCGCCACACGTCGACCGTGCGGGCCTTCATCGTCGGCATCGCGGTCAGAAAAGGGTGGAAGCTCGGGGCCTCGAGGTCGCTCCACCGCCGGCTGCTCGATCGCGTGTTCGGTCGCGCTGAGCCCTCCAGCCGCGGCATGCACGGCGCGGTCGAGGCCACGTACGACGCGGAGCGCCTGTTGGCCCGGTTGCCGGTCGATCAACGAACCGTGTTGCTCCTGCATCGCGTCGAGCACCTCTCGGCTGAAGAAATTGCTGCCTCGCTGGGCATTTCAGTCAACACGGTGTGGACTCGGCTGCACCGGGCGCGGCTGCGGCTCCGAGAGCTCGAGTCGGAGGACGAGCCTTGACTAGCCCGTGCGAACAGCTCCAGGCCTCCCTCGACGGCACGCTGAGCGCCGAGGCTCGCGCGGCGTTCGAAGCGCATCTGCCCGGGTGCGCCGCCTGCACGGCCGAGGTCGAGGCGTGGGCGAAGACGGGGGCCAGGCTCGAGGCGTGGGCGGCGCCGTTCGCGGGGCCTCCGACGGCCGATGCCTTGCGCACCTTTCGGGCGAGAATTGATCAGCCGGAGCGCTCGTTCTGGCCCCGGCTGTGGGTGGGTGGGGGGGCCCTGACCGCCGTCGCATTGGCGGTCGGGGTCGTGGTGTGGCGCGCGGCGGCGACACCCGAGCCAACGGAGTGGCCGGTGGAGGCTCAGGTCGAAGGGCAGCTGCGGCCAGTCGCCAACCTGAGTGCGCTGGGCTCTGACGACGCCGCCCAGCGGGTTCGCATCGGGCCAGACGACCTCGACCTCGCGCGCTCGGCCCGGGTCGAGGTGGTTGAAAAGAAGCGCACCCGAACGCGCCTCAAGCTCATCGAGGGTGTGTTGACCGCACACATCGAGCCCGGCCACGCGGGGCGTGAGTTCATCATCGACAGCGCTCCGTTTCGAGTGACGGTCGTCGGCACCGTGTTCGAAGTGCGACGTCGCTCACACGCGTTTCACGTCGCCACCTCATCGGGTCTGGTGAAGGTCGAGCGGCTTTCGCCGGCGGGTGAGCTTCTCGAGTCAACGATGGTGGCAGCCGGCAACGAGGTCGAGCTGAGCGAGCTCCCCGAGCCGGCTGATGCTTCGGTCGAGGCAGGAGCCGTCGATGAGGAGCCGGTCAAGCCGGTGACACCGGGCCATCTCGCCAGGGTGCCCAGCCAACGCGAGTTGCTGCGGTGGCGAGCGCGGGCGGCGCGCGGTGAGTGTGCCGCGGTGATCGCAGAGACCAAGGTCGCGCTCGCGGCGGCTCCGTCAGAGGTGGGTACGCTGCGGGTGCAAGCCGACTGCGCGAGAAAACTGGGCGATGTGCCCGCTGCGGTCGAGGCCTACCGGCGGGTGATCGCCTCGGCCTCAGGTGCCGAGGCGGCTGAAGCGATGCTGCTCGCGGCGGCGCTGCTGCAAGACGAGCTGGGTGACGCTCAGGGAGTCGTCGACCTCACGAAGACGATTCGCAAAACGCCGGCCCCCGTCGCGGGTGCGCTGCATGTGAGACGCGCCAGGGCTTTGAAAGTGTTGGGCCGAACACCCGAGGCGCTGCGCGAGGTC
>JANLPS010000448.1:0-25204 GCA_031367385.1 Archangium sp. | reverse complement strand
GCCGAGGCGGTGATGGTCGACCCGGTGACTGGTCTGCGCACCGCCGGCTCAGACCCGCGCAACGAGGGCGCGGCGATGGGGCAAGACTGAGCGGTTACGGCTTCTGGGCCACGAACCGCACCAGCTTCGCCTTCTTCTCGCCGAAGTCGGCCAGGTCTTCGACCACCTCACTGCGCAACACTTTGTAGCCAGAGAACAAACCCTCGAGCTCACCGGTGCCGAACGCGCCCATCGGGTGGTGAAACTGGGCTTCCATGTCTTTGTGAAAATACTCCACCACCACCACGCCGCCGGGCTTGAGCGCGGTCTTGATTCGGTCTGACAGCTCAGCCCCGCCGACGTACATCAGCGCGATCAAGTCGTACGTGGCCGTGCCCATCTCGAAAGCGTCAGCGTCACCGACGATCGCGTTCAAGGGCACCTTCGCCGCCGCAGCGTGCTCCTTGGCGATGCGAATGCCCTCGTCAGCAGTGTCGACGCCGGTCACCGCCCAGCCCTGCGTGGCCATGAACACCGCGTTGCGACCCTGGCCCATGCCGACGTCGAGCGCCGTGCCCGCCGGCCTCGACTTCACCACCGACGCCAACAGCGCATTCGGTTTCTGATTGAAGCCAGTACCTTCGCGATACGTGTCGTT
This sequence comes from Archangium sp., assembly GCA_031367385.1. Classification (GTDB taxonomy): domain Bacteria; phylum Myxococcota; class Myxococcia; order Myxococcales; family Myxococcaceae; genus JAEUJT01. The sequence goes on along the minus strand of JANLPS010000448.1, from coordinate 24,567 downwards.
CCAATCATGACCGCCGCCCTCATGGTGCGCTTCGGGTTCGGCCGCGACGACCGGCGCCGGTGCCACGACTGAAGGCGAAGTGGTCGAAGCACAGCTGGTTGCGATGACGGCGGCGACGAAAATTCGAAGCATGGGTGAACCCTCCAAGCCGCAAATGATCGCGTGTGCGACAAAGTTTCATCGTGCCGGCGAGAAGCCGTTCAACTGATTCTCAAGATCAAGCAAAAACTGCATGAACGCCGCTTTCGCCTCGAAGTAGCGAGCAAGTGAATTCGACGGGCATCACGCACAGAGAAATCTTGCGAACCCAACAATTCTTCGCAATGGAGCACTCGCGATGGCTCTCTTCCCACGTTGGACGAATACGGTCTCAAAGGTCATGGGCACGTTGACCTTGATGGTGCCCGCTCTCGCTGTGGGAGCGCTTTGGTACACGGCGCGCACCCCGGCAGTGACGAACCAGTCGATCGAGTACGCGCAACCGGTGCAGTTCGACCACCGTCACCACAGCTGGGAGCAAGGCATCGACTGCCGCTACTGCCACACGGCGGTCGAGACGAGCGCGTCGGCAGGCATACCCTCAACCACGATCTGCGTCGGCTGCCACAGCCAGGTGTGGAACAAGTCACCCCGCCTCGAGCCGGTGCGCCAGGCCTTTTTTCAAGAGAAGCCGATCGAGTGGGTCAAGGTGCACGACTTGCCTGACTTCGTGTACTTCAACCATTCGGCGCACGTGAACAAAGGCGTCGGCTGCACCAGCTGCCACGGCCGGGTCGATACGATGCCGGCGATTCGCCAGGCGATGCCGCTGACCATGCAGTGGTGCCTCAACTGCCACCGCGACCCGAAGCTCAACCTGCGGCCGCTCGACAAGGTCACCGACACGACCTGGGACGCCGACGAGATCGCCAAGGCCACCTTGATCGAAGAGAAGATCAAAGCCGGCGTGGCCCACCACGTCGCGGTTGAAGAAGTCGCCTCGCTTTCGGGGCTGCAAGAAGTCGCGGCCGAGCGAGAAAAAATGGGTGACGAGCTCGTTCGCACCCTCAACGTTCACCCGCGCGTCGCCTGCGATACGTGCCACCGATGAACTCCAATCAGAAATCAGAGACCTCCGTGCAAGGGTTCGCTCTCCCTGTTTTGAACCAAGACGCGCCGTCGGTCGTGCCGTCGAAGGCCGTGAAGACGCAGTCGCCGTTCAACAACGACTACTGGCTCTCGGTCGAAGAGAAGCTCAACCGAGACGCGTCGATCGACCCGGTCTTTGGCGCTGACGCCGAGTTCCCCGCTGGAGCGACGATGCTCGACGCGGTCGGCCGCCGCGACTTCACTAAGCTGCTCGGCGCCTCGATGGCGCTGGCCGGCGTTGGCCTCTCGGGCTGCAGCCGACCGCCGACGGAAGTGATGGTGCCGTACCACAAGAACCCAGACGGCGTGACCGTCGGCAACCCGCTGCACTACGCCACCGCGCTCACCTACGGCGGCTATGCCACCAGCGTGTTGGTCAAGGCCCGCGAAGGCCGCCCGATCAAGATCGAAGGCAACCCTGACCACGCGGCGGTCGCGGGCAAGATCGGTTCGCTCGAGCTCGCGCACCTGCTGCAGATGTACGACCCCAACCGCGCCAAGCTGATCAAAGAGCGCGGCAACCGCACCATGGCGAAGAAGCCGATGGTCGAGATGATCACCGCCCGCGTCACCGACGCGAAAGACAAGGGCGCGAAGGTGCGCTTTCTGGTCGAGCCCTCGGGGTCTGCGTTGCTGGCCAGCCTGCGCGAAGAGATCAAGGCCAAGCTGCCCGACGCGAAGTTCGTCAGCTACACCCCCATCTCGCAGCAGAACCGGCACGAAGGCGCCCGCGCCGCGTTCGGCCTCGCCCTCGACCCGGTGTACGACTTCTCGAAGGCCAAGGTCGTGCTCTCGCTCGACTCGAACTTCTTGTTGGCCTGGGGCCCGAACCTCGCCAACTCGCTGGCGTGGGCCGATGCCCGCAAGCCCGGCCCGAACATGAGCCGCCTGTACGTGGTCGAGCCCGCGATCACGGTCACCGGCACCATGGCCGACCACCGCATGCGGCTGCGTGGCTCACAGACCGAAGCGTTCGCCCGAGCGGTCGCCAAGCAGCTCGGTGGCCAGCTGGGCGGCATCACGGGTGATTTGGCGCTCAGCCCCGAGCAGGAGAAGTACGTCTCGGCGCTGGTCGAAGACCTGCGTGCGGCAGGCAAGAACGCGCTGATCGTCGCTGGCGAGCGGCAGAGCCCCGCGGTGCACGCGCTGGCCTATGCGATGAACGTGATGCTCGGCAGCCTGGGCACGACCTTCACGCTGATCGCTCCGGTCATCGACGACACCGCCACCGGCCCCGAAGCCTTGCGCGGCCTGGTCGACGAGATCAACGCAGGCGCGGTCGACACCCTGGTCATCACCGCCAAGAACCCGGTCTACGCGCGCTACGCCGACGTCGACTTCGCCGGAGCGTTGGCCAAGGTTCAGAACAGCTACTACCTCGGCCTCTACGAAGACGAGACGGCTGCGCTCTCGCACTACTTCATCAACGCCGCGCACGCGCTCGAGTCATGGGGCGACGCGAAGGCCACCGATGGCAGCCTGTTGCTGCAGCAGCCGATGATCGAGCCGCTCTACCAGGGCGTCTCAGAAGCGCAGTTCTTGGCCATGTGGGCTGGCCGCGGAGAACTGAAGGGCCTCGAGCTGCTGCGTGGTCTGCACATCAAGACGAACCAGGTTTCTGAGCGTGATTTCTCGAAGGCGCTGCAGCTCGGCTTCATGGCCGACCCGGTCTCGCCGGTCGATACCGCAGTGGCCTACGACCGGGTGCTCGCGATGCCCCAGGCGGCGGCGATCACCGGCCTCGAGCTCGCGCTGGTTCGCGACGCGAAGGTGCACGACGGCGCGCTGGGCAACTCGCCCTGGCTGCAAGAGCTGCCCGACCCGATCACCAAAATCGTGTGGGACAACGAGCTGATGGTCTCGCCGAAGACCGCGAAAGAGAAGTTCGGCCTCGAGATGCGCTCGCTGATGGCGCGCCCCGAGCTCACCGCGCACGTGGTCAAGCTCACGGTCGGCGGCAGCACCCTCGAAGTGCCGTTGTGGATAGCGCCTGGTCACGCCGATGACACGATGACCCTCGCGCTGGGCTACGGCCGGGCCACGAAGGCTGAGAAGGTCGCCAACGGAGAGTCGCTCAACGACTCGAAGACCATCGGCGTCGACGCCTATGCGCTGCGCACCAGCACCGCGCCCTGGTTCATGAACGCCACGGTCGAGATGACCGACAAGATGCAGCAGCTCAGCTGCACCCAAGAGCACTGGGACATGCACAAGCGCGACATCGCGCTCGAGGCGAACCTGGTGCACCTGACCGATGGCTCGCTCGACGAGCACCTCGAAGAGCTGCGCGCTCCGGTCGCGAAGCTGACCACCGACCAGGCCAAGATGCAGGTCACCCTGCAGAACCCGGTCGACTACTCGAAGGTCGAATACAAGTGGGGCATGGCGGTCGACTTGAACCGCTGCACCGGCTGCAGCGCGTGCATCACCGCGTGTCAGTCAGAAAACAACATACCCGTGGTTGGGCGCGATGGGGTCAAGCGCAACCGCGAGATGTTCTGGCTGCGCATCGACCGCTACTTCTCGAGCGACCTCGAGAACCCGACGGTCATCACCCAGATGGTGACCTGCCAGCAGTGCGAGACGGCGCCTTGCGAGTACGTGTGCCCGGTGAATGCGACGGTGCATTCTGAAGAAGGCCTCAACGACATGATTTACAACCGCTGCATCGGCACGCGGTATTGCTCGAACAACTGCCCGTACAAGGTGCGCCGCTTCAACTATTTCAACTACACCGGCGAATACACCTCGGCCCAGAAGCTCGCGCAGAACCCCGACGTCACCGTTCGCGCCCGCGGCGTGATGGAGTAGTGCACCTTCTGCGTTCAGCGCATCGAGTCGGCCCGCATCACCTCGCGCCGCGCCGACAAGCACCTGCAAGACGGCGAAGTGAAGACGGCCTGCCAGCAAGCCTGCCCGACCTCGGCGATCGAGTTCGGTAACCTGAACGACCCGCAGTCACGGGTCTCGAAGGCGCACGAAGACAGCCGCGCCTACAACCTGCTCCAGCAGCTCGGTACCCGCCCGCGCAACCGGTACCTGACCCGCATTCGCAACCCGAACCCCAAGCTGGTCGTCTCGAAGGCGATCGGTGAGCACCAGGAGGCCGCAGAATGAGCTCCGAACCGACGCCGCTCATTCTCGGCAAGCAGACCGACGAGACGCTGACCGCGTCGCTGCTCGCCTTCGTGTGGGACAAGCCCGCCGACGGGTGGAAAAAAGGCATGGGCATCTTGTCGCTCGGCCTCTTGAGCTTCGCCATCGCGATGGCCCTGCTGCTCTACAACGGCGTCGGCATGTGGGGGAACAACAGCCCCATCGGCTGGGGCTTCGACATCATCAACTTCGTCTGGTGGATCGGCATCGGCCACGCCGGCACGCTGATCTCAGCCGTGTTGTTGCTGTTGCAGCAGAAGTGGCGCACCAGCATCAACCGCGCGGCCGAAGCGATGACGTTGTTCGCGGTCGTCTGCGCGCTCATCTACCCGACCTTTCACACCGGCCGCCCCTGGTTCGACTGGTGGATGTTGCCGTACCCCGCGACCCTCGGCATCGGGCCGCAGTTCAAGTCACCCCTGTTGTGGGACGTGTTCGCCGTCTCGACCTACGGCACCATCTCGGTGTTGTTCTGGTACGTGGGCCTCATCCCCGACTTGGCGGCGCTTCGCGACCACACCAAGAACAAGACCGTGGCGACCATCTACGGCATCTTCGCCCTGGGCTGGCGCGGCTCAGGCAAGCACTGGAACCATTGGAAAGTCGGCTACCTGCTGCTGGCCGGCCTCTCGACGCCGCTGGTGCTCTCGGTGCACTCGGTCGTTTCATTCGACTTTGCCGTCTCGCAGTTGCCTGGGTGGCACGCGACGATCTTCCCTCCGTACTTCGTGGCAGGCGCCGTCTTCTCGGGCTTCGCGATGGTGGTCACCTTGATGGTGCCCGCGCGCAAGTTCATGAAGCTCGAGCACGTCATCACCATTCGGCACCTCGAGAACATGTGCAAGGTGATGTTGGTCACCGGCCTCATCGTCTCGTACGGCTACGGCATGGAGCACTTCATGGCCTGGTACTCGGGCTCTGAAGACGAGTTCACGCTCTTCTTCGAGACGCGCGCCTTCGGCCCCTACTCGTATCTCTACTGGCTGATGTGGTTCTGCAACTTGGGCGTGCCGCAGACGTTCTGGTTCAAGGGCCTGCGCACCAACCTGGTGTGGATGTGGATCGCCAGCTTGCTCATCAACGTCGGCATGTGGCTCGAGCGCTTCGTGATCATCGTGATCTCGTTGCACCGTGACTGGCTGCCCGCCAACTGGACGATGTACTACCCGACCTACGTCGACGTGATGATGTTCGTCGGCACCTGGGGCGTGTTCGGCACCGCCTTCATGCTGTTCTTGAAGGTGCTCCCGGCGGTCGCGGTCTCTGAAATCAAAGAGCTCAATCACGAGATGAATCACCACTCCCATGACGGTGAGCACGGTCATTCTATCGAAGGCAACGTTGCCCCTGCTGGAGGCCACTGATGTCAGCCGCGGCCGCAAAGACGCAGTACTGGGTGCTCGGAGAGTTCAACGACTCCGACGCGCTTCTCTCTGGTACCACCACGCTGCGCCAAGAAAAGGCCGGCGAGCTCGACACCTACACCGCGTACCCGGTGCCGGGCATCGAAGAGGCCCTGGGCGTGGCCCGCAGCAAAGTGACCTACGTCGCCTTCGCCGGAGGCCTCACCGGTGCGGTCGGGGCCTGGGCCCTGCAGCTCTACTTCAACTACTTCAACACCTGGCACGGCTACGCGGTGAACATCGCCAACCGGCCTCCGCACGCACCGCCGGTGTACGTGCCGGTGACCTTCGAATTGATGGTGCTGCTCTCGGGCTTGAGCATCGTCGGCAGCTTGATCGTCTACTTCTGGGGTTTTCCCCGGCCGCATCACCCGGTGTTCGAGAGCGAAGCCTTCGTCAAGACGGCGTCGACCTCGGGCTGGTGGGTCTCGGTGACGCTCGATGCGCACGAAAAGGTCGAAGCGGTTCGCTCGCGGCTCGAGTCGCTCGGGGCCAAGAACGTCTCGGTCGTCGAAGACGCGGAGGAAGCATGAATCGCGCACTCGCCACGGCGCTGATCGCCGTCGCCCTGGCTTTCACCTCGGGCTGCTCAGACCACGATCACCTTCTGGGCGTGCCGCTCTTTCGCATGTACGAGCAGAAGAAGGTCAAGCCGTACACGCTCTCAGACATGTTCAGCAATGGCCGGGCGATGCGGCCACCCGTCGAGGGCACGGTCGCGCGCGAGCAGCGGCTCGACCTCGACGAGGCTGCTCCCGCGGTGACGCTGGCGCTGCTTCAGAAGGGCAAGCACAAGTACGACATCGTTTGCGCCACCTGCCACGGCATGACCGGCGAGGCCGACTGGCAGGCCAAGGGCATCAAAGAGACCGGCAGCATTGTGACGACGAACTTCTCGCTCAACCCCGCGCCCAGCTGGCACCAAGACCGCCTGCGCCAGAAGCCCGACCTCTACTACTACAACGCGATCTCGAAGGGCTTCGGTTACATGCCGGCGTTCACCGAGATACCGCAAGAAGAGCGCTGGGCCATCGTGGCGTACGTGCGCGCGCTCCAGGTGAGCCAGCGGTACGCGTACGACAAGCTGACTGACGCAGAGAAGCAGGCCGTCGAGCGCAGCACCTCGGTCGAATCGCCCGAGCACAAGGAGCACCTGTGAGCACCCCCACTTCAGGGCAGGCCCAAACCCTGCCGTTCAACGGCGGCCAGAAGCTGATGGCCGGTGCCGGCATTCTCGGCCTGGTGCTGACCGGCCTGACCTTCGCTGGCGGCGTCGAGCGCGCGATGCCTTCGTACCTGGTCGCCTTTCTGTATTGGACGGGCATCGCCGTCGCCGCGATCGTGATGCTGAGCATCTTTCACGCCGTCTCAGCCGGGTGGATGACCGTGCTGCGTCGCCCGATGGAGAGCATGTCGACCTTCGTGTGGCCGGCGGCGCTGCTGTTCATACCCATCTTCGTTTTTCGCAAGTACCTCTTCGTGTGGACGTATTTCGAGCACGGCGCCGAAGACCGGCCCGAGATTCGCGCGCGCCTCACCGAGCACTTCGCGCACTTGATGCACGGCCACAGCGGCAAGAGCGTTTGGCTCAGCTCGAGCTTCTTCGGCATTCGCGCCGCGGTGGTCTTCGCCTTCTTGGGCGTGGTCGCGTTTCTCTACAACAAGTGGTCGCTCGACCAAGACGGCAAGGCCCCCGATGAGACCTTGCGCGCCAAGTCACGCGCCTTGGCCTCGGGAGCGATGCTCTTCATCGGCTTCGCCTTCACCATCGCCGCCATCGACTGGATGATGTCGCTCGAGCCGGAGTGGACCTCGGCGATGATCGGCGTGATCTACTTTGCCGGGAGCTTCGTTGCCTGTTTTGCGCTGGTGACTCTGTCAACCACCGTGCCGATGGACTCGACGCTGCACTCGACGCGGGCGACCGGGCACCACCTGCATGCGCTGGGGAAGCTCATGTTCGGCTTCATCTGCTTCTGGGCGTACGTCTCGTACAGCCAACTGGTCATCATCTACCACGCGAACTTGCCTGAAGAGGCGCCCTGGTACTTCGCGCGCGGCATCGCTGGGCTCTCGCAGTTCAGCGAAGACTTCGTGCACCCCGACCCCGAGGCCGGCAAGTGGTTTCCCCTGCTGATGTTCTTGGTGCTGGGCCACTTCATTCTGCCCTTCTTGCTGCTCTTGCCTTCGACCGTGAAGCGAAGCCGCAAATACCTGACCGTCATCGCGGTGTGGATTTTGTTCGTTCACTTCATGGACATGTACTTCTGGGTGATGCCCTCGCTGCGCTTCGTCGACCCGCAGTTTCGGCACCCGAGCCCGAGCTGGCAAGACGCGACTGCGTTCTTCGGCCTCGGTGGGCTGGCGGTGGCGTTCGTCATCTTCCGCATGCGGGGCAAGCTGGCGATGCCGGTCAACGACCCCACGTTCGAGTACTCGTTGAAGTACGTCAACCCGCTCTAAGAAATCGACCCACACCATGAGCGATACACACAGCAGCGCCTCAGAGAGCCGACCGTTGCCTCCGGGCATCGAGATGCAAGACAACGAAGACATCGGCTGGGGCGGCTTGGGCTTGCTCGCGCTGATGGCGTTGATCATCTTCGCGCTCGGCGTCGCCTTCTCGATCTTCGTGCTGCAAGACGCGCAGGGCGGCAAGATGACGCAGCGAGATTTTCCCACCGCTCCGATTCTGGTCGGCTGCGCTGAAGATCAGAACCGCTGCGCGCAGGTCGGCATCGTCGAGCAGCGGCAGATACCCATCGAGCAGCGCGCGCGTGACGCGAAGGCGAAGTCGCTCGACCGGCTCTCGTCATTCGGGTGGATTGATCAGGGTGCCAAGCAGGTGCACATACCCATCGAGCAGGGCATGCAGAAGGTTTTGAGCGGAGAGAAGCCGTGAAGCTCGTCTTGGCCAGCCGGTCGTTGCTCGTGGCGCTCCTCGCGCTCGGCACCGCCGCGTCGGCCAGTTCGACGGAGCTCACTGCAGGCTCCAGTAACGAGGCCCGCAGCCGGCTCGTCTCAGACAAGGGCGATTCGCGCGCCGAAGGCCCGATTTCACCGATGGAGAAAGACGTCACCATCATCGAGAACCTGGGCGAGATGGTGCCCAAGAACCTCGAGTTCACCAACCAAGACGGCGTCAAGGTCACGCTGGGCCAGCTGATGAGCGGCAAGCGCCCGGTGGTGATTACGCCGGTGTACTACTCGTGCCCCACGCTCTGTAACGTGATTCTGCAGGGCGTCGCCGCGACGCTGAAGAGCTCGGGCCTGAAGCTTGGCGAAGACTACGACCTGATCAGCTACAGCATCGACCCCAAAGAGACTCCGGCGCTGGCCAATGAGAAGCGCCTGAAGCTGATTCACGACCTGGGCTACGTCTCGGGCATCGCCGACTGGCCGTTCTTGGTCAGCGACGAAGCGACCAGCCGGGTGCTCAGCGAGGCGCTCGGGTTTCGGTACAAGTATGACGCCGAGATCAAGCAGTATGCGCACTCTGCCGCGTTCATGGTGCTCACGCCCGACGGCCGCATCAGCCGCTACATCTACGGCGTTCGCTTTCCTCCCAAAGACACCCGGCTGGCACTGGTCGAGGCCTCGGCCGGCAAGACCGGCACCGCCTTCGACCGCTTCATGCTGACCTGCTACCGCTTCGACCCCGCGTCACGCCGCTACGAGTTCATGTTGCAGGCGTACCTCAAGGGCGGAGCCCTGATCTTCTTCTTTGCCCTCGCCACGATGCTGACCGTGTTCTGGCGTCGAGAATACAAGTACGGGAGCGGCCGCAAGCCGCCTCCGTTGCCTCCGAGAACTGCGCCATGAATGAACTGATTGAGTCTCTCTCGTGGATGAATGACGTGCTGTTTCTGCCCCCCCAGACGTCGACCTTGGCACCGAAGATCGACTTTCTGCACTGGCAGATCTTCATCGTCACGATGCTGACGTTCTTCGCCATTACCAGCGTGATCATCGGCCTCTACATCAAGTATCGCCGCAAAGAAGACCATCAGGTCACTGAGGTCTTTCACCCACCGCTGTGGCTCGAAGGCGCCTTCATCGCCGTGCCCTTCGTGCTCTTCATGGCGTGGTTCACGCTTGGCTTTCACGACTTCGTCTGGTCACGCACGCCGCCCAAAGACGCCATCGACGTCTACGTCATGGGCAAGAAGTGGATGTGGAAGTACAGCTACCCCGACGGACCGAACATGATCGACACCCTGCGGGTGCCGGTGGGCCGCCCGGTGCGGCTGCTGATCACCTCTCGCGACGTGATTCACAGCTTCTTCGCGCCGACCATGCGGGTGAAGCAAGACGCGCTGCCGGGCCGCTACACCGAGGCCTGGTTCGAAGCGACCAAGACCGGCACCTACCCCATCTTCTGCGCCGAGTACTGCGGCCTCAATCACTCGGCGATGATCGGCAACATCGTCGTGATGGAGACCCGCGAATACGACGCGTGGATGGACGACGTGAAGCGCAACACCTACGCCTCACGCATCGACATCGGCATGACCGAGCAGCAGGCCACCATGGTCACCCAAGGCGCCAAGCTGGCCCTCGAAAAAGGGTGCGCGCGTTGCCACTCGATTGACGAAGCCAACACGCTCCTGCCGCCCACCTTGGGGCCCAGCTGGGTCGGCCTCTACCGCGCAGAGCGCAAGCTCGCCGACGGCTCGACGGTCATCGCCGACGAGGCCTACCTGACCCGCTCGATGATGGACCCGATGGTTCAATTGGTCGCGGGCTACCCGCCGCTGATGCCGTCGTACCAGGGCGTGTTGCAGTCGGGCGAGGCCGCGGCCATTGCCGAGTACATCAAGACCCTCAAAAAAGATTCGCCCACCAAGCTCGGCGCCCGATAGCGCGCCCCACGGCACGCCCAAGAAAAAAGAAAAGACAGGCAAACCTTTATGAGCACTCACACCGCACTCGAAGAAGGCTTCCCCGCGAAGCACTTCCTCAATCAGGGCACGACGTTCAAGTCGTGGGCGACCACCATTGACCACAAGCGCATCGCGCTGATGTACCTGGTCACGGTGCTGTTCACGTTCTTCTTGGGCGGCGTCTTCGCGCTGTTGCTGCGCATCGAGCTCTTGACCCCCGGCCCAGGCATCATGGACGCGCAGAGCTACAACCGCGTCTTCTCGCTGCACGGCATCATCATGGTGTTTCTCTTCATGATCCCCGCGGTGCCGGGCGTGTTCGGCAACTTCATGTTGCCGCTGATGATTGGCGCCAAAGACGTCGCGTTTCCCAAGCTGAATTTGGCGACGTATTACATCTACGTTCTCGGAGCGCTCTTCGCGGTCTGGGGCTTGTGGAATGGCGGCGTCGACACCGGGTGGACTTTTTACGCCCCGTACTCGACCACCACCGCGACCAAGGTCGTGCCGGTGCTGCTGGGCGCCTTCACCGTCGGCATGTCGTCGATTCTCACCGGCGTGAACTTCATGACCACCGTGCACACCTTGCGTGCGCCGGGGCTCACCTGGGGCAAGTTGCCGTTGTTCGTCTGGGCGATCTACGGCACCGCGGCGGTGCAGGTCTTGGCGACGCCCGTCATCGGCTTGGTCACGCTGTTGGTCGCGGCTGAAGCGGGTTTTGGCTTCGGCTTGTTCGACCCCGCGCGCGGTGGCGACCCACTGCTGATGCAGCACTTGTTCTGGTTCTACTCGCACCCGGCCGTGTACATCATGATTCTGCCGGCGATGGGCGTGGTCAGCGAGGTCATCGCGACCTTCAGCCGTCGCCAGGTCTTCGGCTACAAAATGCTCGCGGGCTCGACGCTCGGCATCGCGCTGGTCGGCTTCTTCGTCTGGGGCCACCACCTCTTCGTCTCGGGCCAGTCGACCTTCAACGCGGGCGTCTTCGGCGTGCTCACGATGTTGGTGGGCGTGTTCACCGCGATCAAGGTCTTCAACTGGGTGCTCACGATGTACAAGGGCGCGATCGACTTCAAGACGCCCTTTCTGTACGCGATGGGCTTTCTCTACTTCATCATCTTCGGCGGCATGACCGGCATCGCGCTGGCGGTGGTCTCGCTCGACATTCACTGGCACGACACTTACTTCGTGGTGGCCCACTTTCACTTCGTGATGGTTGGCTCGGTGGTGATGGGCTTCTTGGCGGCGCTGCACTACTGGTTCCCCAAGATGTTCGGCAAGATGTACAGCGACCGGTGGGGCCTCGCGGCCGCGCTGTTCGTGTTCATCGGCTTCAATGTGACCTTCATTCCTCAGTTTTTGTTGGGGAACATGGGTATGCCGCGCCGCTACTACCAATACCCCGAGGTCTTTCGCACCCTGAACGTGATGTCGACGGCCGGAGCGGGCCTCTTGGGTTTTGGCTTCGCCTTCATTCTCATCGTGCTGGTGGTCGCGCTGATCAAGGGCAAGGTGGCTGGGCCGAACCCCTGGTTCAGCAAGGGCTACGAGTGGAACACGACCTCGCCGCCCGACATGCACAACTTTCACGAAGTGCCGGTGATGGTTGATGCGCCGCACGCGTACGAGAAAGTGCCCGAGGGCACGTTAGCCGCGCAAGAAGCAGCCAAAACCGAAGCAGAGGGAGCGCATCACCATGTCTGACGCCTCAGCGGGAATGCTCGACCACGCCCCGCATTTCAACTCGGCGGCGCACGAGAAGCGCGCGGCCCAGATGGGCATGTGGCTGTTCTTGGTGAACGAAGTGCTGCTCTTCGCGGGCTTGTTCACCGCCTTCTTCATGTACCGCTTCATGTACACCGACACCTTTCGCTACCTCGCCTTCGTCGAGCTCGATTGGGTGATGGGCACGGTCAACACCGGCGTGCTGTTGGCGTCGTCGTTCACCGTGGTGCTGGCAGTGCAGGCGGCGCGGGCGCACAAGTCGAACCAGGTGGGCTTGTGGCTGCTGGCCACCATCGGTTTTGCCGGCGTGTTCTTGGTGATCAAGTACTTCGAGTACACTCACAAGATTCACGAGGGGCTGCTGCCGGGCTCGTACTTCTCGTACGACCTGTCTGAATCGATCGCGCGGGTGAAGGGCGACCCGGTGAAGATGTCGCACATCGCCGATGCGAACATCAACCTGAACAACGTGGGCAACGGCGCGCCGATGTTCTTCACGCTCTACTTCTTCATCACCGGCCTGCACGGCATTCACGTGCTCATCGGCATGGGTCTGCTGGGGTGGATGGCGAAGCGCGCGTTCAACGGTGAGTTCGCCCGCCGCAACGACACACCGATCGAGCTGTCAGGCATGTACTGGCACCTGGTCGACCTGATCTGGATCTACGTCTACCCAATGTTGTACCTGCTTTGAAAGAGATGCGCGCATGAGCTCTGACACCCACAAAGCCCACGGCACTGGTTTCTACTTCGGCATTCTGCTCGCGCTGGGCGTGCTCACCTTCGTCACGTTCTGGACGGCGCGTCACATGGAGACCGGGGTCTTTCACACCCCGCTCGCGGTGGTCATCGCGACGGTCAAGGCGTTCTTGGTCGTCTGGTTCTTCATGCACCTCTCTGACCACGGCAACTCGAACAAGGCCTTCTTTCTGACCAGTTTGTTCTTCGTGGCTTTGATGATCGCGCTGATCATCGGCGACGTAGCGACTCGCTTGCCCACGGCGAACCCGAACTTCTCGGCCTTCAAAGAGATGCGCGGGCCTTGGTGACGACGTTCCGGTTTTGAGGTACCCACGGGTCGCTTTGGTGAAAGCCAAGCGACCCTTCGTCTTCTCAAAACAGGCGGTTTCGTCACGTGCTCAAATCGATGATGGTGATGGTGATGCTGATGGCGCCGGTGGCTTCGGCCCACAGCGCGCGGCTGCTGGCGCCCGATGTTCCAGTCTCGTCGGGCGGCCTGTCGCTGGCCCCGAGCGCGTCGAGCATGATGAAGGCCCCCGCTTCGCTCTGGCTGCTGCGCGGTGCGACCGCCGGAGTCGGTATTGCCGCGGTGCCGGTGAGCTTGTGGTTCACCAGCGTCATTGGAGGCCTGAGCAACGGCCTCATCGCCACCGCGGTGCCCTCGCTGCTGATCATGGGCCTGCTGGCGCCGACCATCACCGCCCTCATCTCGTACATCATGGCGAACACCAACCTGCCCGAGGGCCAACACACCGGCTTCTGGCTGCCCTGGCTGGGCGCGGTGGTGATTCACTGCGCGTTGCTGGTAGCAGGCGGGTTTCTCGGGCTGTCGGTCGGTGCTCCGGCGGGGCTGATGCTCTTCAGCGTGATTGACGGGTTCGCGATGTCGTTGACCATCACCGGCATTCAGCAGCTCGCCGGCCGCAGCGTCGGGGCGGTGACCCAGCTCGATACCCATTCGCCCACCGAGTCGAAGATGAACGTGGTGACGCTGTCGCAGGTGGCGTTTTGAAGCCCGCGCTCATCGCCGTCGCGCTCAGTCTCGCGGTCGTCGCCTCGAGCGCCTTCGCGGCCCCGTGCCCGACCCGCGCCAGCTGGCCGACCACTGATTGGCCCGCCACCGGCACCACCAACCGGTCGACGCAGGTCAAGGCGCTCGAAGACTACGCGTTTCGCACCATCGGCACCGACGCCGAGCGCAACGGCATTCGCACCGACTCGGTCATCATCATCAAGGGCGGCAACATCGTGTACGAGCGGTACGCCCGCGGCTGGGCGGCGAGCAATCGCCACATCTCGTGGTCGGTTGCCAAGAGCATCTCGAGCACGCTGATCGGCGTCGCGTTGCAGAAGGGCGCGCTCAAGCTCGAAGACTCGATTTGCAAGTACCTCACCCGGTACGAGGGCAAAGGCGTCTGCGACATCACCGTCAAAGACACCATCACCTTCGGCATGGGGCTGCAGTGGCAAGAAGAGTACGAGAACTCGGGGTACCAGGGCTCGTCGGTCATCTCGATGCTGCTCGGCGTGGGCCACGTTGACCAGGCCGACTTCGTGCTGACGCAGCGCCAGTCGTACAAGCCGGGCAGCCAGTTCATTTATTCGACCGGGTACGCCACGGTCACGGCGGCGGTGGCGAAGGCTGCGCTGGCTCCGGCGTTCGGCAAAGACGCGTTCTGGTCGTTGCTGTTCGACAAGATTGGCATGAGTCGCACGGTGTTCGAAGAAGACGTGAAGGGCACTCCGCTCGGAGGCTCGTACGTGTACGCCACCCCGCGCGCCTACGCGAAGCTGGGCTATCTGTACTTGAACGACGGGTGCTGGGCTGGCGAGCGACTGCTGCCCGAGGGCTGGGTCACGGCCGCGACGACCATCAACGACGCGTTCAAGGCCAACCGCGGGAGCTGCCCCTATGCTGCGGTCGAGGGCACCTACGTGCTGCCCTGCGAAGACACGCCCAGCGGGTACATGTGGTGGCTCAACAAGTCACCGGCCAGCGGAGTCGCCAAGCCGTACCCCGACATGCCCGACGATGGGTACACCGCGATTGGCCACTGGGGTCAGTACGTGGCGGTCGTGCCCTCAGAAGACCTGGTCGTCGTGCGCACCGGTGATGATCGCAACGACTGCCCGGCCGGCGCCGCCGCTGACCAGACGGTCAATGGGGTGCCGTGCAACTTCGATATCGGCAAGCTGGTGGGTCTGGCAATTCAGGTGGCGAAATGAAGATGCTCATTCGAAGCGTGATGGTCGCAGTGGTCTTCAGCAGCTGCGCGGTCGATGACCCGAAGTTCAAGACCTTCGCCAACAACGACCTGCAGCTCGCCGTCGGCAACGCCGCGAAGATGGAGTGCACCTGCAAGTTCGTGATGGAGATGGATGACGCGTTCTGCACCGCCTGGGTCAAGGCTTCGCCCGACGTCGCCCGGTTCTCCTACGACGCGAAAGCCAAGACGGTCGAAGCCTCGGCGTTCGTCTCATGGGTCGCGCATGCGCACTGGGTCGATGACAAGCGCGGGTGCGTGCTCGAGTAAGGAGCGGACGCCGCTATTCTTGACCCAGAATCAGCAGTTGAATCGTCGCGGTTGCGATCGGCCGGCGCTCCTCGTCTTGCCAGGCGCTCGCGTGCACCGTGCACACCCGTCGCCCCTGCTTGAAGACCTTCGAATGAACGAAGGTGTCGACCGGCCGCCCCGAGCGCAGGTAGTCGAAGGTCGCGGTGATGGTCTTCGGCAGCGTGGTGGTCGCCTCGTTGAAGAACAGCTCGAAGTGCGCCGACGACTCGAGCAGCGCGGCGATGGCGCCTCCATGCAGCGCGGGGAGCATCGGGTTGCCGATGGTGGTCTCCGAGGCGGGCAGGCGGCCCACCAAGCGGCCGTCGGTGACCTCGAGGCGCATGCCCAAAAACGCCAGGTAGGGTATCGCGCTGGCCAGTGCGTTCCATTCTCCGGAGCTGCGGGCGGCGCGAATGTGCTCGAAGAGGCGGTCGCTCACGGCGAGTAGCCCTGAAAGCTGCCCTTGGTCGAGAGCATGAAGGTCGCGGCCGCCGAGGCCACCGGGTCGCGCTCGTCTTGGTACGCCACCGCCCTCACGAAGGCGATGTTGCGGGTGGCTCGGTAGCACTCGGCGCGCGCGAACAGGTCGCGGTCGGGCAGGGCTGGCTTGAGCGAGTCGATGCGCAGGTCGAGGGTGGCGATGGGCGTCGGCGCTTGCAGCTTGGCGAACACCGAGATGCCGCAGCACGAGTCGAGCAGGGTGGTGATGGCGCCCCCGTGGGTCATTCGGGTCTGCGGGTTGCCGACCAGCCGCGGGTGCCAGGGCAGCCGAACGATCGCGCTCGCGGGGTGCGCTGAGATGTCGGTCAGCTCGAAGCCGAGCGCCCGGGCGTGCGGCACCATCTCGCAGAACGCCGCGTGCAGCGAGGCCAGGTCGAACACGAAGTCATCAGCAGCCGTCATGCGGGTCACTCTAACGGCCGCACATCGCCGGGAGCGGAAAAGGGGACAGGCTGGATTTCCCCTTTCCGGGGGTGGCGCAACTCGACCTCCTGTCACCGTCAACCTCGCGACCGGTTAATCCAGCCTGTCCCCTTTATGCAGGAACTCACCCGTTCTCGCGATGCAGGTCGGGTCTTGCAAGATTCGCCGGTGCCCGAGACCCTCCTTGATCTCCAGCCGCGCCAAAGGCCAGCTGTCGGTCAGCCGCTCTCCTTCGAGCAGAACGACATCGCGGTCGTCGCGCGAGTGCAGCACCAGCAGCGGCGCGCGCAGCTCGGGCGTGAAGCGGAGCGGCTCGAATTCGGCGAAGGGCAGGGTGAGCCATGACTCGGCATTGCTGATGAAGCGCTGCTGCATCGACGGCGTCAGCTGCAGCGCCGAGGCGAACCCCTCGATGAACGGCGCCAGCCTCGCCACCGGCGCGTGAAACACCAGGCGCTCGACCGTGAGCCCGTGGCCCATCGCCACCGCCGTCGCCGCCGCCCCAAAGGAGTGCGCCACCACTCCGTACGGCGCGCCCAAGAACGCCTCCAGCCGCATCAACGCCCGCTGCGCGTGGAGCAGCGACGAGAGCTCACCGCCCGAAGCCCCGTGGCCCGGCCAATCGAAGCCGATCACCCGAAAGCCGAGCGCCACCAACGGGTCGACGAATGGAGTCAGCTGCCCCAGGTGCCCTCCCCAGCCATGCACCAGCCACACGGTGCGCGCACCCTGGCCCCACTGCCACCCGACCACTGGCAGCCCCTCGAGGTCGAGCTCGAAGCGCAGGCCCCGGCTCAAGATCTCCCGCTGCTCGGGGCGCAGCTTCAGCTGACTGGGCCGAAAGTACATTCGCTGCAGAAGCCGGTCGGTCAGCGAAGGCGCGACCCAGTCAGCGGCCCGCAGGCCCGAGCGAACCCAGGGCGGGGCAGTAAAAGTGCGACCGGTCGTGCTTATTTCGGGTTGAGCAGAGAGGGCCATCGGAGTGCTCCTAGCGGGTACAGCGGGTGATGAAGTCGGCGAAGGCCCTTCGGGCCAGGGCTTCAGCGCCGCGGCCCTGCGAGAGCTTGATCGCGAGCTGGTGCGCCATGGTGATGCCTTCGAACTCGAAGGCGAACTGCTTGGGGTCGAGGGTGGGCACGAAGGCGCCGTGGTCAATGCCTGACTTGGCGACCCTGGCGAGTGACTCGAGCCAGTCACGCTGCGCGGCGAGCAATGCCTCGCGAACCGGGCCTGGTCGATCGTCGTACTCGTAGGTCAGGGCCAGCATCAGACAGCCGGTGGGTGCTTTGGGCTGACCGTGAATCCACCTGAGGTAGCCCTCGAACAGGGCCTGTACCCGAGGCACTCCGCGGGGCGCGCTCAGGCCGGGGAGAACGACGGTCTTCGTGAACTGGTCGATGACCTCGGCCACCACCTCGAGCTGCAGGGCTTCTTTCGATTTGAAATGCGCGAACAGGCCGCTCTTCGAGACGTCGAGGTCAGCGGCGAGCACGCCGAGGGTGACCTGCTCGAGGCCGGTGTGGCGCGCCAATGCCACTGCGCGGCTGATGATGAGCTGACGGGTTTGATCGCCTTTCGACATCGCAGCCATGAAATAAGCACGGTCGGTCGTTTAATGCAACTCGCTGCCAGCCGACGGGAGCGGAAAGGTGCGCACCGTGGCGCACCCGCCATCATCGAGTGCTTCGAGCTCACGTTGCGCCTGGGCCGCCGACTCGGGGGTCAGAAGCACCGCGCAGGCCAAATCGCTCCTGGTCACCGAGAGGTACATGCCGTCTTCGAGCTTGGTGAGCGCGTTGAGCAGCGCCGAGTCGCGCAAGAAGCGCTGACAGACCTCGAAGCCGCAGGCGCTTCGCCATTGGCAATCGATGATGCCTGCGTCGGGTGGCGTGGCCCGCCAGCGCACCGCAGAGAAAAACAGCGAAGGGTTGGGCTTGCCAATCGGAGTCACGGTCACGTCGGTGCCCTTGTCGAGTACGAACCGCGAGACCGCACGGCCTTGCCGAACCACCAACTCCGAGCGCCCCGGCAGGAGCATCGGCAATGCCAGGGTGCCTCCGTTGGTGCCGAAGGCATCGAGGGTCGGGCCACCGGGCCCCGAGCTGGGTACAGAGCGGGTGGCGATGGTGACCCACAGCGTTCGCCCAGACACCGAGGTCGCGAGCGACATCTTGTAATACCTGCCGATGTCGCTCTCCATCGGCCCGGTGTAGTTCAAGGCCAACTTCGACTGCCAGCCGCTCAACCACAGCGTGCCCTCGCCCCACGTGATGTGCTGGTCACAGGCGAGGGTGCCACTGTCAGCGCCAGCGGCGACACCCGCGTCGGGCACAGCGAGGGCGGTCGTGCCAATCAACACCATCATCAGAATGAACCGTGCGTTCATCGCGCTGCGACGAACGTGAAGCGCGGCCGAGTTCCTCATGCGTCGTAGGGCAGGGCGGGCATTTTTTCTTCGATCGCCTCGACCAGCGCCTCGAAGTCGCGCTGCCGGGGGAACAGGCGCCTCGACACGGAGACCCGCCGCTCGTCTGACAAGCAGAGCACCAGCATGTCGCGCCCGCGACCCAGCCGCCGAATCTCTCGCACCGAGCTCCAGGGAATATCGATGTGCCCGGCCGTCGCGCTCAGGCCCCTCGCGACCGTCAGCACCGTCGGGCCCACACGCACGCCCCAGCCTGAGCGCGGGCGAAGTCGAAAGAGCACGCTCGCGATCGCCAGCAACAAGCCGAGCGAGAGCGCCGCACGCAACGCCTCGATCACCGCTCCGCTTTGAAACCAGCTCAGCGCGGCCCACCCGGTGAGCCCGAGCGAGGCCAGCGCCGCGGCCAACAAGGTCAGCCGCCACAGCAACGGGTGATACCCGAAATACGTTTGCCCTCCCATCACTGCACCGGCGCCGTGAAGGGGTACGCTTCCATCAACTTCACGCGAACGTTCGGCGGCTCCCAGGTGAACTGCCAGCGCGAGAGCCACCACTTCGTGCCCAGCCCCTGCTCGTCGCTGTCGGGCAATTCGCGAACGATTTTTCGGCTGTAGTGCATCACCGATTCGTCGAACACGGGGTCGCCCGACTTCTCGACCACGCGCACCTCGGCCAGCACGCCGCGTGCATCTTGGGTGAGCTCGAGCACGGTGCGCAGCCGCACGGCCACGGCCCGGTCGGCGAGCGTCTGACTCCAGGCCATCGACTGCATCGCCGATTCGCGAAAGCGTTGATCTTCAGTCGCCGAGCCGGTGCCGACGCCGTTCTGCACCGAGCGGCCGAGCGGTGAATCGGCGACTGTGTTCGCGGAGTCCATGTTGATGCTGGGGGCCATGATGGCGGCGACGTCGCGCGCCACGTCTCCGGGTTTTCGCTCGCTTCGAGCGATCTTCGCGCCCTCGGCCCGCTCGCGCATCGCCTTCTCGACCCGCTTGAAGAACGGAGGCACGTTGCCCGCGCCCGCCATCGCCCGCGCCAGGTCTTGCGAGATGTCGGCGTTGAGCTTGCGAGAGAGCTGCTCGCCTTCGTATTCGCCCAGCGCCACCGGGTCGGGGCGCTCGGTCGGGTCATTGCGAATGGTGACGCCGTGCGGTTGGTCAGCGTCGGAGGCTCCCGGTAAACGCATGACCGTGCCAATGCTGGGCACCCACTTCGTCACCGGCTTGTCGGTGCCCGGGCTGGCCGCCACGTACGGAGCATCGCTCGGCAGCGCGGTCGGCAGGCTGGGCGCATCGTTTGGTTTCGGAGCAGAGGGCGCGGCCGTCGCTTCGGCGGTCGTCTTCTTCTCGCGAGGCTTCGACGTCGGGCTCTGTGGGGCGGGCGGTTGGGCGGCGGGCTCGGGTGTTTTGACGGCGTCGACCCACTGAAGGGTGGCCTGGGCGGGGCGCTCGACGGTTCGAGGGGCCGGCGGTCTTTGGGCGACCATGAACGCGATCAAGCACACGTGGAGCGCCACCGAGACCGCGATGGCCAGCCAAGCACGCGGTGACCGCTCCGGTTGCACACAGGGTCTCTACACGCTCGGCCCCGGCGGGGCCACCGAGCCGTCGAAGCTGCCGAAACCCCGACTTTCACGGTAGTTTCCGCCGCCATGAGCCTGCCCTTCGCGCCGCCCCTCGAACCGATGCTCGCGGAGGCCCAAGACGAGATTCCTGCGGGGCCGGGCTGGCGGTACGAGCCCAAGTGGGACGGGTTTCGCGCGATCGTCTTTCGCGATGGCGAGTCGGTGTACCTGAGCAGCCGCGAGGGCAAGCCGTTGGCGCGGTATTTTCCCGAGGTGTGTGCGTTGGCGGCCGCCTTGCCGCAGCGCTGCATCGTCGATGGAGAGATCATTCTCGCCGGTGAAAAGGGCCTCGACTTCGACACCTTGCAGCAGCGGCTGCATCCGGCGGCGTCGCGGGTGAACAAGTTGTCGGTGGAGACTCCGGCGAGCTTCGTGGTGTTCGACCTGTTGGCGATCGGCGATGACGATTGGCGCGGCAAGCCGTTCAGTGAGCGACGCGCGGCGTTGGAGACCTGGAGGTCGAGCGAGCAGGTGTTCGTGACGCCGCAGACCGCGGTGCTTGAAGAGGCGAAAGGGTGGTTTCGCGACTTCGAAGGCGCGGGGTGCGACGGGGTCATCGCGCGACGCGAAGAGCTCAGTTACCGGCCCGGTGAGCGGGTGATGGTCAAGGTGAAGCACGGGCGCTTTGCCGACGTGGTGGTGGGCGGGTATCGCGAGGGCAAGAAGCCGGGCACGATCGGCTCGCTGCTGTTGGGGTTGTACGACGCGAGCGGCGTGCTGCATCACGTCGGGCACACGTCGAGCTTCAGCGCGAAAGAGAAGGCCGCTTTGCTCGTTCAGCTCCAGCCGCTGAAGAATGGCGACTCGTTCGGGCAAGGGCGAACGCCGGGCGGCCCCAGCCGGTGGAATGTCGGGAAGGACATGACCTGGGTTTCGCTCAAGCCCGAGTTGGTGTGCGAGGTGCGGTACGACTTCGTGCAGAGCGGGCGCTTTCGGCACGCGAGCACGTTCAAACGGTGGCGCACCGACAAGACTCCGGCCGCGTGCACGATGGCTCAGCTCGAGCCACCGAACGCGTTCTCACTGCAGAAGATCATCGACCTGACGCCGAGGCCAGGGCGAGGGTGAGGGGCCTTGGGTTGGTTACGCGGTGCGAGCTGGCGCCGTAGGGCTCAGAATGCCGGCGTAGGCACCACGTTCACACCAGGCCAGAAAAAGCGCCATCAGCGTGAACAGCGCGCCCATGCCGATGCCCTTGAGGTCGAGCATCAGGTGAAAGGCCAAGATGTTGATGAGAATGGGGGCCAGCAGCACCAACCCCAGCGCGACGAAGCGGTTGGCCAAGAACATCAGGCCCGCGATGATCTCAACCGCCGAGATCACGGGGAAGATGTAGCCCGAGGCCATCATGCCGGTGAAGAACGTACCGGCGTCACCTGTCATCGGCGGCGGCGTGAAGAAGTGAAAGAAGCCGTTGAGGCCGAAGAAAACCCAAGCGACCCCGAGAAGAATACGAACGATGGTTCGAGCAATCGACATCACGACCCCCAAGTGAAAGAGGAGGCGGCCGTAGCCCAGGGAGGTCTCGCGAAGCAAGGCCCACTTACGAAAAAGAAGCGCGACGCCTCAGTGCGCCTTGAAGAAATCGCGCACCGCGGCCGGAGCCTCGGGCAACCACTCGTGACCCTTCTGAGGGTTGGTCACGGTCTGGGTCGTGACTCCAAGGGTGTCGAGCGCATCTCGGTACCGCGTCATCGTCGCGATCGGCACGATCAAGTCTTTCTCTCCGTGCAAGAACAGGGTCGGCGGGTGATCGCTCGGCAACGGCAGGGGAATGTTGCAAATCGGCCCGCCGCAATTCGCGTAGGAGCCCGAGGCGATCGCCAACGCCCGAAACGTGCCCGGGTACGACACCGCCATGCGGCTCGTCATGTACCCGCCGCTCGAGATGCCCATCGCATACAGCTGCGCCGAGTCGACAGACCCGAACGTGCCCGCCTTGATCGCCGCGAAGATCGCGACCATGAACTGGTGATCCGTCGAGCTCTCCCAGTCGCCCGCGTACGGAGGCACGTTCGTGTCCCAGAAGGTCGCGCCGGCGCCCTTCACCTCGGGGGTGAGCACCACGTACCCCGCCTCGAGCAGCGTGCTCAGCGTCTGCGTTTGATACAGCGCCCCGAACGACTCGCCCGCCTGGCCGTGCCACATGTTCGCCGCCCCGACGTACGAGCCCTGAAAACCAATCACCGCCGGCCACCCACCATCGGGCACGTCTCCCGACGGGGCTTTCGAATACACGTTGCGGCTCAGCGCGCCCACGGTCAGCGTCGTCGTGAGGTAGGGGCACTCGACCGAGGTCTCGGTCGCGACACACGGTGAGCTCGGCGGCACCGCCACTTTCGGCGCTCCGCACGCCAGCACCAGCATCGCTATCACCACCGAAGACCGCATCACGCCCCCAAAGCACGTCGCGCGCGTGAAGTGCAAATTTCGCGGCATGTGAGAGGGTCGCGCGGTGTCACTGCGCCAAAGCGAGCTCGCGGCCCTGGCCGCCGAATTCACCCGCGAGCTGGTCGGCGGAGTCATTCAAGACGTTCATGCCCCCACCACCACGCGGGTGTACCTCGAGCTGCGCGTGCCTGGCCGCTCGGCGGTGCTGCTGCTGTGCACCGACCTGCAAGTCGCCCGAATCAGCGCGGTCGAGAAGCGGCCTTCGAACCCCGCGGTGCCTCCGGCTTGGCAGAGCGTGCTGCGACGTGACCTCACCGGAGCCAAGCTCGTCGCCGCCGAGCTGCTGCCGAACACCCGCTGCCTGTTGCTGCACTTCACCAAAGGCGAGGCGACCCGGTTTCTCGCGTTCGAGTCGAGCGGCACTCCGGGGTTGGCGCTGCTTCGCGCCGACCGGCACATCGTGAGCGTGTCGATACCGGCCAGAAAGACCATTCGCGTCGGCGCCGTCTGGTCGCCCGAAGAAGCCCCCGACTCGAGCGCGGAGTCGCGCTTGCAAAGCGATTTCGTGCAGCTGCGGCTCGCGCACGGAGCCGAAGCATTGTTCGTCGAAGCCGAGCAACACGGCTGGCTCAAAGCCAAGCGCCAGGCGCTCGAGACGAAGCTCAAGAAGCTCGAACGCACGCGCGACAAAGTGCGGGCTGACGCGGCGAGGCTCGAGGGCGCGCAAGACTTTCAACGCGACGGCACCTTGCTCGCGCAGAACCTGTTTCGAATCGAGCGGGGCCAGCGCACCGTCACCCTCACCGAGTACACGCCCGAAGGTGAAGCCGCCCTCCGCACCATCACGCTCGACCCCAAGCGCTCGCCCAAAGAAGAGGTCGAGTGGCGCTTTCACCAATACCGCCGCCTGGTGCGCGGGGCCCAGATGGCGCAGACGCGCTTGGCGGTGCTGGCGACCGAAGAAGCGGCCCTGCGCTCGGCGATTGCCACGGTCGAGTCGGAGCCGGTCACCGAAGCGCCGTCGGTCACCCGCCCCAAAGTGAAGCGCCAGCCCGAGTCGCTGCCGTACAAAGAGTATGAGGGCCACGCGGGGCGCCGCATCTGGGTCGGCCGCGGCTCGAAGCACAACGACGCGCTCACGTTCGGGGTCGCCAAACCCTTTCACCTCTGGCTCCACGCCCGCGGAGTGCCCGGTGCCCACGTGGTGGTGCCCCTCGAGAAGAACGAGGTCATCTCGTCGGAGCTGTTGATCGACGCAGCGCATCTGGCGCTCCACCACTCTGATTTGAAGGGCGAGCCCAGCGGCGAGGTCAGCTCGGTGCCGGTGAAGTTCGTGCGCAAAGCCGGTGCACCTGGAGCGGTGAATTACACTCGAGAGAAGACCCTGATGGTGCGCGTGCAGCCCGAGCGCCTCAAGCGGCTGCTCGCCAGCGTCATTGAGTAAGCGCCCAATTCCCTACATGGGTTTGAGGGGCCCGCGCCGAGACAGAACGCAGGGCGTCACAGAACGTATCGAGGCGTGGGTGGGCCGGCGGACCCAGAGGGGGGCGGGGGGGCCCGCGAGCGTGGGGGGCGGGGGGAACCCCACCAGGGGGGGGTGTAGAAACACCCC
>JANLPS010000417.1:0-11739 GCA_031367385.1 Archangium sp. | reverse complement strand
GAGCCGCTCGGCGAAGGCCGCTTCGGGGTCGGCATACCCTTGCAGCGCATCTCCGTACCCTTCGCCGTGCATGTCGAACGCGCGGTAGTACGGAAAATCGGCATCGCGCTCAGCGGGAGGTATCGCGTGCCCGGCGAGCCCCTCGAGGTCGGGGTGCATCACCTTGTCGGTGGCCTGGTCGAAGTACGTGTACTCGTACCCAGCGATGGGAGGCGCGTGCAGCAAGCGTGACCAGCTCGCGTCGCTCGTGGCCGGGTACATCGGCACCAACGTCGACACTTCGAAGTCAGCGAAGGCCCCGCGCGATCGAGCCACCTCGAGCGCCTCACGCGAGACCCCGTCCACGGCGAGGTACACCTCCATCTGCGTCTTCGAACCCGACAGGGGTATCGCGTCGAGCAGGGCCGCCTGGTCCCAATCGCAGCCGCAGAGGGCGAGAGCGGTCGCAACGAAGAGCCGGTTCACAGCTCGACTCCGAGCGAGAGGGCTGGCACCACGCGTGGCCCATCGGGGCGCAGCTGGTATGCGACACCGAGGCGACCCTCGAAGATCGACCGCTGATACCGGTACGAGGCGCCGAATTGAAAGAACTCGTGACGCCAGAACCCGACCTCGGTCACGTGCGCTGAGATCGCGTGATGCGCCAGGGGTCTCCATTCGCCGACGATTGACGCGCCTGACGCGGTCTGCACCGGCTTGCCTGCAGTGACGGTGAAGATCTGGGTGACCGTGGCGTGCACGAACAGGCTCGAGCTGATCGACGTCGTCGCCGCCACCGCCAGAGGCACCGCGATGACCGAGCTCTGCGTCGTGTCGAGGCGCGTCGAAAAATTGGAGGTCGAGAACACATCGCTCGAGCCGGGCATCAGCCACAGCACATCGACGGCCGCGGCCACCTTCACCCGCCGGGTGCTGGCGAGCGCGACCTTCGCCCCGAGGTTCGGAGTGCGAAACGCGAAGCGCAACGGGTTGACTCCGACCTGCACTCGGCTCCCAAGCGCCGCAGCCAGTTGGCTCGTGCCCAAATACACGCGCTGCGCCTCGAGCAGCACGCCCGTGTTTTCCCAAATGGGGAAGAGGCCATTCGTTGCAACCACCCGGCCCGAGTCACTCGCTGCTTCACGCTGCCAGACCGACTCTTCAGCGCTGGCGGCCGAGACCATCGCGACCAGCAGCCCACCGCAAAGTGCATTCATGTCGGCGCTGTTCAGCAACCTGTGTGCCGTGCTCCCACTCGAGGGAGTGGCTCGATGACATGTGCAAGCGGTTGCACAGTGTGTGACGCACGAGAAAAACTTGAACACGTGGTGACCGCCGCCGATTCTGGGTCGGTGCCGATCGAGCTGACAGAATTGAAGACGAAGAATGGCCACCCGGCGTTGCGAGTAAACTTCGAAGGTGACGTGACGCCGAACGAGGCGCGCGGGTTCATGGCGAAGGCCACTCGCGGCGGCCAGTACTTCGGCTACGGCCACCTGGTCGTCGGCAACATCGCTGGGCTCTCGGCCGACGTGCGCAAGGTGCTGACGTCAGAGAAGACCAAGCCGACGAACCCTCCACCGGTCGCAATTGTGTTGCTGTCGGCGATGACGCGAATGGTCGCGAGCCTGGCGATGCGGCTCACCGAGAACGTCAACACCGAGTACTTCAAGAACGAAGCTGACGCGAAGCCCTGGCTCGATGAACGGATGGACGTGTTCATCGCCAAGGGCGGCAGCGACACTGCCTGACCTCGTCAGGGCTCGATGCGCGGGAGTGACGGCGCTCGCGCGCGATGCGTCTTCGCGTACTCGACGAGATTCTTGATGTCGTAACAAATCTGCCGAATGTCATGCCCCATTGTCAGCTCGATGTGGCTGTTGCCCTTCACCGGTCGCCACAACAGGTACTCGCTCTTCGCGGTGCGGTACACGCTGCGGGTCGACTCCATCGAGGCGAGCGGGTCCATGTCTCCGAAGATGATCGCCATCGGCACGCGAATCTTGCCGAACCCGCGCTTGAAGTCGTACCCGGTGCGGTAGCAGACGACTTCGCCCTGCCGAATCCACTTGAAGAACTGGTCGACCACTTTGCGCGGCTCTTTTTCGCCGCCTTCGCGCAGGAGCCACCGCATGTCCTCCATGGTCATTCGGTCCCACCGGCTGAGGTAGTTCATTCGGCTCGCGACCATGCCGAGCATCGGGCTGCGCTCGGCGTACCCCAGCGCGTCGGCGGCCAGCTTGAGCCAGGTGTCGAGCGGCAGGTACCGGTACTTGAGCGGCACCGGAGCGGTGGGCCGTTCTTTTCGCCGCAGCTTCGACATCACACTCGAGGCCAGGTGGCTGATGCCGCGCTGCACGTTGAGCCCGGAGATCACCGAGTCGACCGAAGCCGCCACGCCGGGGCCCAGGTAGCCCAGGGTCTTGAGCAAGATGCTGCCGCGCCCGAGCTCTGCGGCCGCGCCGATGGTGACGATGCCCTCGAAATGATCAGGGTGAATGCCGGCGTACCCGTAGCCGAGCATGCCGCCCATCGAGTGGCCGCAGAAGAAGATGCGCTCGCGGCGGGTGATGCGGCGAACGCCTGCGACCGCGGCGGGGAGGTCGTAGAGAAAATAGCTGTCGATGTCCCACTCCCAGTTGAGGTCGGGAGGCACCTTGCGGTTGAACTTCGCCGCGCGCTGATACTGCAAGTCGATGCTGCTCTTGCCGTGGCCCCGCAGCTCGAGCACATGAATGTCGAGCCCGAAGAACAGCAGGTTCTTCACGAATTCGCCGCTCGTCCACGCGTGGCGGTTTTGGCAGAAGCCGTGCACCAGCAGCATCGGCTCGCCAAACAACGGCTGTGGAAAAGCCTGGGGCACTGGCCGGTACCGGGTGATCACCAGCGACCAGCCATCGGCCGTCTCGACGATGTACTTGGTCTTCTTGTAGAGCGCGCGAAACTCGACGTCGTCGACCGTCGGTATCACCGTCGGCGTCTCTTTCGCGGCCGTCACTGTCAAGGCGCGGTCACCGGGGCGTACGACAAGCTGAGCCGCGCGGGAGTACCCGACGCGTCGTAGTAATTGCCCATTCGCAATTTCATGTACGCGCCGTCGGTGGTCTTCACAATGTAGAGCTCGTCTTTGGTGGTGAGCTTGTGGGTGCCCAGATCGTAATAATACCAGCCACCATTGACGCCGCTGAAGACGCTCTCGGCACCGTCTTGTTGGTAGCCGGTCGCGGGCGCCGTGGTCAGCGAATCGAACGCCTGCCCCTCGAGCACCGCAATCTGCACCGTGCCCTGCAAGTTGCCCGAGCCGCCGTTCATGGTGATCTCGAAGCGCTTGAACGCCAGGTCCCACCCGTTGGTGGCGAAGGCCTCGTCGGTCTTCATTTCACGGCCTGAATCGAGGTCGACGTACACCTTCGACTCTTTGTTGGTCGCGTCGACGATCATGTTTCGCACCGCGCCGTCGAGCGTCACCGACACCAGCGGTATCAGCGCGCAGTCGACCTGGGCTTTGGTGACCGGGTCAATGCATTGGCCGGTGCCATCGAACGGGTGATCGATGCGCAGGTCGGGCGCGCACGCGCACAATGCCAACAGAATCAACGCGGTTCGCATCATCATCAGTACTCCACCTGAACGCCGCCAAGAACGCCGCGCGGAGGTCGCGGGGTGAACGTGTGATCGCCCTGGTTGAGCAGGTTGTAGCCGTTGACGAACACTTTGATCCAGCTGCGCACGGTGTAGGTGATCTGCGCTTCGAGGTCGACGTAGGCCGGCGCCCAGACCGTTCGGGCATCTCCCGCGCCGAGGTCGCCGATGAACGCGGTGCCACTGCCTGCGTAGTACGGCCGCGCGCTGTTGAAGGTGGCGCGAATCACCGCCTCGAGGCCAGTGGGGCGGTACTTGGCGGTGGCTTGCAGGTTGACGCGATGGGCAGATCGGCCCTCGAGCGCGCGGTTCGCCGTCACGTCGCGTGCGTCGAGCCCCATGTAGCCAAGATCGAGGTACGCGCCTTTGGAGAGCTTGACCCGCGTGCTGACCTCGACGCCCTGGGTGTAGGCATTGGCGACGTTCACGTACGAGAACATCGCCGGGTTATCGGGGTTGAGCACGCCGCCGGTGGTCTGATTGATGAGGTTGGTGATGCTGGTGTGCCAGCCGCTGGCGGAGACGCTCCAGCCGTCGACGGGCAGCCGGTAGTCGGCGCTGATGTTGACCGAGGCCGAGCGCTCGGCCTCGAGCTTCGGGTTACCGGTGACCAGGTAGCCAACGCCAGGGTTCGCGAAGCTCAAGTAGAGCTCCGAAAATGACGGGGGTCGAAAGCCCAAGCCGAACGACGCGCGCACGGTGAGCGCCGGAGTCGGGTCGAACTTCACCGCCAACCTGGGTGAAGGCGCGCCTCCGAACTGCGAATCGAAGTCGGCGCGAAACCCGGGCTCGATCGCCAACTTCGGGCCATGGTCGACCAGCGCCCAGCTGTCTTGAACGAAGAGACCCAAGCGCGCGCGTGAGACCGCGGGAGGGTTGATTCGCTCACCCGTGAGGTACTCGCTGAGCACCTCGACGCCGGCGCTCAGGGTGTGCCGGCCGATGCGGTGGTCGACCTGCACGTAGCCCTCCCAGAGGCGGGTCAGGCTGGCGGTGTACGAGTCGAGCGCCTTGGCGTTTCGCTGATCGAGGAGAAACTGGTCGCGAAAGAGCCCGGAGTGGCCGCGAATGGTGAAGGTGGTGTTCTCGCTCAAGTTGCCGCGACCGCCGACCCAGGTGTTGAACTGCTCGGTGCGTTGAAACCGATCGAAGATCGCGCCAGTGCCGTTCAAGTCGATGCCATTCAAGTCACTGCGCACGTAATCGGCGCGGGCCCAGATGCGAAATGACTCGATCGGGTACCAGGCCAGCTCGAGGTCTGCGTCAGAGCGCTTGATGCCAGGCAGGCTGGTGGCCGCGTCGCTTGGGTCCCAGTCGAAGGGGTTTCGGGTGCGATAGCCGCCACCGGCACGCAGCTCGAAGGGGCCGAGCTTCGAGCCCACGTTGCCGCGCACATCACCCTCGATCAGCGTGCCGAAGGTGCCACGCAGAACGCCCTCGAAGGCCTTTTGAGGCCTGCGGGTGATCATGTTGATGACGCCGCCGATCGCGTCAGCGCCATAGACCGCGGCCGCGGGCCCTTTGACGATCTCGACGCGCTCGATTTCGCGCAGTGAAAACCGCGACATGTCGACGAAGGCGCCCGCGCGGCCGGCGACTCGCTGGCCGTCGACGAGAATCAGCACGTACTCGGGGTCCATCCCCTGGAGGCGCACGCCGATGCCTCGCTGCGTGTAGACCATCTCGACGCCCGGGTGCTGTTGCAGCAGCTGGGTCACATCGCGCACGCCGAGCGACTCGATCTGCGCGCGGGTAATCACCTCGGTGGCGATGACGGCGTCTTCGAGCCGGCGCTCGATTCTTGAAGCGGTGACCACGGTCTGTCGGCGGCGATCGAGGTCTTCGTCGACTCCGGCGTCGGGCTCGGTGAGGGGTTGCTGCGCGAGCACGACGAGCACTGCGAGAGAAAGCATTGCGAGCTATCTGGCCCGCTCGCCGACGGTCGTCAACCTGGCATTTCAAAGATTCATGGGCTCCGCGATACCGCCTTCTTCTCGCCGATGCCGTTGAATTGAACGCCGGTGCGAACCGGCACTTTGTCGCAGGCGTGATGCTCGTGCTGGTGAGCGTGCGCAGAGAGTCTTCGCTCTGATGGGGCAAGCATCGAACTGAACGAAGGGGCGCCGCTGCGCATGATGATCGCCACGCCGTTGTCGCCGACCGCGAGCACGTCGCCATCAAGAGAAGCACGCGACGCCTCGAAAACGCTCACTCAGTCTCGTCGCGGCGAGAATGCGCGTCGTCGCCGTGCGAAGCGCACCGACACCAGCGCCATCACCAGAATCGAAGGCACCGCGCTGAGCTCACTGCACGAGCAGCCGAACGTGCCCGTATTCTTGGCGATGATTCGCCTCTGAATCTGCGCCAATTGGTCACACGGCACCGGCGGTTGGCCCCTCGGGTACGTCGAGCAGAACCCGTCTTGCGTGCCGAAGTCGATGATTCGCTTCTGGGTGTCTCCGACGTTGGCGTTGGCGGCCATCGTCGAGTTGAGGTTCAGCACGTGATCGAAGCCGACCACGTGACCAATCTCGTGGGTAGTCACGTTCTGCACATCGTACGCAGCGCACGATACCGACTGGTGATCGATGTCGCAAGGCGGCGACGCGACGGTCGTGAACAAGAAGCTCGCTGCGTTGTACTCGACGTCTGCGTCGTAAATGATGCCCGTTCGCACCGAGTAGGTGACGGTGGTGAGCGCGATGGTGCCCTCGCCGTCATGGTCCCAACAGTGCAAGGTGTTCGCGCAGGTGCGGGTGTCGTGGCACGGGTCGTTGGCCGAGCAGGTCGTCTCGCGAAAGACCAAGGCGTTGCTGTCTTGCGTACCTTTGCCGACCGAGACGTTGTCTTGCCGGGGGCCTCCGCTGAAGGTGAAGTCTGAGCAGCTGTCGCTGACCACTTGCCAGGTGGCCCAGGCCTGGGTGATGGCCGAAAACTCGGTCTCGGCCGGAGTGCGCGCGCTGCCCGCCGAATCGACGACGTAGACCATGCGCCGGTTGCTCCAGGTGACGCAGACCTCAGTCTCGGTGTTGGTGGTGTTGGCGACGGTGCGCAAGAAGTCTTGCGACCAGGCGCTGGTGCCGAGCAACACCATGCTGAGCACGAGCACACGAGTCATCGTCGCGAACGCCTCTTGAACGCCAACGCGAGCGCGGCCAGACCTGAGAGCGACTCGACCGGCACCGACGAACAGCCACCAGTCGTCTTCGCCGGCGTGCCCAGGCCGCTGGTCAACACAGGTATCTGGCAGGTCTTGGTGGGCTTGCCCTTCGGGTAAGCATCGCAGACGAACTGCTTCGAGCCTTCGTCGAGGGTGCGCTTCGAAGTTTCACCGGAGTCGGCGCGCGCGTTCATCGTCGAGCCGGCCAGGTTGATGTGCGCAAGGCCCAGCACGTGCCCGACCTCGTGCGTGACCGTGTTCTGCACATCGGTGACCACGGGGATGCCGGTCGTAAACAAGAAGCTGGGTGAGTTGAGCTCGATGTCGGAGTCGAGATCACGGCCACTCGACGGCGTGTAGCTGGTGCTGGTGATCGCGATCGCGGTGACCGAATGATCCCAACAGTCGTAGTTATTGCCGCAGGTGCCCGCCGACCAACAGGCGTCGTTGCTGGCGACCATGTCGGTGCACTTCTTGAGTCGAAACACGACGACGTTCTCGTTGGGGCCGCCGGTGACGAAGCCGACCTTGCGACTCTCGGTGCGTGCGCCTTGGGTCAAGCTCAGACTGGCGCAGCCGCTCAATTGCGTCTGCCAAGTGGCGAATGAGGCGGTGACCGCGTCGAACTCGGTGTCTCCGCTCACGTCAGGGTCACCCTGCACGTTCTGGTGAAAGACGATCTCGGTGCTGTCTTTCCACCAGAGGCACTGCGAGTTGAGGTTGGTCTCGTCGATCTTGGTGCGAATGTATTGCGAGAGCACCAGGCTGACCGCGACCTTGAACGCGACGATCACGGAGTCACCCGAGTGCCCGGCACTTTCGGGCTCTTCGGCTCGACCGGCGCCTGCAGCACGGCGGCCTTGACCTGCGCCTTGAGCGTCTCGAGCGGCATCGACAGTGGCGGTCGCGAGACGGGTTGATGCGTCGTGGGGTCGAGCAACGCGAGCTCGGAATCAGGCGCCGCGCTGGCGACACCGCCCTCGATGCGAAATTTACCCTGAGCCATGCCGGTCACGGTGTAGCGGGGGCCGCGTTTCTCCAAGAAGAGCACGACCTCTTCGCCGGGCGTGAAGGTGGCGACCCCATGCACTCGCTGGCCGACGTCACCGATTTCGCCGCCGGGCTGCATCGCGGTGAGCGTCTTGAGCGACGACGGGCCTTTGAGCACCTCGGTCACCTGCACTTCGGCGTCGGTGAAGATGCGCGCGTTGTCGCCCGACCAGTGCGGCTCGACGCTGACGATGGTGCCGCGAATGACCGCGTCGGAGGCCCAGGTGAGCCCCGTCACGTCGAGCGCCAGCATGGTCGTGGCCGAAGCGAGAGTGGCGGCCAGTGCGGTGAGCGCCAGAGCAAGACGGTTCATGGTCGGCACTGTGTACGCGAACCGCGGGTCAACGCAAGCGGGGCAGCCGGGCTTTCCTTTGAAATTCTAAGGAGTTGAGAGACCAGCTACCGCGCATTCAGGGCGGGCTCGAAGCACGGAGCGCAGTGGCTCTTCACGGGGCTCGCGCATGCCGAGCAGAAGAAGGTGCCGCAGCGGCTGCAAATCAAAGTGGGGCCGGTCGAGTGGGCTTGGCACTGCGAACCCTCCGGTGCCGGTGTCGCGAGCGAATTGCGCAGCCGCGCAGGCAGGAGGCGACCGTCGGGTAAGTACGACGCCTCGATGCGGTGCTTGATCGCGGCCAACAGCTGGGCCGTTCGTTCGGGCGCGAGCTCGGGCTTGATGTTCTCAGCGACGCCGAGCAGCTCACTGTTCGAGATAATCGCGTAGCCGGTGAAGTCGCCTTGTGCAGTGCGGGCGAGCTGACGCGATATGTAGATCTCTCGAAGTTCAGGCACCGAACGCGATCTGAGTGATGAGCCTTCGCACCTGGCCGCCGACATAGCGCAAACCGCAGAAATTCTGTGAGGTTGAGAGGCGCCTCGAGGGCTGCTACGTCGCCGCGCATGATGCCACGCGTTCGATTCGCTCCTTCGCCGACCGGGTATTTGCACATCGGCGGGGCCCGCACGGCCCTCTTCAACTGGCTGTACGCGCGAAAAAACGGCGGCGTGTTCGTGCTGCGAATCGAAGACACCGATCAAGAGCGCAGCACCCCCGAATCGGTGCAAGCGATCTTGCAGGGCCTCCAGTGGCTCGGCATCGACTGGGACGAAGGGCCAGGCGTTGGCGGGCCGTTTCCTCCCTACACGCAGATGGAGAAGATCGGCCGGTATACCCAGGTCGCCGAGATGCTGATCTCCGAGGGCAAGGCGTATCGCGATTACTCGACCGAAGAAGAGCTCACCGCCGCACGCAAAGCGTTCGCCGAGTCGAAGGGCCTCAAAGAGGGCGATGACTTTCGCAAGGCCGGGTTCAAGTACCGAAGCCCGTGGCGTGACGCGACACCCACGCCGGAGCAGCTCCAGACCACGGCCGTGGTGCGCTTCAAGATGCCCGACCGCGAAGGCAAGTTCGGCTTCGACGACATGGTCCAAAAGCGCATCGACAAGCCGTTCGACGACTTCGACGACTTCGTCTTGCTGCGCAAAGACGGCATCCCCCTCTACAACTTCAGCTGCGTGGTCGACGATCACGACATGGAGATCAACCTCGTCGCGCGTGGCGCCGAGCACGTGAACTCCACGTTTCCCCAGCTGATGTTGTACGAGGCCCTCGGGTGGTCACCCCCGGCCTTCGCGCACATGCCGCTGATCTTGGGCCCCGATCGCGAGAAGCTGTCGAAGCGGCGTCACCCCGAGGCAGACGTGATGTTGCACCGCGCGAATGGCATCTTGCCCAATGCCCTCTTGAACTTCATCGCGCGCCTGGGCTGGGGGCATGGCAACGACGAGCTGTTCAGCGTCGCGCAGCTCAAAGAGCTCTTCGACTTCACCGCGGTCGGCAAGACCAACGGCGTGTGGAACCCCGAGAAGCTGTCATCGATCAACGCGCATTGGATCAAGACGTCAGACCCGAAGGCGATCGCCGAAGCGGTGCTGCCGTTTCTGCACGCCGCCGGAGTGCCCGAAGCCGTGGTCGACGCGAAGCTCGAGAAGGCCGTGATGGGCTTTCGCGAACGCTCGAAGACGCTGGTCGAGATGGCGATGAAGGTGAAGCCCTACTACACCCGCGGCGTCACCATCGAAGGCGAGGCTGCGGCGAAACACCTGGGCCTCGAAGGCAAGCAGATGCTCGGCCGCATTCGAGAGACGCTGCTCGGCGTGACGACTTGGCGTGCGGCTGATCTCGACCCGATCGTGAAGGTGATCTCCGAGGCGACGGGCGCGAAGATGGGCGCGATCGCACAGCCACTCCGGGTCGCGGTGACCGGCGGTACGGTGAGCCCCGGCATCGGAGACACGCTCGAGCTGCTCGGCCGTGAAGAAGCCATGCGACGCATCGACGCCGCGCTCTCGTGATTCGGCGCCTGGTTCAGACCATTCGTGAAGAGCTCGCGGCGCTGCTGATCGAGCCGACGATGATCATCTGTGGAGCGAGCGCGCTGCTGGTGATCTCGCACTACAACGGCTCGACGATGTATTTTCACGAGGTCTTCGGTGCGCTGGCGGCCGGGCACCCCGCGATGGCGGTGCTGGCGCACGAGTATTGGTTCGGCATGAGCGTGGTGCTGTACCTGGTGGCGCCGCTGCTGCTCTCGAAGGCGACCAACGGCAGCTTTCACCAGAAGTACGGCCTGGGGCTGGGCGATTGGCGGCAGGGCCTGTCGATCGCCGCGCTGTTCTTGGCGATCATGTTGCCGATCGTTTGGTACGCCTCGACGACCGAGTCGTTCAAGGGCCATTACCCGCTGGCCGGCAGCAGCGCGTACAACCTGTCGGTGCCCGAGGGGTTTCGCGCCTCGCTGCCGCTGTTCGTGGTCTACGAGATCGGGTACCTGGCCTACTTCATCGCCTGGGAGTTTCTCTTTCGAGGGTGGATGGTGCACGGCCTGTTGCCGTGGTTTGGGCGAACCGGGGCGATTCTGGTGCAGGTGGCTCCGTTCGTGATCATGCACTTCGGCAAGGCCGAGCCCGAGACCCTCGGCGCGGTGATCGCCGGCGTGGCCTTGGGGGTGCTGTCGGTTCGCACTCGCAGCATGTGGTACGGCGCCCTGATTCACGGCGTTGTTGCGGTGTGGATGGACTGCTGGTCGGTACCCGGCTCGCTGTTTGGGCTTGGAGCTTGACGCAGTGCGAGGGGTGCTCTATCTGCCCGGGCGCGTGAGGCACTTCTTCGCCGGCGTTGCGGTGGTCGCTCTGTTGGGCACCGCCACGGCGTTCGCTGAATCGGAGCTCGGGGCTCAGTTGCCCGACAATTCACGCAAGGTTGCAGAGCACCGGTTCAAGTCAGGCACCGACTTCGACGGCACAATGAAGTACTACAAGAATGTGTACCCCGCGGCGCAGTACCCGCGAAAAGCCGTGGTGAATCAGCCTGGCGTGAAAGCAGTACACATCGCGAATTCGTCAGGTCGCGGGTCGTGGGAAGGTCTGAACATCTACGAAGCGAACGACGAGGTTCGCATCTATGTGGTACCCGCTGCATCGAGCGGTGGTAAAAAGAAGAAGTAGCTCAAAATTATTGGGGAATCGTCCAACGGTAGGACTCCAGACTCTGACTCTGGCTATCTAGGTTCGAATCCTAGTTCCCCAGCTTGAATATGTGTCGTTGCAGGGAGTTACAGTGCAGAAGAGTGCACTGTAACGCAGCTGCTGACGTACAGCTGACGTACAACTCCCCTTGCTCTTGCTCGACGGCATTCGTGGCTCAGGTGGCCGTTCTGGCGCGGTCAGCACCGACAGACCGTACCAATCCTCGACCTCCCGATGCCTCTGGTTGCCCCCGAGGGCGTTGAGTGGGTGGAGGCGTACCGGCGGTGGAGGCGGTGATGCTTGGCGCCCCAGGCATCACGTTCAATCCAGGAGCACGACCTCATCGCCCGCGGGCCCCACGCCCTTCTCGATGAGGTTCAGCA
>JANLPS010000092.1:0-5914 GCA_031367385.1 Archangium sp. | reverse complement strand
GAGCGGGCCCTTGAGCGTACGGGCTACGGCGGCAGTGATGGTCGTACTCATGGCTTCACCAGTGTCCCGACAACTTTGAAGCCGAAGTCGGTGCCGTACTTGGTGCCGCCGTATCCCAACTGAATGTTCAGAAACCCGAGCGCCTCCAGGTATCGCGCCTGGGACAGCGGACCCACGTCTACTGGGTCGAAACCCATCGCCTTGCCCAAATCGAGAATCTGCTTCTTCGCCTCCGCATCGTCGGCGGCCACGAAGAGACTCAAGGCCTCACCCTTCACTTTGCCTGTCGCCTGGTTCTGCGCGAAGACGGTGTTGAATGCCTTCACGACTCGCGCTCCCCCAGCCCATTCCTGAACCTGTTCGGCTCCGCTCTTTTTGATGTCGCCCGCGTAGCTCCAGTCGGCGTTGAGGAGATTCGTCGGGTCGACCAGCGTCTTGCCCTTGATGTCGCCGAGGTTCTTGATGGCTTCTTCTCGAGCCTGGCTGGGTATGGCGAGAATGATGATGTCTGCCCAGGCAGCTGCTTCGCGCACTTCTTTCGGTTCGGCGCTGGTGCTGCGCGCTTGATAACCCGCTTTCTCCGCGCCTTTTTGAAGTGCACTTCCCACGTTTCCGTTGCCAATCACTGCGATTTTCTGAGTAGCCATTGTGTGTGTTCTCCTGAGAGTGAGTACTGCAAGGCAGCACCAGAATTGGTGTGTCGCCCCGCTGCTTTCGACTACTTCGCCAGGCCGATCTGCTTCATGAACTCGGCGTTGTCCCAAAACAGGTATTCCTCGAACATCACGCCGTCTTTTCCCCAGTGGCCGAGCGTCGCCATCGGTATGCGGTAGGCCTTGCCCGTCGGCGAGATGCTCTTGCCGTCTCCGGTCGCCATCGGCTTGGTGAAGGTGCCTTCGAGCCAACCCGCGACCGCCGTCCATTCTCCGTCGGCCGTGCCGAAGCGAATGGGGTGCGTGACGATTCGGTTGTCAGGGGCAAACGTGAACATCACCTTCAGGTCTTCGATGTGCTTTTCGGCGCCGGTGGCCACGTGGCCGTCGGGCCAGTGCACGATGACGTCTTTCGAATGGCTCTTGTGGAGGTCTTGCCACTGCTGGCCTGTGTAGACCTTGAAATCGAGGTCATCGAAGGTGGCCAAATTCTTCGCGAGCTCTTTGGGGAGACCCTTGACCGTCGCAGCGGTTTCACCGGCCTTCGTGCCCGGCCACTTCGAATCTTCAGCGTGAACCAACGACGACGCGAGGAGAGCTGCTGCTGCGATGGAGTGAGTCAACGATTTCATTGTGTGCTCCTTGGGTTGTTCTGCGCTGCCCCACAGATATGCGCCCCGCGCCGAGTTGTCGGTAGTGCAATTGTGTGAGACACGGTGTTCCATGAATGGAACAGCGTCGATCAACCTGATTGAGGTCTTTCTGGCCGTTGCGAGTGCGAAGAGCTTCTCGCTCGCGGCGTCGCGCCTGCGAATGCCGAAGTCTTCGGTCAGCAGAGGTACTGCGCGATTGGAGGCTCAACTCGGCGTGGAGCTCTTTCACCGAACGACGCACTACGTGGCACTGAGCCCAGGAGGCGAAGCGCTGCTCGAGCGAGTCGCTTCTCCTTTTGCGTCGCTCAAGGAGGCTTTGACCGGGTTACCCGGCCAGAGCCTCGAGCCCAGCGGCAAGCTGCGCATCGCGGCACCTGCCGACTTTGGAGTTGCGGTCTTGGCTGGGGCCGTCGCGAGCTACTCGGCGAAATTCACAAAGGTTGAGGTCGAGACGGTTCTCGACACACGCCAGGTCGACCTCGTTCGCGACGGCTTCGACATGGCGATTCGTGCACACCGCCGGCCGCTCAAAGATTCGGCCATGCAGATACGACGGCTTGCGGCCATCGAGTTCGGTTTCTATGCGGCCCCGTCGTACGTCGAGCGGCGCGGTACCCCAAAAGAGCTCAACGACGCGAAGCACGAATGGGTCGGCACGAGAAGCAGGCCCTTCGAGCTCGAGCCAGAAACCGTCGAGCCACGGTTACTGAGTGACGACTTTCTATTCGTGCGAGAGCTGATCCGCTCCGGAGCTGGCGTTGGGTTGCTGCCTGGGTTCGTCGCCGCCGGTGACCTCGCCAATAGAACGCTGGTGAAAGTGCTGGCCCGCACTCGGGTGAAGCCCGCCGGGCTGGCGATTCTGTTGCCGCGCGCTCGCATCACCACGACCAAGGTCATCGCCTTTCGCGACCACTTATTACAACACCTGGCCAGGCACCCACTGGCCGCGTAAAGTTACTGCAACGAGCCGCCAAGCCTGCAAGGAGCGACCCGTGAGCGAGCCTCGTTCGTCCGGCATTTTCGATTTCGCCGAGCGGCCTGTGTCGCTCGAGGCCGTCGATATCGGGTTCGAAATCAGCGGGCGCCGAATTCTTCAGGGAGCCACGTTCAAGGTCGCGCCGGGCGAGTGCGTAGCGTTGGTCGGTGAGAGTGGAGCTGGCAAGACGACGCTCCTGCGGTGCTTCAATCGTCTCGTGGTGCCGACGACCGGCCACGTCGCGATCGGAGGCGCCGGCATCGCTCAGGCCCCCGTCTCCGAGCTCCGGCGACGAATTGGCTACGTGCCCCAACACGGGGGGTTGCTCCCGCACTGGAGCGTGCTTCGGAATTGTGCGCTCGTACCGACGCTTCTTGGCCAAGAGAACACCTCTGCCGCGGCAGAACGGGCCCTCGACCTCGTGGGGCTGCCGGCGAGTGCCTTCGGTCACCGATTTCCACATCAGCTTTCGGGCGGCCAACGGCAGCGCGTCGCGCTCGCTCGCGCCATCGCCGCACGACCAGGTCTCCTGTTGATGGACGAGCCCTTCGGCGCGCTCGATGCCATCAGCCGCTCAGAGCTGCAGGCCACCTTCGCAGCGCTGAGACGAGAGCTGAAGATGACGACCGTGCTGGTCACCCACGATCTGCTCGAGGCAGATCTCTTGGCCAATGAAACCATTGTCATGCGCGGCGGCGTCATCGAGCAGCGAGGCACGCTGAGAGCGCTTCGAGCTTCTCCGCAGACCGACTACGTGGCCTCTCTTCTGGCGCGCGGGCTCCCGCCCGAAAGTCAGTTGGGCCTCTGATGCGACCGCCGCTCGCGGTGCTCGGGTTCTGCGTAGCTCTCAGCGCAACCGCAGCACCACCCCGCTCACCCGTCGTCGTCGCCTCGAAACCCTTTGGAGAATCGTACGTGCTGGCAGAGATGTTCGCCCAGCTCCTCGAGGCGCATGGCATCGCCGTCGAACGAAAACCAGGGCTGGGCAGCACAGAGATTGCGTTCGACGCGCTCCGCACCGGCGCGATTGACGTCTACCCGGAGTACACCGGCACGGGCCTCGTTGCGATTCTCCACGACCAGCTTCCACCGGAGACGCTCGCTGACCCCCGCGCCGTTTTTGGTCACGTCGCCAATGCCTCGCTGCGCAGGTTTGGCGTTCGATGGCTGCCGCCACTGGGTTTTCAGAACTCGTTTGCATTGGCGGTTCGCCCCGAGTTCGCCACCGCGCTGCGCTTGCGCACGCTCAGTGACCTTGCCCGCAACGGCAGCAAGCAGCTCAAGGCCGGCTTTACGCCAGACTTCATTGAACGCCCCGATGGCTTGCTTGGGCTCGTTCGCGCGTACGGTGAGGGCATCAGGCCTGCCAACATCAAACCGCTGCTGCCCGCGCTCAAGTATCAAGCGCTCGACGCAGCTGCGGTCGATCTCATCGACGGCTTTTCGACCGACGGCTTGCTCGAGCGCTACCACCTCGTCGTGCTCGAAGACGACCTCCACTTTTTTCCTCCTTACGAAGCCGCGGCGATTCTCGGGCCGCGCGCTGCCGCACGAGACGACGTCGTGGCAGTGCTCTCGCTGCTCAGTGGGCGCATCAGCGAGGCGACCATGCGAGGCCTCAATGCCCGCATCGAAATCAATCAGGAGCCGGCGGCAGATGTCGCAGCCTCCGCCCTTCGTTCGCTGGGTCTCGACGAGCGGCGAATTGGCGTGTTGAGCGCCGCCCCCACCGAGGCTGCGCAGAGCTGGTTTGGTGCCTATTTGTGGGAACACCGGGTCTCGCTGTTGCACCTGACCCTCATGCACCTGTGGCTCGTTGCAATCGCGCTTCTCACCGCCGGCGTCGTGGCGATACCGCTCGGCCTCTTGCTCGAGCGTGTGCGAAACATCGCACCTGCAACGCTCGGCGTGCTCGGCATGCTGCAAACGATACCCAGCATTGCGTTGCTCGCGTTCATGGTGCCGCTGCTCGGCATCGGAGGCGCGCCCGCGCTCGTCGCCCTGTGGCTCTACGCGCTCTACCCCATCGCACGAGGCACGTTCACGGGCGTGCGAGACGCCGACCCCTCTGCGGTCGAGGCCGCCGAGGCCCTTGGTATGACCTCGAGACAGGCCTTGTTGCAGATTCGGCTCCCGTTGGCGGCACCGGTCATCATGACGGGCGTTCGTACCGCGGCAGTCGTCACGGTCGGCGCCGCGACCCTCGCTGCGTTCATCGGCGCGGGAGGGCTGGGTGAACCCATCGTCACGGGCCTTGCGCTCGCAGACACGCGCATGGTGCTCTCGGGAGCTTTGCCTGCGGCCGCCCTCGCGCTGCTCGTTGATCTCGTGCTTGCCATGGTCGAACGGCGGCTCGTACCAGCGCATCTTCGAAAAAGAACAGGAGCAAACGAGTGAGAGCGATACGCGTGCATCGCCCCGGCGGCCCCGAGGTTCTCGAGATCGAACAGCTGCCACTGCCCGAACCGCGTGCCGGCTGGGTTCGCATTCGCGTGCATGCATTCGGGCTCAATCGATCTGAAATGTTCACCCGGCAGGGGCACTCGCCCAGCGTGCGTTTCCCGCGGGTGCTCGGTATCGAGTGCGTCGGGGTCGTCGACGACAACGGAGGAACAGAGCTCGTCGAAGGTCAACGCGTCGCAGCGGTGATGGGCGAGATGGGGCGGGCATACGACGGAGGCTATGCCGAATACACCCTCGTGCCGCGAGAGCAGGTGCTCCCCATTCGAAGCGACCTCCCGTGGAACGTTTTGGCCGCGATACCCGAGACGTATCTCACCGCCTGGGGTTCTGTCGTCGATGCGATGGAGATGGTGGTCGGGCAGACACTTCTCATTCGAGGCGGCACTTCGTCGGTCGGCATCGCAGCGGCCAGTATCGCCAAAGACCGAGGCCTGACGGTCATGGCCACGAGCCGCAGCGCTGAGAAGCTCGCCACGCTTCAAGGCAATGGCGTCGACCACGCGATTCTCGACTCGGGGCACATCGCCGAGGCAGTGCGTGCGCTCGCGCCTGGGGGCGTCGACGGTGTGCTTGAGCTCGTCGGCGTCACCACGCTCCGCGATTCTCTGCGCGCCGTGCGTCCGCGGGGCATCGTGTGTAACACCGGCATTCTGAGCAACGCGTGGGTCTTGGAGCGCTTCGAGCCCCTCGAAGACATCCCCTCCTCGGTTCGTCTGACGACGTATCTGAGCAGCACCCTCTCGAGCACCTCCAGCACGCCAGCGCTCCAGTGCATCGTCGAGGCAGTGGCGGCAGGCCGCTATCAGGTGAATGGCATTCGTACGTTTCGCTTCGAAGAGATTGTCGAAGCCCATCGATTCATGGAGGAGAACCGCGGTAGCGGCAAGCTGGTCGTCACCG
The DNA here is from genome assembly GCA_031367385.1 of Archangium sp. Lineage (GTDB taxonomy): Bacteria > Myxococcota > Myxococcia > Myxococcales > Myxococcaceae > JAEUJT01. The sequence continues at coordinate 269 of JANLPS010000092.1, read as the reverse complement.
TCGAATGATGACGCCTGGTCAACGATGCGTTGCCGTCGCTGAGGTACCGCTCGGGCGCTCGTTCGCAGAGAGTCTGCGCCTCTCGAGTGATCTTGGCGCGATTTCGAAGGCCGGCGTCAAATGATCGCTACGGTGATCCCGTCGCCGAGGTTGACACGCAGAGGCCTCGGAAATCCCCAGCGGCGTGGGTAGAAGACAAGTCGTGAGTCGACGAGCGCGCAGAGAGCGAGACGAAGTGAAGACGCCCGAGGTCAAGGCGCAGCCCCCTC
>JANLPS010000388.1:0-44143 GCA_031367385.1 Archangium sp. | reverse complement strand
GGCTGAAGATCTCGACGCGCACAGCAGCCCGAACTTCAAAGAAGAAGGCCCCCTCACCAAAACCACCCTGGGCTCGTTGCTCGAGACCACGCTTCGAAAAGGCGCGAAGAACCTCGACGTCGGTGACACCGCGCACGCCTTTGCGCTCGAGCATGGCCTGCCGTTGATGGTTGATTCGATCAAGGCCCGCTACACCGCGCCCACCAAGGGCATCGACCTCACCGCGTGGAAGGCGTCTGCGGTGCAGAACTTCATCGACGTCGGGCTGCCGGCCGAGCACGCCAACAGGCTGACCGAGACCCTCGCCGCTGACGTCAACGCCTGGCGCGAGACCATCGGCCCGCTGGGCCCGAATGAGCAACGCACCATTCGAGAGCACCTCGAGGCCTTGCAAGACGCGCTCAAGCCCGAGTCACAGCTGCTCAAATACGGCGTGAAGAGCGTGTTCTGGAACCTGGGGCGCACTCCGGCCGAGGTGACCATCGGCGTGTCGGCGGCGTTGTCGGTGGCGATGCTGGTGAGCCTGGGCCTGACCATCGGCATGGAGCCGACGGTGATGGCGGCGACCTGGCAGGTGATCAAGACGGTCGGAGGCGCAGCGGCGGGTTGGTTCGCGGCCGACTTGCTCTCAGCGCACTTTCATCACAAGCACGACAACTGGCCCTCGGGTCGCATCGGCGCCGAGTTTCAGCGGCACCATGATCACCCGCGTGAGGTCTCGACCTGGTCGCTGACTCGCAACGCTGATGCCACGTCGCTCTATTCGATACCCATCTTGGCGGGCGCGTTGATGTTGACCGGTGGCGCCCCTTTGGCCGTGCTCCTCACGATGGTGAATGGCTTGGTCTACAGCCAGCACCTGCACGGCTACGCCCACCAGACCGACATGACCAAGGTGCCCCGCTTCGTGCGCGCGATGTGGAAGATGCACCTGGCGATTTCGCCGATGCAGCACATTCAAGGGCACCACGGGCGCCCGGTTGGCAGCCAGGCGTTCGGCATCGTCAACGGCTGGTCGAACAAGCTCACCGACAACACCCAATACTGGCGGCACGTCGAGTCGCTCGTTGAGAAGTTCACCGCGGCGCCGGCCTTGTGGCGTGAAGTCGAGGCCAAGCGTCAGGCGATGCTGGCGGCGAAGCGAGCGGCGGCTGCTGCTGCCGCGACTGCTGCGGCCACCACCGAGAAAAAAACCGAGGTCGCGGTCGTCGAGCCCGCGGCTGACTGGTTCAAGACGTAGCAGCGCTTACGGAGCGACCGCGAAGACCAGGTCGTCATGGTCGTCGTAGGTGCCGGTGCCGCACGAGCCCGCGGTGCCTTTGTAGCGAATGCGTGCGCGAATCGCCTGGGTGGCTCCGGTGGGCAGCGTGAACGTGGTCGAGAGCGTGCTCGCGTTCTTCACGGTGGGTGAGAGCGTGCCGATCAACACCCACTTTGGCGATGAGACATCAGCCGCCGAATACAGGTCGACCTTGTCGTTCACGAAGCCGGTGTAAGCCCACACGGTCGCTTCGATCTTCGCTCTGGCGCCGGCCTTGAGCACCGAGCCATCGACGCTTGAGATGACCAACCGATCGATCGACTCGTCGACATGAAATCGACCCGCCGAGCCGTCGGCGCAGCTGCCGCCGAGGGTGTTGGGCGCGTGCACCTCAGGCCCCAGTGCGCCTCGGCCTAGCAACGCGGAGTCTGAGTCGCAGCGCTTCGAGAGCCCGGCGCAGGCGATGGTCTTCTTGGCGTCGTCATACACCGCGATGGTGCTGACGACGGGCGTGCCGGCATCGGGGGTCCCCGCGTCGACCACGATTTGCGCGACGGTGACGGTGACCGCGTTGCTGGTCGCCTTGTTGGTGCTCGAGTCATTGGCCACCACGGTGAGCACGTGGGTGCCGTTGGTCTCGTCGGTGGTGTCCCAGTCCAACGTGTAGGGGGGCGTTTGATCGGTGCCGACGTTGTTGCCGTCGACGAAGAAGTTCACCCGCGCGATGCCCACGTTGTCGGCGGCTTCGGCGGTGATGGTGACGATGCCGCTCACCGACGCGTTGGCGGCCGGTGAGGTGATCGACGCGGTCGGAGGCGTGGTGTCTTTGCCGGTGTCTCCAGCGCCGCCCTTGGCGAGCTCTCCGACGAAGGCTGCGGCGAGCTTGGCGAACTTCACCGATTGATCGACGTTGCCGCCGCTGTTGGCCAGGGTGTCGTCGGCGGTGTGAATCTTCGGGTTGTAGTCGCTGAACTGCGCTTCGAACGGCATCGAAGTGCGGTAGCCATTCGCGTTCCACGAGGCGTGATCTGAGCAGCCGTAGCCGCACGCGTCGGTCGAGCGGGGCACCTTCACGTAGGTGTCGACCAGCGTGCTCACGAACGCGTTCTGCGAGGCGTCGGTGTAGTCGGTGTAGATGACGATGTCGCTCGACGAACCGTGAAAGTTGGTCATGTCGAGCTGCATCACGCCCACCACGTTCACCGCGTTGGCCTTGAACTTGGCGGCGATCTCTTTCGAGCCGCGCAGGCCGACCTCTTCGGCCGAGTACCCCATGAACTTCACGGTGCGGTTGGGCTTGAAGCCGTTGACCATCATCACCCGAATCACCTCGGTCAAGGTGGCGATGCCCGACGCGTCATCATCGGCGCCCGGCGCGGTGCCCGCGGTGTCTGAGATGTTGATCGAGTCGAGGTGCGCTCCCAGCACGACCACTTCGCTCGGCGCGGTCTGGCCGGTGACGGTGAGAATGATCGACGGCTGCGACCACCCGGCGTGTGCGAAGGCCTCGACGGTCACGTCGGTGCGGCCTTGAGCGAGGGTCTCCCACTGGCCCTTGAGCCACTGCGCCGAGGCAGCCCCGGTCGCCGAGTTGTAATAGCGGTTCTTGTAGGTGGCGAGCTGGGTGACCGTCGCGAGCACGTTCGACGCGGTGAGTGAGCCGATCAGCTTCTGTACCGCCGGGCCGTTGTCGATCGTGTAGGTGATCGCCGACGCCGCTTGCAGGGGTACCGCGGGCTCGAGCGCGGCCTGGGCTTGCGCTTCGGTGTCGAACATCTCGAAGCCACCGCAGCGATGAAATTGATCATGCATCACGCGCGCGAGCGTCAGCAGCTGTGATTCACGAACGCGAAGTGTGGCGACGCCGTTCTTCGAAACTCCGAGCGTCGCGGGAGCGCTGGCCTTCAACTGGTGGCTCAGCGAGGGCACCGCGTCTGCACCGACCGTCACCCAGACGTCGCGATCGGCGGCCAGCTGGTGCGAGTCGCTCGAGCTCGACGTCGGCTCGGGAGTCACTGTCGATGCAGGTGACACCGAATTTTCCTGACACGAGAACACAGCCGCGCTGAACGTCAGGAGCACCAGTACATGTCGTGCCATAGGGGCCAGTGACTCAGCCCAGAAATCAGATGTCAGCGATGTATGAAATGCCGCACAACCGCGCTCAACGCCCACATGGTCGCACCCGAAGCTATCGAGTGCTCGCCCACCCGGCGTCTGGGGTGGCCCAGGCGTCGATCCACTCCCGAAGCAGCACGCCGGCATCGCCCGACTTGAGCGTGTCAGCCGAGGGAGCGAGCACGTGGCCCGTGCCAGGCACGACGAAGTACTTGGCGTTGGGGCTCTGGTCGTAGCGGGTCAGCAACCCGTTGAGGTTCGTGTTGAAGGTGCCGGTCGGCGGCGCGTACACCGGGCCCACCCCGGGGGCAGCGTAGAAAAACCACGAGACGATGCCGTCGTGATCGTTCGAGAGGAGCGCGATTCGGCGAGTCGCGTTCGCGGTGATCACCCGGTCGATGATGCCCGGGTACCCCGCATCGCACTCGCCGCCACACCCTTGAGGCAGCTGCATGTGCCAGGTGTCGCGCCACTGGGCCCAATGCACGGTGTCGATGTACGGCGACGAGTCAGCCAGCAAGTCGACCTCGGCGTTGGGAAAAGCGCGGCGCACGCGATCGAAGTGAATGGTCGCTCCGTAGCCGCCTGCGCTCGCGCCGAAGAGCCAGATTTTTTTCGCGTTCGGGTAGTGCGCGACGAGGTACGCGAGGTAGGCGTCGATGTTGGTCGCTCCGGCGAAGTGCACGGTGGTCGTCTTCGGCGCGTCGGCGAGCTGATACTTGTATTGATACTCGTGGGTGGTGTTGCCCGAATGCATGTCGCCGGTGCAGTACGGCACGTAGACGAAGGTCGCGTCGCGAAAGGGGTTGTTTGGGCGGTCGCGCTTGAAGAAGAGCGTGCTCGAGATGGTGTTGAGCACGCCCGGCAAGCGCCCCTGCCCATCAGCGGGAAACGGGTCGGCATCGGCGACGAACGTGGCAGTGGGTTTGGTGCCCCCTTCGCCGTCGTAAAGGCAGATCATGCCGTAGTCGCAAATCGGCCCAAACTGCAGCAGCGAGGGCACGCAGGTGCCTTGGTTCCAACAGGCGCCTCCGCCTTCGAGGTAGATGGCGAGCTGTTGCGTGGTGTGGCCGTCGCCGCTCAGCGCGATGCCGGCGCGCGCCCCACTGGCGCACATTGACCCGTCGATGGGTACCCACGTCCACCCGGCGGTGCTCAAAGCCGGGGTGCCGGCGTCTGCGACCGTGCCTGCGTCGGTGACCGTTCCGGGGCCGCCGCCGGCCGGCACGCCACACGCAGTCAGCACCATGAAACCACTGAGCAATTTCGCGAAGCGCATGCGAACCGCCTGCCTTTGAGAAGGGTGACCCGAAGACGCCGCGCGTCAAAATGCTCGTAACAGACTCGTGGCTGAACCGGCACCAGGCCTCGTGAGGTACCTTGTGGCCTCCATGATTCGCCGTTTGGCATTCGCTCTGTTCGTTCTCGGCATCGCAGCAGGGTCAGGGTGCGCCGGGTGCGTCGAAAAGTTGGCGCCGGGGCAGGTCGCGGCAGGTGTCTCCCGATTGACCGTTCGCAACGCGGGGTACATCTCGAAGCTCGTGCTCGCCGACACCAAGTGCGGGTTCGCGAACCCGGCGGTGAAGCGCGCGGCGCTGGTGCAAGGCCAACCAGGCGAGACCGGCGCGGTGACGTGGACGGTGAAGAGCTGCACCATCACGCTGCCTGAGCTCACCGATCTCGGCAAAGACTGCGCGGGCGTGAGCCCCCTCGCGCAGGGCACCGTCACCGTGTCGGGCACGCAGCGAATTCGCGGCACCATCACTGGAGACCCGACGACGCCGGTCATACCGGCCGGGGCAGACGCGGTACGCATCGAGCTCGACGCGACGTTCGATCACTTCACGATTCGAAAGAGCGACTCGAAGTCGGCGTTGACCAACGTCTCGGGCGCATTGCACTTCGTACTCGAGCCGAGAATCGCGCTGAGTCGCTCGCTCGGGGTGTGCGCGGTGCAGACGCTCGATTTTTCATTCAGCGAGGTCGCCTACACCAATGCCGCGGTGATCGTCGCCGACGGAGACCACGTCTTCCCCGTCGATGTGCCGGGCTCGAAGCTGACCGCGCAATCGGGCAAGTGGCTCACCGAAGAGAACTCGTTCTCAGGCGACCTCACCGTGTGGGACACCAAGGTCGCGATACCCATCGCCGGCGACCCCGACGGCCTCGACACGAGCTACACGGCGCAGTCGTACCTCGACTCGATCAAGTGCAACCCTGACCTGGTTCTGCCGGTCACCTACGCGTGCCCATCGCTCAAGACGCAGTTGGTTCACGGAGCGTCTCGACTCTCGATCAAGACGCTCGGCGCGTTGGCCTCGTTGGTCGATTCAGACGTGCGATGCGGGTTTTCGAGCCCGCAGGTGCTGGCGGCGACGGCGATCAGCGGTACGCCTGGAGGCCCGGGCTCGGCCACCTTCACCTTGCCTGCGCCGTGCGTGATTTCATTCTCGACCAAGACCGAGATCAGCAAAGACTGCACGGGCGCGAAGCAGTTCGCTCAAGGCACCGTCACCATCACCGGCACGAAGAAATTGACCGGAGTGCTCACCGGCGACACCGCCCAACCCGTGGCCCCGACGACGCGCGACCCCGCCGAGCTGAAGCTCACCGCCCAGTTCAGTGATTTTTCGCTCACCAACTCAGCGGGCGAAAACCCCTTCACCGTGCAGAACGGCACCTTGAACGGCACCGTGCTGCCCCGCGTGGCCATCGACACGCGGTCTGACATCTGCTCCAACACGACGTCGATCGCCGAGTTTCCTTCTGTCACCTGGCAAGACGCGAAGCTCACCATCGGGTCGAGCGGGTACGACTTCGAGGTCAAGGTGTCGCAGGGCGAGCTGGTCGCGCAGAGCGGCACCAAAGGCGATCGAACGAATTACCTCGCGGGTACCCTGGTGTCAGACGGCGTGCCGGTGGTGATTCCTCCCGTGGGCGCGGCGCCGCTGCTCGACCCGGGCTACGACGAGGCGAAGTTCAACGAGTCGTTCAGCTGCGCGCCCGGGTTCAAGCTGGCGCAGAGTGATCAGGCTTGCTCGCTCGACACCGCGCTCGCCACCAACGCCGCTCGGTTGACGGTGCAGGCTGCGGGCGCCATCGTCTCGATGATTCAAGGCGACACCGACTGCGGTTTTTCGGCGCTGAAGGTCAAGACCGCGCCGGTCGAGGCGACGGGTGAAACCGGGCAAACCGGGTATCTGCGGTGGGCCATTCAGCACTGCCGGCAGGGTCAAGCTGGCACTTTGCCGCGGCCCAGCGACTGCTCGGGCACCAAGTCATTCATCTCGGGCACCGCCGACGTCACTGCCGAGCGCGTCGTGACGGGGGAACGAACCAAGGAGCTGGTCTTTTTCAATTCGGTCATACCCCGCACGCGCGACGCGATGGTGATGACCTTGACCAGCGTGCCGCTCGCCGATTTCTCGGCGTGGACGGTGCCCGCCGCCGACACCGACGCGTACGCGAAGCTGGTGCTGCATTCAGGCACGCTGTCGGCGAAGGTCGTGCCTGGGTTGGGTGAGCGACGCAGCGCTCCTGGCACCTACGATGTGGGTACTCCCGTGGCCACCTTCACCGACGTCGAGCTCGTCAACGCGACCGCGACTTTTTCGGTGGCCGGCAAGTCGTTCTTGATGACGATACCCGCGCTCAAGGTGTCGGCCCTCAACGGGTCGCTGCATGGCGTGAGCAACACCTTGTCGGGCACGGTGACGCTGGGCGCTGGCCGCCAGGTGACCCTCGGGCCCGCGGCGCTCAACCCTTCATTTCAACAAGCGGAGTTCGACTCGAGCTACGCCTGTACGGCCGATCTGCTCGCCACGATACCGGTGCAATGAATGCGTGAAAACTTTTCGATGCGAAGCGCGCTGTGGTTGGCCCTGTCTGCGATGCTGGCGCAGTGTGGCAGTCAGCCTCCGTCAACCACCGATGGCGGTACGGGGTGCCTCTCGACCGATTTGCCCGATGATCAATTCGTCGATACGAACTGTGACGGCATCGACGGCGACGCGAACGACGCGATCTTCGTTGCGAGCATGGGGCTCGACACCAATCAGGGCACCAAAGAGCAGCCGATGCGCACCATTCAAGCGGCCCTCGCGCGCGCGGTGACCTCGGCCAAGTCGAGCGTGTACGTCTCTGACGGGGCGTACGACGGGCCAGTGACGCTGGTGAACGGCGTGTCGGTGTACGGCGGGTATTCGCAGTCGGCCAAGTGGGCGCGCGGCAATGGCTCGGTGACCATCACCAACAAGGCGCTGCTCTCGAATCGGGTCATCGCCGTCGACGGTAAGAACATCAGCGCTCCGACGGTGATTGACCGAGTCACCATCGTCGCCGGCGACGCGACGTCGGTTGCGGGTGGTTCGAGCGTCGCGCTTCGCTGCGTGACGTGTACGGGTTTGGCGGTGCGCAACAGCACTCTGACCGCGGGCGCGGCGGGTGACGGAGTGACTGGCGTCGCAGGTGTTGCGGGAGCGGCCGGTGATGATGGGCAGCTCGGTGGCCCTGGCAACTGCGACAATAACGGGCCAGGTGGGGCGGGTGGGCCGGGTGGGTTCTCGACCTGCGCGCGCACCGGTGGCATCGGCGGGGTTGGCGGCGCCAGTGGGAGCAACGCCGGCGCGACAGGTGGCGCTGGCGCGGGTGGCACGGTGGGTGGCGCTGCAGGCTCGGGCGGCGACCCAGGTCACACCGGCGGCACGGGAGAACTCGGCGTCGACGGCGCTGACGGCACCTTTGGTTCAAAGGGCATGGGCGGCATGGTGAGCACTGATTTCTGGGTCGGCGGGGCGGGCGGCGACGGCACGGCGGGCACTCCGGGCAAAGGCGGCGGAGGCGGTGGTGGCGGCGGTGGCCAAGGCTGCACGATTTGCAACAATGGCCCCGGCAACGGTGGCGGCGGCGGAGGCGCGGGTGGCTGCGCGGGCACGGCAGGTCTGGGCGGCACCGCGGGTGGTGCGTCGTTTGGCGTGTTGCTGATCTCGTCGACCGGCGCGACGCTGACCAATTGCAAGGTGACCAGCAAGGCCGGCGGCAAAGGCGGCGCGGGTGGCATCGGCGGCGCAGGCGGCGCGGGAGGCAAGGGCGGCGCAGGCGGCAGCGTCTGCACCAATGAGGTCGGCGGCGGTGGGCAGGGCGGCAACGGCGGCAAAGGTGGCAGCGGTGGGTCGGGCGGTGGTGGGTCGGGCGGCCCGTCGTTCGCGATTGCGCTCTCGGCGACGACCATCGGCAGCAACGCGGGCAATCAACTGACCGCCGGCAGCGGAGGCGCGGGTGGGAGTTCGAGCGTCAACTCCGGCGTCGCTGGTGCCTCGGGTGACGTCGGCTCGCTGTAACTCGTTGGACTCGACGTGCCGAGAGCCATGAAGGCCCCGGTCATTTCGTTTGCCCTCAGGGGCTCGAGGGGCCCGCCATTGCGCTGGGTGACCTCTGGTACACCCGGCCTTCGCTCTCCGACACGATGATCAGGCCCCTCCTTCTTCTCAGCGCAGCGACGTGTGCGCTGAGCGCGAGCGCGGCCCCCCTGTTCACGACCGATCTCCCAGGCTTGGTGCTCGAGGCCGATGACATCGTGCTCGCTGAGCGGGTCGACGCGGGCGTGTATGTGATTGATCACGCACTGGTCGGCGCCGCGGCCGCTGGTGAAGCGCTCGAGCTGATCGATGGCTCGTACGAAGCTGATGCGCAGGTCGTGCTGTTCTTGAGGCGCGACCCGAGGGGTATCGAAGCCATCGTCCCCGGTGGCCTGATGCCGCTGCGGGGTGGCTACGCATTTCACGCCAGTCAGTGGTCAAACCCTGGAGGGTATCGGGCCCACCCGCTCGAGCTCGATGAATCGCTCGGCGTCGATCTCGACCGGCTCACCACCGAAATTCAAACGCTCAAGCGCTTGACGCCACGTCTCGAGGCGCTCGCCAGCGAGCCCGATATCGCTCGGCGCCGTTTCGAAGCGCGTGCCTTGCTGCGACCGCTGCCTGATTGGTGCCCGCACGAATTCATCGATGTCTGGTCGCGGCGCGTGCTCTTGCAGTTGATCGCTGCTGGTGACCTCGAAGGCGCCTTGTCACTCGCTCATCGAGACTCCAGCACTGCGCAGTGGCTCGGGCCCTTCGCGTCGCAAGAGACGTTGCTGCGCTTCGCCGAAGACCCGCGTCGGCCGGGCTGGCTGCGGGGGCGGGCAGTGCAGTGGCTCGGTCAAGATGTTCGCGCAGATCTCGAGAAACTCGCCCCACGGCTGGTGAAGCTGTTGCGCGACGCCTCGCCCCAGGTGCGAATGCAGACCGTCGAGTTGATGCGCAGCCACCTTCAGGTCGAGCGGCTCGCCCGGGCGCCCTTGGCCGAGCTGTACCGAGTCGAGAAATCACCTCGGGTCGCCTTCGAGCTGCTGCTGAGCTTTGGTCGCCGGCCCCCGCCTGAGCGAACCCGGTCGACCTCACTGGGCGTGTGGCTCAAGGCTCGGGCTCGGGGGCTCCAAGCCAATTTCCTGGCCCAAACCCCCGCGCGGCCGACGCGACTGCTGATTCAGACGCCGGAGGGCCCGAAGCCCTACCTGCCCGCCGTCTTCGGCACCGACAGCCCCTTTCAGGCCAATGTCAGGGGGCTGCAACGCAGTGAAGGAGAGCGACTGGAGCTGACTGCTGGCCGGTACCCGTTGGCCCTCGAGCTACTCGACCCTGAAGATACAACCGAGCTCGCCCTTGGGACCCTGGTGGTCGACGTCGACGGCACCTGGTCGCTCGAATGAGCCACGCCTGAGCGTGGGTGCGATTAAACATGCATACATATAATAATCACGATTATATACATGATTATGACGTGACACGACTGGCAACACGTCGAAACAATTGCGCCGCTGGTCGGTTGGCCCCAAGCACGATTCATGAAAGGCCATGACCTATGGACCAGACCGACCCCGCTGACGTGCCCGCCTCGTCACTGCGCAACAGCCACAAGGTCTTCTGGGCGGTGCTGGTCATCGCAGGCCTGGCCGGGCTCAGCTGGGTCGGGTACCTGGTTTACAAGCGCACCCAAGGAGCGACCCCGGTGCCAACGGTGGTCGAGGCTGCGCCCCCGGCCCCCGAGCCCACCGGCCCCGCGGTCAATGTCGACGACGGCGACGCGGTGATGGCCGAGGCGGCCAAGGGGCTCACCGGCGCGCCCGAGGCGACGGGGTGGTTGGCCGAGCCGGGCATGCTCCGTCGATTGGTGGCCTCGGTGTGGCAGGTCAGCGCGGGTGAGAGCCCACGCGAACCGCTGCGCTTTTTGGCTCCGCACGCCGAATATTCGGTCATTGCGCGTGATGGGCACCTCTTTCAATCACCCGAGAGCGAAGCCCGCTACGACTCGGTCGTGAAGGCGATTGGCGCGGTCGACGCGGCCCAGGCCGGCGTGGTGTACCGGCGTGCCCAGCGCTTTGCCGACGCCGCGTTCAAAGAGATAGCCCCTGCCAACACGGCCTTCACCACGGCCGTCGACAAGGCCCTCGAGCGGTTGAAAGCGGTGCCGTTGAACGACGAGCCCATCGAAGTGGTGCCGGTTGAGAAGGGGGTCGGGTACCGGTTCGCCGACCCGGGCCTCGAACGGCTCGACGCGACCCAGAAGCATCTGCTCCGCATGGGCACGGCAAACGCGCGAATCGTGCTGCAAAAGCTCACCGCGTTTCGAGAAGCGGCCCGCTAAGGCATGAGAACGGTTGGGCTTTCGCCGCTGGCGAACGCCGATTCGATTCGCGGGGCCTGTGCTACACGCCAGCGCATGGCCGAGCCCCTCGATGTCACCCAAACCCTCACCGGCAAACGCGTTCTCTTCGTCGGAGTGACCGGTTTCGTCGGCAAGGTCGCGTTGTCGATGTTGCTGCATCGCTACGGAGACGTTCTCGCGAAGGTGTACGTGCTGGTTCGCAAGGGCTCGAGCAAAGACGCGAACACGCGCTTCTACGACAAGGTCGCCACCAGCGAGCCCTTCGAGCCGCTGCGCGAAAAATTCGGCTCAGAAGCCGCCTCGCTGACCTGGCTCAAATCGAAGGTCGCGATACTCGACGGAGACATCACCGACCCGTGGGTTGGCCTCGACGAGACCTACGCCCGTGCGCTCAAGGGGCAGATCGACGTGGTGGTCAACTGCGCCGGCCTGGTCTCGTTCAACCCGTCGCTCGAGGTGGGCTTGAGCGTCAACACCCACGGCGTCAAATACCTGGTCGACGCCTGCCTGCACTGGGACGTACCGCTCGTGCACATGTCGACCTCGTTCGTCGCGGGCAACCGCTCGGGCCTGGTGTTCGAAGACGAGCCGGTCGTCGGCTATTTTCCCCGCAAAGACGACATCGACGGCAAAGACTTCTCGCTCGAGCAAGAGCTCAAAGACGCCGAGAAGAGCATCGCGCGGCTGCGAGAGATGGCCGATGACAAGGTGCTCGCCAGCGAGTTTCGACAAGCAGCGCTCGAGCGGCTGCAAGAAGAGGGTCGCGATTTCACCGATGAAAAAGCATTGCGCCTGGCGATGGGCCGCGAACGAAAGCTGTGGCTCTCGGGCAAGCTGGTCGAAGCAGGCATGGAGCGCGCCCACTACTGGGGCTGGCCCAACACCTATACCTATACGAAGTCGCTGGGCGAGCAGGTCATCGCCAGCACGCCTGGGCTGCGCTACGCGTTGGTTCGCCCCAGCATCGTCGAGAGCGCGCTGCGCTACCCTTTTCCCGGGTGGAACGAGGGGTTCACCACCTCGGCGCCGCTGATCTACGGGTTGATCAAAGGCCAGGGCGCGCTGCCCGCGGGCAACAACGCAGTGCTCGACATGATACCCGTCGACATGGTGGCCGGGTCGCTGATCGCGATCATCGCTCAGTCACTGCGCAGCAATGAGCGCCGGGTGTACCAACAGGCCTCGGGTGACACGAACCCGTTCTTCGCCAAGCGCTCGATCGAGCTCACCGGTTTGTACAAGCGCCGGTTCTACCGAAACAAGGAGTCGGGCAACGCCACGCTCAACAACGTGCGCAGCCACCTCGAGCCGCAGCCGATCTCCAAGTCGGAGTTCAACCTTCGCAGCTCTCCGTTCTTCTCGAGAACCGCGAAGTTTCTCACCAAGGTCATCGACGAGAACAAGCCGACCTGGGGTGCACCGAAGGTCGCGGCGCTGCTCGAGAAGGCCAAAGAACAGCTCTCGGAGGTCATTGATCAATCGGCGGGCATCAACTCGATCGTCTCGCTGTTTCTGCCGTTTCTCTGGGAGAACCGGTACGTCTTTCGCTGCGACAACACCCGCTCGCTCTACGAAGGCATGCCCCCGCACGACCTCGCGAAGATCCCCTGGGACCCCGAGCAGCTCGAGTGGCGCGACTACATTCTGAACGTTCACATCCCCGGGCTCGAGAAGTGGGTGTTCCCCGGGCTCGACATCGAGACCGAGCGCCGCAAGGTCATACCCGCGTACCGAGACCTGCTCGAGATGCTCGACGCCTCGGTGCACGCCTGGCGCTTTCGCGTCGCGTTTCGCATGTACGACGCCGAAGCCGACATACCTGATCAGCGCTTCACGTACGGCCAGGCCCACCACTACGCGGCGCGCATCGGTTCGTTCTTGCTCGCCAAGGGCGTGAAGGCCGGCAGCCGGGTGATGTTGCTCTCTGAAAATCGGCCCGAGTGGCCGATCGCCTTCTTCGGCGTGTTGCGCGCCGGTGCTACCGCGGTGCCGGTCGACAAAGAGCTGACCCAAAACGAGATCATCAACATCGCGCGTCGCTCAGAGGCCGCGGTGCTGCTGGTGTCAGAAGAAATTCTGGCGCAGCTGCCCAAGCTGACGAAGGCGCTGGCCGACGCGAAGCTCACCACGCAGGTGCACCTGCTCGCCGACGCGATGTCAGGCGACGAGTCGCAGCCCAACGGCATCGGCCCGGTGAAAAAATCAGCCTCGCCCGACGACGTGGCTTCGTTGATCTTCACCTCGGGTACGACGGGCAACCCGAAGGGCGTGATGCTCACGCACCGAAACTTCACCTCGCTCATCGCCAAGCTGGCGGGCACCTTCGACATCGGCCTGGGCGACGGGGTCTTGAGCGTCTTGCCGCTGCACCACACGTTCGAGTTCAGCGCCGGGTTTCTGACTCCGTTCAGCCGAGGTGCTGAAATCGGGTACATCGACGAGCTCACCGCCGACCGCATCGGCGAAGTGATGGAGAGCGGCCGCATCACCGGCATGGTCGGTGTGCCCGCGCTCTGGCAGCTCTTTCACCGCAAGATCACGCAAGAATTCGCCTCGCGGCCCAAGTTCGTCGAAGAGGCGATCAAGGCGTTGATGGGCGCGAACGCTGAGCTGCGAAATCGCCGCGGTATCAACCTCGGCAAGCTGCTGTTCTGGCCGGTACACCGTAAATTCGGCGGCAACATTCGCTTCTTGATCTCGGGTGGCTCGGCGTTGCCCGACGAGGTGCACAAGGCGTTTCACGCGCTCGGGTTCACCTTGAACGAAGGCTACGGGCTCACCGAAGCGGCGCCCGTGCTCGCGGTCACCAAAGCGGGCAACAAGCGAATGCCCGGCACGGTCGGCAAGGCGCTACCCGGCGTCGAGCTCAAGATTCACCAGCCAGACGCAGAAGGCATCGGCGAGGTCATCGCCAAGGGCCCGAACGTGATGGCGGGGTATTTTCAAGATCGCGACTCGACGAGTGCGGTGCTCAAAGACAGCTGGCTCTACACCGGAGACCTGGGCCGCATCGACGCCGACGGCAACCTCTACCTGGTGGGCCGCCAGAAAGACGTCATCATCGACGCCAACGGCAAGAACGTGTACCCCGACGAGCTCGAAGACCTCTACAGCGTCAGCACGCTGGTCAAAGAGCTCAGCGTGGTCGGTCTGCCCGATGACGCCGGTGGTGAGAAGGTCGCATGCCTTTGTGTGCCCGACTACGGCGAGCGGCCGCGTGAAGAAGTTCGCAAAGAGCTCGAAGAGCACTTTCGCGTCGTCTCGGCTGATCTGCCCTTCTATCGCCGGGTCAAAGTGCTCCGGCTGTGGGACGGTGAGCTGCCCCGCACCTCGACCCGAAAAGTGAAGCGCCCGCTGGTGGTCGAAGAGCTCAAGCGCCTCGAGAAGATCGCGACTTCAGCCGAAAAAGCGAAGACCAGCTTCGGCACCGATTCGACCGATTGGCTCTCGCAGATCATCGCTGACGTGGTGCAGAAACCGCTGGGCGACATTCGCGCCGACTCGAAGCTCGCCGGTGACCTGGGCCTCGACTCGCTGATGCTGACCGAATTGGGCAGCGCGCTCGAGACCGCGGGAGTACCCGCAAGCGCAGTCTCAGACCTCACCAAGATTCAAACCGTCGACGACCTGCGCAAAGTGGTCTCGGCGTTCGGGCGAAAACCCAAGGTCGAGCTCAAAGTCAAAGAGCTCAACGTCGAGAGCACTGGCGTCGACCTGAGTCAGCTCGAAGTGCCGCTGCCCGACTTCATGGCGAAGGCCGGGCGCAGCATGCTCAACGCCGGCCAGCGCGCGCTCTACGGAGGGCTCTTCGACGTCGCGGTCACCGGCCGAGTCTTCATCCCCCAGAACCGAAATTTTCTGGTGGTCGCCAATCACGCCAGCCACCTCGACATGGGTCTGGTGAAGATCGCGATGGCAGAGCAGGGCGAGCGCCTGGTCGCTCTGGCCGCGCGCGACTACTTCTTCGACACCCCGTGGAAGCGGGCGTACTTCGAGAACTTCACCAACCTGATACCGATGGATCGCACGGGCTCGTTGCGCGAGTCGCTGCGCCTGGCCGGCGAGTCGCTGACGCAGGGGTACAACCTGCTCATCTTCCCCGAGGGCACGCGGTCACCCGATGGGCAGCTGCAAGAATTCAAGCCCACCACGGGGTACCTCGCGCTCACCGCCGGCGTCGACGTGTTGCCGGTGTATCTGAAGGGCACGTTCAACGCGCTGCCCAAGGGTGCCTGGTGGCCGAAGATCGACGACCTCGAGGTGCGCATCGGGCCCGTGCTCGAGATCGCAGCCCTGCGCGCGGCGACGACCGGCATGTCTCGCAGCGAATCGTACCGGGTGGTCACCAAGCTCGCCGAGCAAGCGGTGCGTGACCTCGAGGGTGGCAGGGTGTTCAAGCCCGAGTCGATGCCGGTGTCGACGTTGGCGCCGCGGGCCAAACGTGAGGAGACCAAGCGATGAAGATTCTCGTCACTGGCGGTACCGGGTTCTTGGGCGCGCATCTGGTGCCCAAGCTGGTCGAAGCGGGGCATCAGGTTCGGGTGATAGGCCGCTCCAAGCCACCCGCGAGCTGGGCCAAGGTCGAGTTCATTCAGGCAGACCTGACTGATCGCGAAGCCGTGCGCAAAGCCGTGGTCGGTATCGACGCGCTGTACCACCTGGCGGGCCTCGTCAGCTTCAAAGACGCCGACGGGCGCCGCATGTACGAGCTGCACGTCGAGGCGACGCGTGAGCTGCTGCGCGATGTGCGCGAGCTGAAAACCAAGCCACGAATCATTCTGGCCTCGACCTCGGGCACCATCGCGGTCAGCAAAGAAGAGCGGGTCGGCACCGAGGCCGATGACTACCCAATCGAAACGGTCGGTCGCTGGCCGTACTACCTGTCGAAGATCTACGAAGAGAAGCTCGCGCTCGAGTTCTGTAAGAAAGAGGCGATGCCCCTCGTGATTCTGAACCCGAGCCTGCTGATGGGCCCGGGAGACGACCGCCTGTCTTCAACGTGGACGGTGGTGAAATTTCTGCAGCGCGACATACCCGCGATGCCGGGTGGAGGCATGTGCCTGGTCGATGTGCGCGACGTCGCCGATGCGGCGGTCAATGCGCTGACCCGCGGCGAGCTCTATGGCCGGCACTTGATGGGCGTGAACCTGTCGATGAATGACTTCTTCAAGCGACTCGAGAACCTCACCGGGGTGGCCGCTCCGCGAATGAAGTTGCCGAAACAGGTGAACATCTTGGGCGCCTACGCACTCGAGCGCTTCGCCAAATGGCGCGGCACCACCGTTGGCCTCGACCCGCAAGAAGTCGAGATTGGCGAGCACTGGTTCTGGGTCGACTCGGCGAAGGCCGAACGCGAGCTCGGCTTCGTGGCGCGCGATGTGTACGAGACCCTGCACGACACCGTGTCGTACGTGCAGAAGAAGCTGCCGCCGGGTCAACTGACGGGCACCAAGGGCCGCTTGGCCGAGCTGCGAGCGCGCTGAGCGGTTTTGGTGGAGGTGGGCGGTCTTCTAAGGCTTCACCTGGTCCCACAGGGTTTGGCCCTCGAGCACGGCGTTGAGGGGCGCGCGCTCGACCGCCACGCGGAGAATCGCCGAGGCCAGCTCGTTGAGCGTGATGGGCTCGTACTTCTTGAGCCCGAACAGCTTCGTCACGGTGCGGAAGCCGGGCATGAACACGCCCTCGCGGTCTTCGAACGCCGAGGGTCGAAAAATCGAATAGGCGATGCCGCTCTCAACCACCAACCGCTCGGCTTCTGCCTTGGCCTTCAGGTACGCACCGCGTGGGTTCCCCGCTCCCACGCTGCTGAGCAGCACCACATGGTCGATGGTCTTGGCGGCCTTCGCGGCGGCGAGGAGTGCGCGGGTGGTGCCGATGTCGCTGGTCTCGTACGTGTCTCCAGCAGCGAAGCGCTTTCGCATGGTGCCGATCAGCTGCACGACGGTGCTGCACTGGGCCAGCACGGGCACCAACGACGCCTCGTCGAACGCCACGGTGACCCGCTTGGGGCGCACCAGCTTCGAAGCGCTGCCTGGGCGCGCGTGGGGCACGATGTCGACGTGATGCTCGGTCGCCTGCGCGACGACGCGTTGACCGACGGCACCAGTGGCGCCTGCAATGAAGAGGGCTCGAGGGTTCATGAGACTCTGCTTCGTAACAGCCGCTTCAAAAGACATCGGGCCAAAGTCGTTCAGGGGGCATGGCGTTCGCCATTGCCGCGGTCTGCGCGTGGGTGTTCACAGATGGGGGCGTACAGGACACTCGGGTGTTAGCGGTCGGGTGCAGCTGCAATTCGACGCCGATGAACGGACTATTTATGTTGGCCTTCGCAGCGCTCATGAGAAGGTCGCGTCGGCGCACCTGATGATGTACGCGCCGTACCTGAAAGGCCGAAAACCAATGCGAATGCTTCGAACCGTTTCTTTGCTGACTGTGTTGCTGGCGATGCCTGTGCTGGCCGATGACGCTCCTGTTGCGACCACCGAGAGCTCCGATTCGGCATTCAAAGGCCCCGGCGCGATCAACGACCGCAGCCCGCAGCACCGGCGGCAGATGATCAGCGTCTTCGTGGGTATCCCCTGGCAGTACTTCGGGTACGGGTTTCCGTTCAGCGTTGGCGGCCGGTACTATATTCCGATCGTTCATGACGGGTTCATCCCCGCGCTGAACGACTCGTTTGGCATCGAGTTCGGTGCCGACTTCTTCGGCACGGTGGGGCCGTATTACGGGTTTGGTGGGTTCATTTCGCTGCCTGTAGAAGCGATGTGGCAGTTTCACCTGACCCGCGACTTCAGCGCGTACGGCAAGCTGGGCTTCGCGCTGCAGGTGCACTTCGGCCAGAACTACTTTGGCAACAACGCGGCGTACCTGACGGGCGACCTGATCGCGGACGTCGGCATCATCTACAAGGTGAGCGACGTGATGTCGCTTCGTGCCGAGCTTGGCTACAACGGGGCGAAGATCGGCCTCGGCTTCTCGCTGTAACGCCGTTCTTGCCGAGGAACTTGGGGTTCGACAGGCTCACCATGAGAGTGGGTAGCCCGTCGAACCAGGCCCTGGCACCCACTTGGCCTGGCTACTCGCCGCGCACGTTGAGCTCGAGCTTCCACCGGCCCGGGCCCGCTCGTTCGACGGCCCGCACCTCGAGGGCTCCGAGCTCAGTCACTGCGGCCTGTAAATTCACCGGCACCAGCGCGCCAGCACTGCCCGTGAGCGCGGTCTCGATCGGGGGCAGCTCTTCGAGCACCTTGGCGTCTTCGATGAAGTCGCCGACCTTGTCCTCCCGCCGCGTCGTCGACGAGAAGAACCGAAACTGGGTCGGCTCTCCGACCACCAGCCCGAACTCCTGCGGAGGCACATCGGCCTGCGTGCCCTCCTCCATGCCGAACGGAGCGACACACAAGGCCTTCACCGGCGGCGTGAACCCCGGCACTGCCAGCGTGGCCGACTCGACGCCCACATAATACGCCCGCGCGGTGCCGCCCCGAATGCGCAGCCCGTGCCCGTTCTTCACCCACCCGTAGTGCGCCGCCCCGCGAGCCACGGCCAGGTCTAGATCTCCGCCGCTCAGCTCACGCGCCACCGGGCCCCCGTCAGCGCCGAGCCATGAATTGAGCACCTCGAGCACCCGGGCCTTCAACGGCGCCGCGCGAAACACGCCTCCATTGAACAGCACTGCGGTCGGCTTGGCGAACGCTCCGCCCGCGCCGAGCGAAGCCCCTTGCCGGGTCAAGAACGCCGCCAAATGCCGAGTCACCGCCGCGTCTTGCGCGTACGGCAACCCCACCTGCGCCAGCCCACCGCGCCGAGCCTGCGCCGGCAACTCGGCAATCGACGTCTTGGGAAAAAACCCGTCAGTCAGCAGCGCGGTGAGCTCCTCCCGCGTGACCTCGCTCTTCAACGTGCCGCCGATCAGCGACGAGCCGCGACCCGGCACCGTCACCGCTGCCTTGGTCGACTTCTGAGACTCGAACAGCTGCTCCTTCGCCACCCGGCACGCAAAGGTCAGCGCGTTCATCTGCCACGCGTCGAGGGTCTTGCCCGCGGCCTTGAACTTCTCGTTCACCGCATAGGCCAGCGCGAGGTCCATGTTGTCGCCGCCGAGGAGAATGTGATCTCCCACCGCGAGCCGCTCGAGCTGCAGCGCCCCGTCGACCTGCGAGACGCCGATCAACGAGAAGTCACTCGTGCCGCCACCGACATCGACACACAACAGCACGTCTCCCGGCTTGACCTGCTTGCGCCAGCCATCGCCCATCGCCTCGAGCCACGCGTACAGCGCCGCCTGGGGCTCTTCGAGCAACGTCACGTTCGGCAGGCCCGCCTGCACCGCCGCCTCGAGCGTCAAATCGCGCGCCGCCGCGTCGAACGAAGCCGGCACCGTCAACACCACGTCCTGCTTCGAAAGCGGAGCGTCGGGAAACTCCCTGTCCCATGCGCTTCGCAGATGCTCGAGGTACTTCGCGCTCGCCTGAACCGGCGACACCTTGCTCACATCAGCCGGAGCCTGCCACGGCAGAATCGGCGCGCGCCGGTCGACCGTCGGGTGACCCAGCCAGCTCTTCGCCGAGGCCACCAACCGCGTCGGCACCTTCGCCCCGTGCATGCGCGCGAACTCACCGGTGATTTCACCGAGCGACGCATTCCACGGCAAGCCAAGCGACCCGGGGGGAAACTCGGCCGCCGCCGCGAGGTACAAGAACGAAGGCAACAGCTGCCTCGGCTCGACCGACCCCGGCGACATCACCTGCGGCACCGGCAGCACCGCTTGCTGGGCTCCGCGCCCCGACTCGGCCTCGAGCGACACGTACGACAGCGCGCTGTGCGTCGTGCCCAGGTCGATGCCAATGGCGTATCGTTTCATCACGCGACCTCGATTTCAGCGGGAGCGATGACCTTTACGTCAACCGACACCGGTACGCTCGGCAGCTGCACCGAGCTCACCACCCACCCGTGGTGCCGCAGCGCCCCTTTCCACGGGCCGTTGCCGCTCACGTTGCCGGTCAGGCGAAACCGGCTCGCGTCGAACCCGGTCGACAGGCTCACCTGCGCGCCCTCGGCCTCGTTCATCACCGGCGTCAGCGGCAGGTACTGCTTGAGCACCTTGCGGCAGCCCTCGTGAACGATTCGGGCGGCCCCTCCCAAGTCGGCGTCGGCCACCTGGGCGATGTCTTCTTGCAGAAAGTCGAGCAACCGCCCCTCGCGCTGCAACAGCCCCATCATGAACAGGGCCGAGGCGTGCACCTGCTCGGGCGTCAACTGCACCGGAGGCGCCACCGGCTGTGAGGCCGGCAAGGCCGCGACGGGTGGCTGCGTGGGCAGCGCGCCGCCAAAGAGAATGCGCCAGGCGAGTTTCAGTCGTTCGAGAAACGGCATGCGTCGGCGCTACCTTAAAATTCTGCCCGGTGCCAACCGTTTGCCAAATGGGGTATCACCAGAGCCATGCGCGCGAATCGACTGGTGCTGCTGCTGGCAGCGAGTTGGGCCCTGGGCGCTTCGGCGGCCGAGGTCTACATCAACGGCGTCAACGTCGACGGTCTGGCCAATCAGTCATTCGACAAGGTGAACGTGCGGCTCGACGAAAAGGGCAACGTTCGCATCGAAGCGCCGGGGTACTCAGTCAAACGGGTGACGGTCGCTCCGCCGGCTGAAAGCGCGCCGGTGGCCAACGAGGGCATCATCTCGAAGAAGTATTTTCTGGTGACCGAGCAGACGCCGCAGGGTGCGACCGAGTACGACATCGACTTCTTCTTGAACGGTAAATTCATTCGCACGATGCACTCGGCCGATGACCAGCTCATCTCCGAGCTGACCCAGACCTTGCGCCCGGGGCGAAACCAGGTGTTGCTGCAGGCCAAGAAGCACCTCGCCACCCCGGGAGAACCGCGCAGCACCGCCAAAGGCGCCGTCTTTCGCGTCATCATCGGCGAAGGCAAGAGCAGCACCGAGCAGGTCGTCATCGACAAGCCGGTCATCACCTTCACCCGCACCGCCGCCGACCAGAACGACGTCACCCAAGAGTTCACGCTCACCACCCACTAAAGCCCGTTCATCGCGTTCAAGGAGTCAACACCCACGTGTTTGCCATCGACGAACGGTTGAAGGGTCTGCCGGCGCTCAAAGAGCAGGTCGTGCAGCTGTACCAGTCACTCAACCAGCCGCACTTGGCGGTGCCGGGGCGCAAGGCGGGGCCGGCGCAGGGCTTCGTGCTGGGCCTGCGGGGGCCGAGCGGGTTCGCGGTCTTCGTCTACCTGCACCTGGGCGACAGCGCCGAATGCGCTGTCTACGTGCCCTCGAACGGCACCGTACCGCCCGACCAGTACCAGAACGAAGAAGCCGAGGCGCTCGCCTTCACCGAGTCGATGGGCTTCATCATGGACAACTTGAACTTTCGAGGCCGCCCCGCCGATGAACAAGACGTGCTGATTCGAGACCTGGCGGTCTTTCAGCGTGAGCCCCCCTCGAAGGCTGCGTTGGGCACGGTGCCGAGCTCGAGCGGGTCGGGCACCCGGCCTCCGACGGGGCGCACCCATGCGCTCTCGAGCTTGGGCAAGTTGTTCGGCGCGTTCTGTTTGAGCCTGCTGCTCGCCAGCTGCGTGCATGTCTCTGAGGCTGACCGCACCGGCAGTCAGGCGCACTACGACCTGGCCGTGAGCCAAATGGTCGAGCGGCCGCAGGAGGCCTACAAAGAAATCGAGAGCGCCATCGCCTTGAACCCCCAGAGCGCCGACAACTGGCACCTCAAGGGCATGCTGCTGCACACGGCGTTCGGCAAATTGCCCGAGGCGCAGGCGGCGTACCTGAAGGCGATCGAGCTCAAAGACCCCTTCAGCGAAGCCCGCGTGAACCTGGGCAATTTGTACGTCGACCAGCAGCGGTACGACGAGGCGATCAAGCAGTACGAGCTGGCGCTGGGTGATGTGCTGTACGGCGCTCCGTTCATCGCGCAGGGCAACATGGGGTGGGCGTATTACAAGAAGGGCGAGATCAAGAACGCCATCGAGCACCTGCGCAATTCGATCGCGATGAACGGCAAGTACTGCTTGAGCTACTTGCAGCTGGGCATGTTGTACGAAGAGCAGAACAGCAGCGCCGAGTCGTGCAAGGCGTTCGCAAAGTACCGCGAGTCGTGCCCCGCTGAGGCCGACGCGTACCGTCGTGAGGGCGTGTGTCAGGCGAAGACCGGCAACGGCGCGCTGGCGGTCAAGAGCTTCGCCACCTGCGTCGAAAAGGCGAAGGGCGATGACTTGAAAGAGCAGTGCGCGAAGCTCAAGGAGCAGTTGGCCCCATGAAAGAAGTCACGGAGTTCGGGCAATTCTTGCGGCAACAACGGGAGCTGCGTGGGTTGTCGCTCGAGGTGGTTGCGCAGAGCACGAAGATCCCTCCGACGTTGCTCGAGGCGCTCGAGGCGGGGCACGCTGAGCGGTTTCCCGAGCGGGTGTTCGTGCTCAATTACATTCGCTCGTACGCGGCGGCGGTGGGGTTGTCGGGTGACGACGCGGTGAACCGCTACCAAGAAATACCCGGCGTGCCCGTCGCTGAGCACTTCGACCCCGCTGAGCTCGAAGTGGTGCGCCGAAGCAATGCGTTGACCACGATGTGGTTGGTGCTGGCTGCGCTGTCGGTCGGTGCGCTGGGCCTGGCGTTCAACATGATGACGGAGCTTGCGCTCAAGTACGCGCATCGCTGACTGACGCGTGGAGCGCTTTGTCGACGAGGCGATTGTGTTGTCGTCGCTCGACTACGGCGAGGCCGATCGAATCGTGACGTTGTTCACCCGAGGGCATGGGCGCGTGTCGGCGTTCGCGAATGGAGCGCGGAAGTCGAAGCGGCGGTTCGCCGGGGCGCTCGAGCCGACGACGCATTTGAAGGTGCAGCTGGTCGAGACGCGGGGCGATACGAGCCGGCTCGATGGGGCTGACATTCAGCAAAGCTTTCATCACCTGCGTGATGACCTGGGTCACATCGCGAGGGCGATGTACTGCTTGGAGTTGTGCCGGGAATTGACGCGAGACCATGAGCCGCACGAGACGTTGTTCGATTTACTGCTCGATTATTTGAAGCGGCTCGACGCGAGGCAGGCAGGGCCGACGTCGTTGCTGAAGTTCGAGCTCGATGCGCTCGAGCAGACCGGGTTCATGCCGCGGTTTACCCCCTGTGCGATTTGCGCGGGGCCGACGGGGCCGCAGCCGCGCTTCGACCCCGAGCATGGTGGGGTGATGTGCGCGAATTGCAGTCAACGGCAGCCGGGCGGGGTGCCGGTGGCTCCGCAGGTGGTCGAGGCGTTGGCGGCACTGCAAGCGGGCGCGAGAGTCCCACTGCCTCCCGATATTCGGGCCCGGGCTCGTGCGTTGCTCAACGTATTCATCGCCCATCACCTCGGGCGCAAGCTCAAGACCGTCGAGTTCATGGAACAAGTCGGCACCGACTAGAACGTGCGGGGCATCTCACCGAGGGGGGGTCGCGAGCTGTCAACCAGGCGACCGGGTGCCCTCGGGCGTCGGCTTGTAGGCGCACAAGAACGCATCGACATGCCGCTTCAAAAAGTCATCGAGGTCGAGGGGTCGGCAGGCCGCGCCCCCCAATGAATCTTGGTGCAGCAAAGCCAAGACGACGGGGCCCAGCAAGTGCAAGGCGGCGTAGCGCACGTTGCAGTCGCACAGCTCTTTTCGCTCGACGTGCCGTCGAAGCCGGGTCTCGCCGCTCTCGAGCATCGGCTCGAGCAAGAAGTTGACGTACGACGGCCCCAACGGCTCGGTCACCAACCCCGCCGCGAGTGACATCGAGTGCATTCGGCCGACGTCGTGCTCGAACCACGCGGTTTTGAGCCCTTGCAGCATCGTCAGCAGCGAGCGTCGAACGTCGCCTTGTATCGGCGTACCGGCCATTGCCAAGTACGGTGACGAATCGAAGCGAATCACCTCCATCACACCGCGAATCACTCCTTCTCGGTCGTGGAAATAGTGCTTGAGCGTGGCGACGCTCGTTCGAGACGCTGAGGCGAGCGCTCGCATCGATGCCCGCAAGCCATCTCGCTTGAGAACGGTTGATCGAACCCGTCGCGCCAGTGCGAGCCGCTGATCTTCGTAGTCTGCGTTTCGTGCGCCAACAGTTCGAGCCAAGACACCGAAACAATTAAATGCCTCGACCGTACTACGCAATCGCCAATGCGAATTTTGACCGGCACCGACCCAGCAACCCGTTGAATAAATTATGACAACCGCACAATTCTACCGAGTGGGGCTTTTGACGTGCCTGCATGCGTTCGCGGCGCAGGCCCAGACGCTCGCGGCGTTTCTGAGCTCAGCCGACGAGCACAATCTCGACGGTCGGCTGAGCGCGGTCGCGACGCTGACGGCGCGCAGTGAAGCAGGCCAGGCCTGGGGCGGGCTGCTGCCGGCCCTGACCGTCACCGGAGCGTGGACGCACAACCAGTACCCCGCGATCGTCACGCTGCCCACGGGGCCGACCAGCTCTCAAACGGTCACCATCGTACCGAAGGACCAACTCGACGCGACGCTCAAGGTCGAGGTGCCGGTGATCGACCCGGCCCGGTGGTTTCGCAGCGCTTCGAGCCTTGCCCGGGCCGAGGGCGCTGAGGTTCGAGAACTGGTGACTCGGCAGCAGGTGCACCGCCAGGTGGTGACGGCATTCTACGTGCTGGCCGGGTCACGCTCGCTTCAGGCCTCGGCCCTCAAATCACTGACCGTCGCGCAGGCCCAGCTCGGGCAGCAGCAGGCCCGGCAGGCCGCGGGTACCGCCACTGACCTCGAGATCTTTCGCGCCAAAGCCGAGGTCGACCGAAACCGGCAGGTGCTCGCCGACGCCGAGGCGCAGGTCGCGAACGCAGAACGCTCGCTGCTCACCATCACAGGCCTCGAGCCGCGGGAGGTGCGTGGCATCGGCAGCGACGACTTGCACGAAGAGCGCGCGCTCACCGAGCTCGAGGGCCGCTTCGAAGCGCTCCCATCGGTGAGCGCCGCGGACCAAGACGTGCTCGCCGCGGGCCGCAACTCGCTCGCCGCCGATGCGACGCTGGCCCCCACCGTCAACGCGCAGTTCACGCAGCGGTTCACCAACGCCACCGGCTTTCAAGGCGAACCCGCTTTGTGGAACGCTGGGCTCAACCTGAATTGGCGCCTCGACCTGGTGGGCGTGCAAGCGCTCCGCGCGTCGGCCGCGGCCGAGCAGAACGCTGCCATCAACGCCCAGAAGGCCCGACAGCAGGCCAGAGATGAGATCCACTCCGATTGGCAACGGGTTCACGCCGCACTCACCAAGGTGACCGCCGCTCAAGCGCAGGTTGATTCGGCGCAGCGCGCGGCGGCCCTGACCCGCGAGCGAAACGCGGCGGGAGTCGCCACCCAGCTCGACGTGATTCAGAGCGACCGCGATGTGTTCTCGGCCGAGGTGAATGACATTCAAGCCCGCTTCGACCTGGCCTCGGCGCGGGCGTCGTTGCACTTGAGCGCAGGCCTGCCCCTGGAGCAATCACCGTGACCCCCTCACCCCCCCGCGCGATGGCCCAACCGATCGCGACCCGCGCAAGCCTCATACGCCGCGCCAGAACCATGGCCGACATGGGCATCAAGATGATGTTCTTCGACCGACTCAAGCTGCTCGGCACCCTGTTCGGGGTGGTCTTCGCGGTGGTGCTGGGCAACTTTCAAGCCGGTACCTTTCTCGCGCTCGCCTACAAAAACAAAATGTTCGTCGAGAACGCCCAGGTCGACATTTGGGTCACGCCCCCCGGTACCCGGCAATTTCAGGCCGGCAAGCCGCTCAATGATGCGCAGCTGAACCGCGCGCGAGCGACCGAGGGTGTGGCGTGGGCCGAGCCGTTGCTGATGCAGACCGCGCAGCTGCAGTTACCCAACGGAGGCAGTGAGCCGGTCACGTTGATTGGCACTGCCGCCCCCCGTTTCGCCGGAGGGCCGTGGAACCTAGTTCGAGGTGAAACCAAAGCGCTCACCCAGCCTGACGCGGTCATCTTCGAAGACGCCGAGCGCGAAAAATTCGGAGGCCTCAACTACGGCAGCATTCGCGAGCTCTCGGGCCACAAAGTGCAGGCGGTGGGGTTCACCTGGGGGCTGTTGCCGTTCGCTCCCGCGTACGCGTTCGCCGAAGCCTCGTTGGCGCGCTCGATCGCGAAGGTGCCCAGCGACCAGCACACATTCATCATGGTCGGGCTGCTGCCGGGGGCCGACCCCGACGAGGTCTCGAGGCGGCTGCAGGGGCTGCTGCCTGAGACCCGGGTGATGACCCGCGCGGTCTACATGCATGAAATCATCGTCTACCTGATTACGGCGACGCAGATCGGGCTCAGCTTCGGCACGTCGACCTTGATGGGGCTGATCGTCGGGCTGATCACCGTGGCGCTCTCGATGTTCTCGTCGGTCGTCGACAACATGCGGGCCTTTGGCACACTCAAGGCCATCGGCTCCACGAACTTCGATTTGGCGCTGCTGCTCTTCGTACAGGCGGTGGTGTACGGGCTGGTGGGGTCTCTCATCGGGCTCGGCGCGGTGTCAGGCATGGTCACCAGCATGCGCAACCCGCAGCTGACGCCCATCGTGTTGCCGCAGGCCCTCGCGCTCACGGTGGTGGTGATGGTGTTCGTCTGCCTGGTCGCCTCGATTCTGGCCCTGCTGCGGCTTCGCAAGCTCGAGCCGGCGATGGTGTTCAGGTGAGCGCACCAGCGGTCGAGCTGAAGGCCCTGACCAAGGTGTACGGCGAAGGAGCGCTCACTTTTCAGGCGCTCAAGGGCATCGACCTGACGGTGGGCGCGGGCGAGTTTATGATGCTCGTCGGCCCCTCTGGCAGTGGCAAGACGACGCTGCTGTCGATTTTGGGCTGCGTGCTCAACCCGACGGCAGGGCAGGGCTTCTTGTTCGGTCAGCCGCTGCACGGCCGCCCCGAGCGTGACTTGCCGAGGCTTCGCCTCGAATACATCGGCTTCATTTTTCAGGGCCACAACCTGATGCCGGCGCTCAACGCAGAGCAGAACGTCGCGCTGCCGCTCGAGCTGCGCGGGTACACCCGAAAGGCCGCTTTGGCAGAAGCCAGAGAGGTGCTCTCGGCGGTGGGGCTCAGCGCCAAGCTCAAGAGCCTGCCGCAAGATCTGTCGGGTGGTCAGCGGCAGCGGGTGTCAGTCGCGCGGGCGGTGGCTGGGCGGCCTCCGCTCATCTTGGCTGACGAACCCACCGCGAGCCTCGACGCCGAGTCGGGCATGGCGGTCACGCAGTTGCTCAAGAGCCTCTCGAGTGAGCGTGGCCACACCGTCATCGTCGTGACCCACGACAACCGAATTTTTCACCTCGCTGACCGAATGGTGTTCATCGAAGACGGCTTGATCGTGCCGCCCCCCGCGAATGCCGGTCTGGTTTGAAAAGAGAAACGACCATGAAAAAGAGACTCCCGGCCGTTGTGTTCTTCGTGCTCCTGGGCACTTGTGGTTTTCAAATCGTGCGAACGGCGGTCGCCGCGCCGGTGACGGCACCGGTGAGCAAAGACGCTGCCACAGCCGAACGCGAGGCGGTTTCGCGGGTGGGCGGCGCCGATGTGAAGGGCCCGGTGCTCGACCAGGGCCAGGTGGTGGCAGGCAACGGCGTCGTCGAGCCCGCGCAGCGAGAGACGCGGGTGGCCGCGCAGGTCTCGGCAGTGGTCGAGAAGGTGCTCGTCGCCGAGGGCGCGAAGGTCAAGGCGGGAGACCTGGTGGTTCAGCTGGCCTCGGGCGTCGAGGGCGCGGCGCTCAAGGCCGCCGAAGCCGACCTCGCCGGCGAGAAGGCCAACCTGGCCCGCACCTTGAGGGGCCTGCGCGTCGAAGATCGCGACGCCGTGCTGGCTGAAGCTTCGGCGGCCAAGGCCAAGGCCGAGCTGGCCCTCGGCGTCGCCGCCCGCACCGAACAGCTCGCGAAATCGGGTGCCGCCACTCAAGACGAGCTCGATCGCGCCCGCCGTCAGGCGCAAACGGAGCAGGCGAATCTCAAGGTGACCGAAGCCCGAGTTCGCGCCGCTGAAGCGGGCTCGCGGCTCGAAGACATCTCGTTTCAGCGGGCGAGGGTGATCGCGGCTGAGGCGCGGGTGCTCCAGGCCCAGGCGACCGTCGATCGGTTGGTCATTCGGGCTCCAATTGACGGCGAAATTCTGCAGGTCAAGGTGCGCGAAGGTGAGCTCTACAGCTTCACCGGCACTGAGCCGTTGTTGGTGATGGGCGACACCTCGAAGCTGCGAGTTCGAATGGACGTCGATGAGCGCGACATCGCCCGGGTAGCCGTTGGCAACCCGTCTTGGGTGACCGCCGACGCCTTCGGCGCGACCAAGTTCGTCGGCCAAGTCACCGAGATTGGTCGTCGCTTCGGCCGAAAGAACATTCGCACCGATGACCCTACCGAGAAAAACGACACCAAGGTGCTCGAGGTGGTGATCGCGCTCGAGGGGCACTCACAGCTGGTGCCCGGGCAACGGGTGACCAGCTTCATCACGCAGGCGAGGTGAGGCAGGGCCGGCCAGGCGCCTGGCCCGAAACAATCTATCCGGCGAACACCCAGATATGATGCGTGGCCAATGGCTCTGTTCGTTTTGAAAGAAGGGTATCGCGTCACGACGACGCCGAAGGGCGGGAGCGTCGTTCACATACGCACCGGAGATGCCCTCGAGCTGAACGCGCTCGAGCTTCACGTGCTCGCCCGGTCGATTACCGGCGGCATCGACGCCAGTGACGAGCGCGTGAAGGCCATCGTCAAGAAGCTCACCAACCTGGGGTTGCTGGTGAAGGCTCCGCCGCAGGCCCCACGCACGGTGCCGACCTTCGACGAGCTGACGCTCGATGTCGACAAGGCGCTGTCCGATGCGAAGCACGCAGCCGCCCCCCCACCGGCCGGGCCCCTGCCGCGTTTTCGAGGGGGTCTCCAGGTCGTGACGCACCCCGAGACGAACCTGTGCGACATCATTGACCCGGCCACCATGCAGACGTTGTCGGTGCACGACTTCGAGCTGTCGCTCGCCCGCCTGCTTGACGGCAAACGCACCTACGCCGAGGTGTTCACTGCCGCCGAGCGTTTGGGCATCCCCGTCAACCCTGAGAGCCTGCTGCAGTTCATCAAGCAGCTGACGGCGATCGGGTTCATGGCCCCTCCGGGGTCGGTCGAGACCGGGCCCCGCTCCAGTTTTCCGACCCGCGAGAGATGGGACTCGACGGTTCGCGAGAATTTTCAGGCGGGCTTGCGGCTGCGTCGCGAAGGCCGCTACGCCGAGGCGATCTCTGCGTTCGAGCTGGTCTTGATTCGCGACCCCAAGAACCCCGAGGCCAAAGACGCACTGGTCGCCGTTCGTCGGAGCCTGGCCGAAACCCAGCCCGCGGACGGCAAGCCAGCGCCAGCTTCGGCGCCAGGGCCGGTTCCAGCGTCCGTTCTAGGGACAGTGCCACTCCCAGGGGCAGTACGAGCCCCTGATCCGGTGCCAGTTCCGGGGCCAGTGCCACTCCCAGGGGCTGTGCGAGCGCCGGGGCCGGCTCCACTCCAAGCGTCTGTGCCACTCCCGACGCCGGCCCGAGCTTCAGCGCCAGAGCCGGGTTCACTCCAAGCGTCTGTTCCACTCCCGACGCCAGCCCGAGCGTCAGCGCCAGGGCCGGGCTCACTCCAAGCGTCTGTGCCACTCCCGGCGCCGGCCCGAGCTTCAGCGCCAGGGCCGGGCTCACTGCCAGCGTCTGTGCCGCCCCCGACGCCAGCCCGAGCTTCAGCGCCAGTGCCGCCTCCCGCGTCAATTTCAGCGCCAGGGTCGGCGAGCGCACCGAGCTCCGCTCCGCCCATGGCGAGCTCTGCGTCGCTCTTCGAAGTCGATGTGTCCTCGTTCACCGCGGGTGCCAAAACCGAAGCCGCTCAAAGGCTCGAGGGGCCGCGGGCAGAAGGCACGCCGGTCGTGCCCGCCTCGTTGCGCTCCGAAGGGGCCCCGCGCCGTGCGGTCTCGTTGCCCGTGTACATAGCGTCGGTCGCAGTGGCGGCCGCCTTGGGCTGGTTCGGTGCCACTCGCCTCGGAGCCGAAGCCCAAGCCCCGGGCCCCGGAGTGGCAGCACGGCCCGTCGCCCCCATCAAGGCCGAACCAGTCACGTCAGCCGAGCCCCCGGCCGTCGTCGCCGTCGCCCCTCACGAGCCTCCGTCTCAACCGCTTGCGGTCGCCGACACACAGCATGACGCCGGCGCGGCGCTGACGTCTCTCGTCGTCGACGCCGGGCTTGCCGCGCCACCATCGCCTCCGCCGGAGTCGAGCGTCGACGCCGGGCCTGCGGCGCCACCATCTCCTCCGCCGCAGTCGAGCGTCGACGCCGGTCAGCCGCTCTTGAGCGATGCGGGAGAAGCGCTCGGGCGACCCGCTGGCGCGCCCGGTGCTGAGCAAGCACCCGACTGGGTCATCGCGCGAATTCTCAAGCGCGGCAGAGTCACCATGGAGAGCATCGTGGCGGCCGCCGACGGCACACCAAAGTGGTCAGTCAAGAAGCTCGCTGAGGTGAAGCGGGGCTCAGTCATCGGCTCGCTCGCGACGACCGCGGGCCGGGTTGAGCTGGTCGCGCACAAGGCTGGGCTGTTCGTGCCCAGCATCGCCGATGGCGAAGCCGCGAAGACAGACGAGGTGCTCGCCAGCATCGTCTACACGCAGGGCTTCATTCAGGCGACGGTCGATCTGCCGACGGCCCCGGAGGGGTGGGCGTGCGAGGTCGCTGACAAGGCCACGGGCCAGACGGCCCCCTGCACGGTCGTCACGGCGTCGCCTCGGGCCAAGGGCCTCTCCATCACCGCGACCACCGACCCGGTGTGGTTCGACGACTGCGCCAAGCCAGAGCTGCGGTTGCGCGACGCGGCTCCGGTCGCAAAGTGACTTGGCACTCGCCTCAAGGCCGTGGGGCATGCGGCCCGGCGCCGAGCACCCGGTACCGCTCGCGCAACCAGTCGACAATCCACCTCGACACGAGCCGAGCCCCTGCGGGTGAGTAGTGCACGCCATCGTCGAGCCGCATGCGAATGAAGCGGCCCGAGGCGTCGGTGCCGAAGGTCGCGAAGTCTCCATCAGCGCCTGAGACGAGCATGTTGAGCTCGAGGTACTCGACCCCCGGCACCCCCCTGGCGGTCGCGGCGAACAATCGGTTCAGCGCCGCCGCTCGCTCATTGAGGCGCTTGTCGCGCATCGGCGGCAACCCGAGCCACAGCACCGCAGTCCCCTTGCTTGCGAGCGTGAGCATCATCTGACGCACGCGCGTGCGATACGCCGCTCTCCATTCGCTTTCTCCAAAGTCGAGCAGGGCGCCGTTTTGCTCGATCGCGACCGCGTCATTTGCCCCGAATGAACAGACGACGAAGCGGGGTTGTTCGCGCTCGACCAGCGCGGGCGCCACGGTCATCCAGTCGAAGACGTCGGCTCGGCTCAGCCCTGTCGCGCTCTGAAGGGCTTGCACGACGCGAAAGCGCGAGTCGGTCGCGAGGGTTCGACCGATGGCGCTGCTCAGGCTGCCCGCCAACAGCGAGTCGCCCACCAGCAGCACCGTGGCGCCTGTCGGTCGGGCCGGCGCGTCGGCCGCTTGCGCGATCACGGGGGCCGCGGGGGCCGCGGGGGCCGCCGCTGGCTCGGTGAGCATCGGCGCCGGCATCGAGGGCGCTGATGGAGCGCGCCAGGCTTCGACGAAGAGCGGGTCCTCCGATTCGCCGAGCCGTCGGGCGAGGCGATCTGCCGAAAGCTGGAGCGCTCGCCGAGGCGCCGTCAGCCCGAGCGCACCGTCGAACGTTTGGAGTGGCGTCAACACGCGAAGCCAGCCCGCTTGAGCGCGCCCGGCGTCCATTCTCCTGGCCCAAGAGACGAGCCCATCGGCGTCGAGCAGCCCCATCACCAGGGCGAAGACGCCGAGCACCCAGGCGACTTCGGTGACGCGATACGGCCGAGCCTCGGCACGGGTCTGCTGGCCGCCCAACGTGACGGTGTAGTCATGCAGCGCGCTCGCGATATCGCCCGCACTCTGCGGCGCCTCGTCGGGCTTCTCGGTCGGTCTGAGCGTCACGTGCGGTGTGGTCGCCTTTGCTTAGAATCGAAAGTAGATGAAGGGTGCGATGCCCCTGGGGGCCAGCGCCTCGAGCCCGAGAATGGCCAGCGCCACCAGCACGCCCTGCGCGGGGAGCGGAATTCGCTCGAAGAAGGCCTGCACCCGGCCCAGGCGCCCCGGTGGCACGAGCTGGCTGAGCACTCCGGCGCTGACCGCGATGAGCACGGCGGGGCTGAGCCACGGCCCGGTCACCCAGGGCTGTGCCAGCGCCTCAAGAAGCTCGAGCGCCGCCGAGGCTGAGGTCGAGCGAAACAAGACCCAGCCGAGACAGACGAAGTGAAAAGTCGCGACCACCGAGATGATTCGCCAGGGCCTCCACGCCCTGAGGCGTTGAATCGGGCCCAGCGACGAAGCCGCCCACAGCCGGTGCGCGATCAACCCCGCGCCGTGCAGCGCGCCCCAGAGCACGAAGGTCAACGCAGCGCCGTGCCACAGGCCGCCGAGCACCATCGTCACCGCGAGGTTGAGCAGCGTTCGAGCGCTGCCTCGCCGCGAACCGCCCAGTGAAATGAAGAGGTAGTCACGCAGCCACGTCGACAGCGAGAGGTGCCACCGTCGCCAGAAGTCTTGCGGGCTGTCAGCCAGCCCGGGCGCCCAAAAGTTCTCGGGAAACCGGTACCCCAACAGCAGCGCCGAGCCGACGGCGATGTCGGTGTAGCCCGAGAAGTCGCAGAAAATTTGCCCGGCGTAGCCGTAGATCGCGAGCAGCGCTCCCAGGCCTCCGTGCAGCGTTGGCGACTCGAAGACCGGGTCGACGACGTGGGTTGCCAGAAAGCTGGCGATGAGCACTTTTTTCACCAGCCCCCAGACGATCAGCCCCATCGCGCGAGAGGCCTCGATGCGGCGGGGGTCTGGGGCGATGCTCAGCTGAGAGAGAAACGTGCTCGCCCTGAGAATCGGGCCGGCCACCAGCTGGGGGAAGAAGGCCATGTACAGCAACGCGTCGAGCAGCCTCACCGGCACTGCAATTCGCCGACGGTACGCATCGACCATCAGCGAGATGGCATGAAAGACGAAAAACGAGATGCCCACCGGCAGCCCGATTTCGGGCAGTCGAACGGGGGGGGGCGTCACCCCGAACGCCTGGAGCGCGCCCAAGGCGAAGGCGACCAGCAAGCCGAGGTACTTCAAGCCGGCGAGCGTGCCGAGAGCGACTGACACGCCCACCCAGACCAGCCCTCTTCGCAGCTTTGGGCGCGTCAGTCGCTGAAGTGATCGGGCCACCAGCGCGGCGAAGACCGACAGCCCGACCAGCAACGGCAGCGAGCGCCAGTCACAAAACGCGTAGAACGAATAGCTCGCCGCGAGCAGAAACCCGTGGTGCGCGCGCAGCCAGTGTCGCAGACCCCACGAGGCCGCGAAGACGAGCAGAAAAAACAGGCCGTAGTCGACCGTGGGGAAGAGCATGGGTGCGGTTTCGAGCCAAGACAACCACACCCTCGGCGACTCGCGAGTTCATAGGCAAGTGGCGCTCGCACGCCCACGGGCTACTTGACGACGAAGAGGCCGCGAAGCTCTTCGGTCGCGCTGGTCGGTGCGAGGCGGCGAAAGGCGGTCAGGCGCCACTGGTAAGTGTACCCGGCCTTGAGCGCCGGCCCGGCGTAGACAGTCGAGACCGTGCCTTTGTCAGCGATGTCTTTCGACCAGAGCTGCTCGCCCAGCGTGTCGAAGACCTTGAGTTGATAGCCGTCGGCATTCGAGTACGAGCCCCAGGTGAAGGTAGGGGTCGCGCTGACTTCTTCGACCCCCTCTTTGCCGGGGCTCACCAGGTCGACCGCTCCAGTCACCTTGAATGAGGGTGACGTCGAGCCCTGAGTGATTGCGCCGCCCGCCACCGTGATGCGTTGAAGCTGGGTGCCCGAGATGCCGGGGTCAGGGTCGCGAATGTTGCCGTCGTTCTCGAAGGCCGCCAGCACGACGTACTTGCCGTCGGGGATGCCGGTGATGCTCCAGCTCCCGGTGACCGTCGGCGCCGTGCCGGCCTCGGGGGCTCTGAGGCCGGGGACGGTGTCTGCGCGACCCAGGGCCTCGAGGTAGGTGCTGGCGAGGCCCAAAACGACGCTGGTGCCCGCGCCGTTGGCACCCGCGACGAGCTGCACCGAGCCGCTCAGCGTGGCGGTCGCAGTCGTTGCCTTCTTCAGCGACACGCCGCTCAGGTCTGCGCTCGCGACGCTCACGGTCACAGGCGTATAATTCTGGTTCTTGCGAAAAGCCGAGATGACGTAGTCACCCGCAGGCACATTGAAGAAAACGAAGCTGCCGTCAGTCGACGAGAGGGTCGTTCGCCCCAGGGTTGCGTTCTCGAGCGCCAACAAGACGGAGTCACCACCCGCAGCCACCTCTACCGTGCCGCTCACCGAAGGCAGGTTCTGCGCGGCCGCCGCGACTGGGGCGAGCCCAATCGAGGTCGCGGTCGACTCGAGTAGATACGGGTCGGTGTCTTTGGCGTGGGTCGCGGCGCTGGTGTCGATTGGCAACGCCACCCGAACCCCCGAAGGAAATGGCACGTAGTTCTTGGCTTGCGAGCGCAGCAGCACGCGCCTGGCGACGAAGGTGCCCTTGTCATCGCTGCGGGTCGAGGGCACGCGCAGGCTAAAGGTACCGTCGGTGCCGGTCTTAGTGAGCGCGGCTGCAGGAGCGCCGCCCTCGTCGGTGGCGATGACCTCGGCCCCCGAGATGGCACTCGCGGTCGAGAGGTCGAAGACCTTGCCCTTGAGCGTGACCGGCGGGTAGCAGGCGCCGGTGGTCTTGCCTTGTACCGCCTCGCACACCAGCGGAGCAGCGCATGACGCAGGGTCGGTCAGCGCACATTCTCGAGAACCGCAGGCAATGAGGGTCAGCAGAAAGGCGATGGGTGTCGCGTACCGCGTCATGAGGAGTCTCGGTCGTGGGGGGGAGCGGCAGCAGGAAGCAATTCAGCGGCCACCGAGCGGTCTGAATTCTCAAAGCAAATACGCGGAGTCTTGGTGACGTGTGCAGCTGCCCGACATGCGCACAGAGGCGTTCGTGCCAGATGAAAGTTCGTCACGGGCATCGCTGGTGAATATGTTTTGGCCCGCCCCGTCAGTGCGCGCTCACCCCTCACTGGAGATTTGCCCCCATGCGACATGCCCCTGCAGTGCTCTTGTTCAGCCTGGTTGCCTTGACGTCGTTTGCTCAAACCGCCGCTCCCGCTGTCAGCCCCGACCCGGCGCCCCCTTCAGCGACGGCGCTCGGCATTCGCTGGGGCGCCTCGACGGGTCTGGGCGCCTTCATTCCCGGGCCGCAGCTCGCGTGGGCGATTGAAGGCCGAATCGGCGTGACCGTCAGCCCTCTGTTCAATGCCTATGCGCGACTCGGGCGTCAGGCCGGCATCGGGTTCGGAGGCACGGCCAGCTCGAGCGGCGGCTCGATTTCTGTCTCGGCCTCGGGGTTCTGGTTCTTCGGGGTCAACGCTGAGCTGTCGCTGGGTGATCACTTCTTCGTCGCGGGTGGCCCGCAGCTGGGGTGGGGCGGGTGGGCCGGCGTCACCCAGGGCGCGATGGCCAGTGGCTCGAGCTCGGGGGCCAGCCAGAGTGCCTTCGCCGCGTCGGGCTTCATGCCGGGGCTCAACGCGAAGATCGGCTTCGGTACGGGCAGCCGGCGCAACGCGAGCAACGAGCGCCGCGGGCAGTTCACCATGTCGGTCGACTTGAACCTGATGTACGCGCCGAACACCGCGTATGTGAATCAGTCAGGGGGCTCGGGCGGAGCGTCGCAGAGCATCGGGCTCGGGCAATCGCTCGGGGTCAACCCGATGCTGATGTTCGGCTACGACTTTCGCTGACCCGGCCTCCGCCCGCCTGGAGGTCACTGGTCGTGTGCCAGCCAGGCGGTCGCGTTGAGCACGAGGGTGGAGTCATTGACCTCACCCCACCCATTGTGAATCTTGGCGCTGCATTGGCAGGTGCCGTCTTCGAGTGGGCTCGAATCGCCGAGCAAGATGATGCGGCCTCCCCCTGCGATTTCGGAGCCCACCATCAGCCCGTGCGCACCCGCCGAGACGATCGTGAACGCATTATTGGCCGTGGCCGAGACCGATGACCCGGCGTGGTACGCGAGCTGCGTGCCTTGGCCAAAAGGGCCGGTGGTGAATCGGGCATCAGTGGCGGTGCCGGTGACCGTGCCGATGTCGTTGCCGTCGCACTTGACGCCGAACGCGTTGGCAGCCGCGCCCGTGACGAGAAAGGAGTTGATCACTTGC
This sequence comes from Archangium sp., assembly GCA_031367385.1. Taxonomy (GTDB): domain Bacteria; phylum Myxococcota; class Myxococcia; order Myxococcales; family Myxococcaceae; genus JAEUJT01. The sequence goes on along the minus strand of JANLPS010000388.1, from coordinate 7,753 downwards.
CAGGCCTGCGTGCAGGTCGAGCATCGGGTCGCTCCAGCGTGATCGCTCGCCAAAAAGATGCCGCCACCTGAGTGCGCGAATTGCATCAGCGCCGTCTGCTCGGTGCTGCTGAAATTCAGCTCGGGCTCGTCAGAGATGAAGACCTCGAACCGTTGCAGGTCACCCTCGCCACCGCCACCGAAGCTCAGACTCGCTCCGGGTGAGAGCTGGGTGACGCTGTAGCGCCCGGTCTTCACCAGGTCGAAGCCCCACGCAGAGATGCCGCCGTTCCAACTGGTCTCGGAGGTCGGGGTGGCAGGCTGCGGCGAGGGGAAGTGGGTGTCGAGAATCCAATCGGCGTTGCCGGCGACCTGCTTGTGCGCCCCATCGAAGAGCACGCGCTTGACGCTCGTGTTGCCTCCACCGCCTCCTCCGGTGCCGGCGTCGGCTGTGGCGGCCGTGATGGTGATTGACCCGCTGGCGCTGCGACTCTTCGTGCCCGAGGTCGCGGTGATGGTGAAGGGGGCCTTTCCCGCCGCCGCGCTCGAGGCCGTAGAAAACGTGAGCGTGCTGGGCGCCGAGCTGCTGACCGTCGCAGCCGAGAACCTGGCGGTGACTCCCGCCGGGAGCGATGAGATCGCCAAAGCCCAGGTGCCGGTGCCTTTCATCGTGACGGTCGATGACGATGAACCGCCCTCGGTCACGGTGGCCGCGCTCGGGTTCAGGCTCAAGCTGACTGACAGCTGGGCGTCGGCGGTGGTCTGGTCGGCCACTTCACCAGGGTCGTTCGTTTCGACGCCGCACGCAGCGGCCCAGACTGCGAGAATGACACCGACAGACACAGTTCGAAGGCTCATTGGTTCGGCCCCACCGACCATTGGTCGCGCTGCAGATCACCGTTGATGTTGAAGACGGTGACGCGAAGCTGGCCATTGGCCTGCTGATCAACCATCGCGTACCCGTTGAAGTCGGAGCCCGCCGCCAGCAGCGGAGCACCCCCGATGCCGAGCACCATGTCGCGCCCGTTGTCGGTGGTCGCGTGCTTGTACGAGTGGCTGTGCCCGGTCAAAAACAGCGCGAACTTGTGCTTGTGAACGATCGCGAGGTTCTCGGGGTTCGTCGAGACCGACGAGTCACCACTCGGGTGATGCCGGCTCACGATGGTGTACTTCGCGTGCAGGTCAGCGTCGGCCAGGGTCTGCTCGAGCCAAACGGCCTGTCGCTGATCCCACGCGTTGTCGGCGATCTGAACGAAGGTCACCCGCCCAAGCGAGGTCTCGACGTTGAAGCTGTAGTAGGGCTTCGGCGAAATCGGTTGGAGCGCCGCCATGTACGCCACGTAGTTCGCGTTGGTCGACTCGAGCAGACAGGGGCCGTGCCAACACTCGTGGTTGCCCATCGTCATGAACCACGTGCCAGGAAAGCGGTGAACCGACTGCAGGTAGAGGTTCATGTGCTGCTGCGCCATCGAGAGATCGTTGTTGCAGACGTACATGTGATCTCCGAGGTCGAGACCGAACTGCGCGTGGCGTGCCGCAGCGGCGTCGGCGATCGCGTCGATGATTGGCGACGGGTAGTGCGCGGTGTCTCCACACGAGGGCGGTCGGGTGTCACCGGTTACGGCAAAGTGAAGGAGGTCGACCGTGCCGCCCGTGGGCCCGACGCCTCCGCCGCTGCCTCCGCCTCCGCCCTTGAGCACCGAGAGCGTCACGGTGTCGATGTGCTCGCTCGCGCCGTTGGTGCTGTGCACGACGAACTTGCTGACGCCGACCGCTGATGACGCCGCGGCGGTGAGGGTCAACCGGGCGGTCTGACCTGACTTGGCCGAGGTCGGTGAAAACACGCCGGTCACGCCGGTAGGCAGGCCCGTGATGCTCAACGCCCACACCAGCTTCGAGCTGCTTTTGCCGCCGAGCGTGACGCTCAGGTCGAGCGACTCGCTTGTTTTGATCGACGGGTTCGCAGGCGAGACCGTCACGAACTGCGAGAGCCCAGCGAGGTCTGAAGCCCCATCGTCGGTTGAAGAATCGATGGTTGTTTCGGTGACGCCACATGAAACGACCATGAGGGCGACGCACAGGGGGAGACGGCGCAATTTCATGCACCGGTTGCTGTGCGCGCGACGTGCCACGCAGTGATCAGGTGAAAACGATGTGGGCACACCGCCTTTTCAGCCCAAAGCGCGCCGATTCAACCGGCACCGACTGATCTCCATCGCGGCGCTGAAATGCCTATGCCCCGAAATGCACCAACGCGACTGTACCGACGAATTACAAACCCCGACTGGGGCGAAAGACGCATCACCCTTGGCCACCTGAAGCAGAGATGAACCGTCACGCGCGCGCAGCCTGTGTTGCCATGTGCGGCCCTGTACTGAGGGCGCTCACCGGCCGGCAGCCGGCGTGCTGCCCGCGGAGCTCGACGACCGATGCGCGGCCACCCGAGGGCAGCCAGGGTCGGGCGCCCACCAATCACCTCCGGCCTGGGCGACCACCCGGCACCCTCCTTTGCAGAGTGAGAGGTACTCGCAGCTGCGGCAGGGCTCCTGCGCGCGTGAGGGGTAGTCTCGAAACGCGGTGAAGCCCTCGTCGAAGGCCTTCGATGTCGCCGAGGCGTCGAAGATGCTGGCTTCGGCGGGGCCGCCAAACGAGCACCCGGTCAGCGTGCCATCGGGCATGACTGACGCGAGCAGGTTGCCGCCCTCGCAGCCGACCACTCCGAAGAACCGGGCGACCCACGGTGCGGGCCGATGCCAAAAGACCATCGGCGCAAACGAGCAATCGAGCTTCACCCGCACGCGATGTCGAAACAGGAGCCGTCGCGCGAGCGGGAAGACTTGCTTCGCTTGATCGAGGGTCAGGTCTTCTTCAGCGAACATCGCCTGGCCACGGCCGGCGGGCTTGAACCTGAGCAGCTCGAGCTCGTTGAGCTTGAGCCGCTTCGCCAGCGCGGCGACCGCCTCGAGGTGGGGAAATGATTTGCGCGAGACGACGCAGTTGATACCGACCTCTTTCTTCGTCTCACGCAGCCAGCGGAGGGCGCGCTCGGCCCGGGCGAAGCCATCGAAGCCGCGGGCGGCACGGTAGGCCGCGCCCACGCCGTCGACACTGACGTTGATCTGCCCGAACACGGTGCACTTCTGGGCCTGGGCCCTGGTGAGACTCAACCCCGCGGTCGTCAGGTTCGGCAAGATGCCGATGCTGCGAGCGTACGCGGCCAGCTCGAAGAGGTAGTCGAGGTCGAGCGCCTCACCGCCACCAAGAGCGACGTGAAAAACGCCGTGGGCCGCGAGTCGATCGAGCGCTTGCCTGGCCTGCGCGAACGACAACGCCGCTCCCTTGGGCGTCGCGTCGACGTAGCAGCTCTTACACCCTGCGCTGCAGCGCTTGGAGACCACCAGGTGAACTTCGGTCGGCGCGCTGAGGTGTTCACGGGCCGTCTGCCACAGTGGGCTCTCGCGCATGCCCAGCAGGGTCGCCATCGGGCGGTTCACGGAGACCAGCGCGCGCGGGGTCTCGAGCTCGACGATCGCGCCGAAGGCTTCAGGGCGAATTCTCATTCGGGAGCCTTGGCCTCAGGCCCGACCACTGACGGCGCGCGCCGAACCGACCGCAGAATGGCCGACAACACCAGGCTGGCCGCGAGCGCGGTGACTCCGCCGAAGAGCAGAAAGGTGACGTCGACTCCCAGCGAGCTCGAGTTGGGGTTGACCCCGAAGCGCACCGACAGAATTCGAGGCCGTTCGCGTCGCGCCATCAGCCTTCAGCTCCATTGACGAAGGTCTCGACCAACCGATGCCACAAGTTGTTCGAGACGATTGCGCAGTACAAAAGACCGAACGCTTGACCGGCTGCGAAGGCCGGTTCGACGACGCGCAACAGGCCGCGGGGCCGACGAAGCCGCCAGAAAGACGAGTTGGCCCAGAGAAGCACCAGGCCGCCACCCGCGAGGGTGAGCACCGCGCGGGCCTCCGCGGCGGGTTGAGAGAGCGCTGCGATGCCAAGCAGCACGACCAGCGGGAGCGCATAGGTGACCTCCTCAGTCGGGGGCAACAGCGCGCGACGGGCCCTGGCCAGGCGCCACAGCACCACGGCCACCAACGCGAATGAGATGGCGCACCCCAGGTACAGGCGAGCTCGCATGGCGAGGGCCTCGGCCGCGCCCATGCGCGCCTGGTATCGCCGCCGCTCATCGGGGTCGTGGGCGAGCCAACCATACGCCGAGAGCGCCGCGCCGAATCGCCAGGCGGCCACGTCGAGGCTTGCGCGCTCCAGCGCTGCATCGCGCCGCCACGCGGAGAACCCCGGTGCCGCGAGAATTCGGTTGAGCACCTGAAGCGCGTGCGCGTCGTCGCCATCGGCACGGTACAGCTGCGCCTCGAGCAGCAGCGCGCGATCGACGTTCGGGTCACCGGGGTGCGAGGCCACGAAGGCTTCGAGGGCGCTGATGGTCTGCGGGTGAGAGACGGCGCCGACGTTCGAGGCGAGCTCTTCGAGCCCGGAGTCCTGCGAGGCAAGCGCAAGCAGCAGCACGGCGGTCATGGCGCCGTCAACTCGAGCGGCACCGGCACTCGGTGAATCAGCAACGCCGCATGCAGCGCCGCGGTCGCGAGGAGGCCTGAGCCGAGCCACACCGAGAGCCTTCGAGACCACAGCCGTGCGGCGCCGTCGCTCAGGTGACGAAAGAGCACCAGACCCACGCCAAAGAAGACGAGCCCGGCGAGGCTCGCCGCGGCCAACCGCCCGTAAAAGTCCATCGCGGGGGCGGCGGCGTAGCGGTCGAAGCAGAATCGTCGCTCGAGGGGCTGGTACCACAGAGTCGGCGCGGTGGTCGCCGTGACCGCGAACTCGCCCGCGACGAACCCCAACGCACCGAGCGCCACCGACAGCGAGCGAGTCATCGCCAGCGTCTCGAGCACTGGGCATCTCGCTCAGATGAAGCAGGGGTGAAACCAAAAACCATCTTCACGATGCGGCGCTTCATAGGGCGTTTCAGCGTGCGCGTGTCATGCCATCGCCATAAGGGTCGGTGGGCTCGGCGCAACCGCGCCAATCGAAACGAGCTGGGCCGAATCGCCTCACGCATCGGCAGGCTTCAAGTGGGGTGTTGAAACACCGATTGACCGAAACCAAGCGGTTTCTCTGTAGAGACAAATTACAGAGTCGCGGCTCGCTCGAGCGACGACGGTTTGGCGCGTGAGGTGCACTGAAATGCGCTGGCCAAAATGGGTTTCGAGCAACCTGAACGTATTCACGCGATCTTCACGTTGCGCGACCTGATTCGAAAGTGGTGGCGCGCCGAGCTTTCAATCACCACTCCAGACGGGGCAGTGTCGGACTGGGCGCAAAAGCAGATCACGCCACCACCGAACGATTTCTGCCGGCTCTCGTTGTTTTCAGGCGAGGGGTTTTCTCGCTGCGCCGCTTCGGTGAAGGAGCTTCACGACCTGACGCGAGGCGCTGGCACGAAGGTACACGAGTGTCACTTGGGCTTTGTGATGATCGGTGCGCCGATCATCGTCGACGGCGAACACCGGGGCACGCTCTTCGTACAAGGGTTCTCGCGGCCGAAGGCGCCTCGGCGAGATGATCTCCCCGCGAAGATCGCCACGTTGATGAGCCCAGGGGCCACCGACCTCGAGCGAGCGGTCGATAGACTGCCGATGCTCGACTCCGCGGCGCTCGACCGCCTGAAAGACCTGCTCGAACTTGGAGCGCTGCAGATCGCCAGCGCTGAAGAGGCCAAGCGCCGGGTGTCGAGGTCGCTCCACGCCAAGGCGCCCCGCGGTGGGCCGCTCGACGCACCTCGCATGATCGGCACTTCGGAGGCGCTGCGGCAGGTGCTCGAGCGGGTCGAGAAGCTCGCGCACTCTGACGCGTCGGTGTTGATCAGCGGTGAATCAGGTACGGGCAAGGAGCTTGTGGCCCGGTCGATACACTTCAGCGGCAGCCGGCGCGACAAGCCCTTCGTGGTGCAGAACTGCTCGGCGCTCAATGACAACCTGCTCGAGAGCGCGTTGTTCGGGCACGAGAGAGGCGCCTTCACCGACGCCGTCGTTCGGCAGCGCGGGTTGTTTGAGGCTGCTGACACCGGCACGCTCTTTCTCGATGAGATCGCCGAGATGTCGCTCGCGCTGCAGACCAAGCTCCTGCGGGTGCTGCAAGAAGGCAGCTTCACCCCGGTGGGTGGCTCAGAGGTCACGCAGGTCGACGTTCGGGTGATCGCGGCGACGCACCGAGATCTTGCTCAGATGGTGGCGCAGAAGACGTTTCGAGAAGACCTCTTCTATCGGGTCAACGTGGTTCAGATTCACGTGCCGGCGCTGCGGGAGCGACCCGATGATGTGCCGTTGCTGATTGCCCACTTCATGGCGCGGCTGCGGCGCCCGAATGACGTGGCTCATCGGCTCTCGGCCAGAGCGCTCCAGCTGCTCGCGGCCTACCGTTGGCCAGGCAACATTCGCGAGCTCGAGAACGAAGTTGAACGGCTGTTGGTGCTGGGAGGCCACGAGGAGGTCATCGGCGAGCAGCTGCTCTCGAGTCGCATCTCCGGCCCCGCCGAGCGTGCGGGCACACCACACGCTTTCGCTGGCCACCTGCTGCCGCAGCCCCTCCCGGCTCGAATGAACGACGCGATCGACCTGCTTGAGAAGACCATGTTGGATGAGGGTCTGAAGCGAACCGAGGGCAACAAGAGCCTCCTCGCGCGCGAGCTGGGCATCAGCCGGTCGAACCTGTTGCTCAAGCTCAAGAAACACGAGTTGGTCTATGGCCCTCCAACGGAGTAGCCATCGCACATGACGCCGGTCTTTTTGAGTGAAGTCGCGCGGTGGCTGCTCGTGCTGCATGCGCTTTCGGGCTTGGCCCTGCTTGGCTCGACCACGCACTTGGCGCTGGCGATGCTCTCGGTGCTGCGCGGCCGCCGTTCGTCGCTGCGAATGATTCGCGTGCAGTCGCTGGTCGTCACCGTGTTGTTCGCGGTGACCTTTGTCGTCGGGCTTCTGATGTACCCGCACTTCAGAGTGATGGTGCGCGGAGTGGGGCTCGATCGCGATGCGCCCTGGGCCTCGAACCTCTTCGACATCAAGGAGAACTTCGCGCTCCTTGGGCTGCCCCTGACGGCAGTGTTGGCCTCGACACGACACCGGGTCGAGCCAGGGGCGCCGGTGGTACCGTTCTTCGCGGTGTGTGCTTTTGCCTGTTGGGGGCTGGTGGCGTTCGCAGCCGTTTCTGGGCTGGTGGTGACCTCGGTACGGGGCATCTAGCGCCTGCGAACCTCTTCTTATTTCGAGCGTGCCTTCGCGACTGCGTGCTGGGCTCCGCTGGCGATCAGCCGGGTGTCAGACGCGGCGGTGACGAACTGAAACCCCTTGTTGATGCGTTCTCGCGCGGCCTCGGGGCTGCCGTTGTGAATGCCGGCGACGATCTTGTGCGCCTTGGCGCGAGCCAAAATATGCTCGACTGCCTGCGCCGCGGCAGGCTCGAGCACGTCGAACGCCGGCTTGCACCCGAGGGCCAGCGAGAGGTCTGAAGGGCCGACGTAAATGGCCTCGAGGCCTTCAACCGACAAGATGTCGTCGATGGCATCAACCGCGGCGGCCGTCTCGATCATCGCGAAGGCGACCACGGTCGAATTCGCCTGCGCCACATAGTCAGCGCCTCCGTACAACAGCGCGCGAGCCGGCCCGTTGCTGCGAATGCCCTGCGGTGGGTACCTCGTATACGCGACCAGCCGCTGGGCCTCTTCACGTGAGCTGATCATCGGGCAGATGACG